>DASRLE010000104.1:0-5293 GCA_035648615.1 Saccharimonadales bacterium (SeqCode) | reverse complement strand
GTCCATTGCTCTTGAATTGGGGATGGAAGGCCAGGCTGAGGAGGCCTTGTTCAAGACTTGCGTGGGGTTTGCGGTCCTCAATGTTCAGGAAAGGCCGGGCGGCCGCGCCATCCGTCCCCTTGGGCGCGATAAAAACGGTTCCATCCTGCTCCACGATGGCGAATCGCTGCGAACCGTCTGGCGTTTCCTCCATCCAAACCGGCCAAGTGCATTCCAGTTTGGGGAAAATCGGGCGCAACGCAATCTTCGGCAAGGGCTGGGCTCCGGCGCAGAGCGCGAACAGGATCGACGCCACTACTGTCAAGTGTTTTTTCACGCGGCGCCGGCCAGCTGCCTCAACACATACGGCAAGATTCCACCGTGCTGGTAATAATCGATTTCAATCGGGGTATCGATACGGCAGGCCGTTGCAATATTTTCCACGGCGCCGTTGGCGCGGGTGATGCGCAAGGTCAAATCCTGCTGCGGTTTCAATTGCGCGTTCAAGCCGAGCACGTCATAAGTTTCCGTTCCATCGAGGCGCAGCGTTTGCGCGGAGGTTCCTTCTTTGAATTGCAACGGCAGCACGCCCATGCCGACCAAATTCGAGCGGTGAATGCGTTCGAAACTCTGGGCAACCACCACTTTGACGCCGAGCAACCGCGTGCCCTTGGCCGCCCAATCGCGCGAACTGCCAGTCCCGTATTCCGTCCCGGCCAGAATGATCAGCGGGGTATGGCTCTGCGCGTATTTCATGGCGGCGTCGAAAATACTCATTTCCGCGCCGCCCGGTTGAAATCGCGTCACTCCGCCCTCGGTTCCCGGCGCCATCAGGTTTTTGATGCGGACGTTGGCGAAGGTCCCGCGCGTCATGATACGGTCGTTGCCGCGGCGGGAACCGTAGCTGTTAAAATCGAGAAAGTCCACGCCACGTTCGACCAAATACCGTCCGGCCGGAGAAGTTTTTTTGATGCTTCCCGCCGGTGAAATATGGTCCGTGGTCACGCTGTCGCCAAAAATTCCCAAAGGCCGGGCCGCCTTGATTTCCGCAATGTTGCCGGGCTGAAGACTGAAGTCATCGAAGAACGGCGGCTGCTGGATATAGGTGCTTTGCGTGTCCCATTGATAAACCTGTCCCACGCTGGCGGGGATCTCGTTCCACTTGGGATTTTGCCCCGCGAAATCCTGGTAGAGCCGGCGGAATACTTCCGGTTTGAGAGCGGACTCCATGGCCTGGCGCACTTCGCCCTGGCTGGGCCAAATGTCTTTCAAGTAAACGTCCCGGCCATTGCTTCCTTTGCCGAGCGGTTCGGTTGTCAAGTCGAGCGTGACGCGTCCCGCGAGCGCGAACGCCACCACCAACGGCGGCGACATCAGGAAATTAGCCTTGATATTCTGATGAACCCGCGCTTCAAAATTTCGGTTGCCGGAAAGGACGGCTGCGGCAATGACGTCGTTCTTGGTGACAGACTCCTCGACCGGCGCGGCGAGCGGGCCGGAGTTGCCAATGCAAGTCGTGCAACCGTAGCCGACCAGGTTGAAACCCAGTTGGTCGAGATAGGGTTGCAGGCCGGTTTTGTTCAAATAATCTGTGACCACGCGCGAACCGGGGGCGAGCGAGGACTTCACCCTTGGATTCGGCTGCAAACCTTTCTCGACCGCTTTCTTGGCCAGCAAACCCGCCGCCAGCATGACGGACGGATTGCTGGTGTTGGTGCAACTGGTGATGGCGGCAATCAACACGTCGCCATGATGCAACTCGCCCCGCTGGCCGGAGGCCGCCGCGCCGGCCGCATCGGGCGTCGGGCGGTTGTTGGCCATTTCCAATTCGGTCAGCGGATTGGTGTTCTGCTCGACGGAATGCTGGAACGACACGGGTTCCTGGCTTCCGCCGCCGGCACGGCCCGGGCCGTTTTCCAAAATGGGAAACCCGCGTTTCCAATCATCCGCTGTTTTGCCAAAACCGTTTTCGGCGGCGGGCTTGCCCAAGGCGCGGATAAATTCGCCCTTGAGCTGAGTCAATTCGATTTTGTCCTGGGGCCGCTTGGGGCCGGCCACGCTGGGGACGACCGATGTCAAGTCTATTTCCAAATCCGTCGAATAGGCGATGTCGCCTTTGCGGGGAATTCCGAAAAGGCCCTGGGCGCGAAAATAGTTTTCATAGATTCGGCAGTGCTCTTCACTGCGCCCGGTGTTGCGCAAATACTGGACGCACTCTTCATCGACGGGGAAGAAGCCCATGGTCGCGCCATATTCCGGCGCCATGTTGGCTATCGTTGCGCGATCCACCACGGCCAGGGCCTGCGCGCCGGGCCCGTAGAACTCGACAAATTTTCCGACGACTTTCGCCTTGCGCAGAATTTCCGTGACCGTCAAAGCCAGGTCGGTCGCGGTAACCCCTTCGCGCAGCGCCCCGGTCAAATGCACGCCGGCCACGTCCGGCGTCAGAAAATAAACCGGCTGGCCCAACATACCCGCTTCGGCCTCGATGCCGCCCACGCCCCAGCCGACAATGCCCAACCCGTTGATCATCGTCGTGTGCGAATCCGTTCCGACCAGCGTGTCCGGATAGAACACCGCCTGACCGTCCGCGCCTCCCAAACGCGACAGGACACCCTTGGCCAAGTATTCCAAATTGACTTGATGGACAATGCCAATGCCGGGCGGAACGACCTTGAAAGTGTCAAAGGCTTGCATGCCCCATTTGAGAAACTGATACCGCTCGCGATTGCGTTGAAATTCCATGTCCAGATTCCGCGCCATGGAATCGGGCGCGCCCGAAAAATCAACCTGCACCGAGTGGTCCACGACCAAGTCCACCGGAACCAGCGGCTCGATCAACTTGGGATTCTTGCCCAGCTTCACCACCGCCGAACGCATGGCGGCCAGATCGACCAGCAACGGCACCCCGGTAAAATCCTGCAACACAATCCGGGCGACGATGAACGGAATTTCCTGGGTGCGCGGCGTCTTGGGCTGCCAATGCGCCAGTTCCCGGACGTTGGTTTCCGAGACCTTTTTGCCATCGCAATTACGCAAGACCGATTCCAGAACCAGGCGAATGGAGACCGGCAGCTTGGAAATAGCCCCGACGCCGGCCTTTTCCAGCGCGGGCAGCGAATAAAACTGGCCCTTCCGCCCAGTCCCCAAATCAAATTCCTTCAACGTCTCAAACAGATTGTGTGCTTCGTTCATAACCAAACTCCGTGTCTGCGCGGACAAAAGAGAAAATTGGGGTTTGGGGCGGGCGGTGTCAAGGCGCGGAGTTCCAGTTTGCCTTTTGCGGTTTAATTCCATTCTGGCGCTGGACATGGCTTCGGTCTGACGGCACTTTCTGCGCGGACGAAGGAAAATACATGGCCATTGCGCAATTGCCGCTGGTTCATCGCGGCATTACATCACGAAGATTAAAAGGCGGTGTTTTTGTGCTCGAAGGGTTGAATGCCCTGGGCACAACCGCTTTCTTTTATTACGTCTATTTTTATACCCAGGCCAAATTCGGCTTCGACGCCTTGCACAACTTGTTGCTGGCCGCTTTCCTCGGGACAGTCTATGCCGTGGCCGCTTTTTTTGGAGGACGATTCGCCCAACGGTTCGGATATTTTACGTCGGTGCAGGTGGGGCTGGCGGTGATGATCACGACGTTTCTCATCGGCAGCCAGATCGAGGGTTTGGCGACCACTTTAGGACTGATTGTGCTGGGCAATGTTGGACTGTGTTTTACCTGGCCGGCGCTGGAAGCGTTGATGAGCGAAGGGGAACCGCCCCTGCGTTTGCAGAGCATGGTCGGCATTTATAATGTCACTTGGGCAACGTGCGGAGCGATTGCTTATTTCGCCGGCGGGGCGATGCTGCAAAAGTGGGGACTGAAAAGCATATTTTTTGTCCCCACCGCCGTGCTGGTGGTTGAACTGGGGCTGTCTTTTTGGCTGGAGCAGGCCGTGGAGCGCCAACCGCCGCCGGATGTCGAGGCCGAGCGCCCTTTGCTGCGCCCCACGTCAGAAGCCTTTAGCTCGGTCCTTTCGCCAAGGGTATTTCTCAGCATGGCGCTGCTGGCCAACCCGCTGGCCTATCTGGCCATCAATACTCTTATCTCGACTGCTCCCACTCTGGCCCTGAGATTGCATTTGACTCGCATGGCGGCCGGCTTCGTCTGCTCGATCTGGCTTTTTGTGCGCGCGGGCGCTTTTGTCTTTCTCCGGCTCTGGCCGCGATGGCATTACCGATTTCGTTTTCTGGCCGGGGCGTATGTGGCCATGATTATTTCTTTTGGCGCGATGCTTTTGTGGGAAAATTTTTGGGCGCTGATTGCCGCCCAGTGTCTTTTTGGGATGTCCATCGGTTTGATTTATTATTCGTCGCTTTTTTATTCCATGGACGTGAGCGATACCAAAGGCGAACATGGCGGCATCCACGAAGCGGCCATTGGCGCAGGCAACGCCTTCGGGCCGGGATTGGCCGCAGTCGCGCTGGCCCTTTATCCCCATCGTCTCGGAATTGGCGCGATGGCGGTTTGTGTTCTTTTGTTGCTGGGATTGGGCGGCCTATTTTGGCTGCGCTATCGCGCGCGCGATTAAGCTAAAGGCGCACGAACCACTTGCGGCGATACATGATCCAAACCACGGCGTACATAAGCGCCACATACCCCAAAGCATAAAGCAGTGAACTGTTTTTAGGCGTAGCCAGCGGCCCGCCGACCGCGACGAAGGCTGCCTTGAGATGCTCGAAGAGCCAGGTCTTCAACATAATGGAATGTCCATTTTCCGAGCCAGCGGGAACCAGCGTCGAAATACGCCCGAGCAATCCAGTCAAAACGAACACGGTGATCGCATTCATCCCATAAATCGCAAAGGGCTTCCCCCATTTCTTGTGTTCCTTCACATCGATCAGCCAATAGCAAATGGCGAAAATGTTCAGCGCCATCCCCGCCATGAAAATCGCATAGGAACCGGTCCACAATTTTTTATTGATCGGCATCCAGTAATTCAGGATTTGTCCGGCCAGGAGTAGCAGGTTGGCGGCGACGAACATCCAGGCTGTTTTCTCGGCCGGTTCCCGGCGAGACCGCAGCCAGTGCCCGGTTAAAATCCCGAAAAGCACTGAAGCAATGGCCGGAAGGGTGCTGACGATGCCCTCCGGATCGTAGGTGTTGGTTTCTTTCCAGGTATGGCCATGCAAGACCAGCGAATCGACGTGTTCGGAAAAATTTCCGTGTTCGGCCCAGGGCGTCGAACCCCACGTCCCCATCAGCAGCCAATAAGAGGCCAGCAGGAAAACGATGATGCAGGCTTGCGCGCGAATTCCGGTATAAACA
>DASRLE010000103.1:0-2688 GCA_035648615.1 Saccharimonadales bacterium (SeqCode) | reverse complement strand
GACAGCGACAAGGGCGCGGTGAAAAAGCTGGCGGACAAAATTCGCAAGAAGGGGTTCGTGGCCGGCTCAGTGGTCGCGCCGGTCTGGCCGCCAACAGGGGGAGGCAGCGCGATGGGGAGCGCGGACGATCGGCAGAAGTTTGTCGGCCAGGTGCGCAAGGCCTGTCAAATCGCGCAGCAATTGCGGGAGCTGGGGGCGCGCCCTTATGGCGTGGTGCGGATTGATTCGGCCTGCGGGGTGGCGGATTGGGAAAAGAATCCCAGGGAGAATACGAAGAAAATCGCGGCCACGTTTCGTGAGGCGGCTAAAATCGCCCAGGACCACGGCGAGCGCCTGGCGGCGGAAGGGGAAATTTGCTGGGGCGGGATGCACAGTTGGAAATACATGGCGCAACTGCTCGAAGCGGTCAACCTGCCCAAGGCGCTCGGCTTCCAGGCGGACATGGCGCATACTCTTCTTTACATGCTCGGCTATAATGCGCCGCAACACCGGATCGTGCCCAAGAATTTTCATTGGGAGCCGGAGCAATTCCATATCGCCATGAAAAAGATGGTGGCGGCGTTGCGCCCTTGGACAATTGATTTTCATGTGGCGCAAAATGACGCGACGGTCAAAGGCTCCGGTTCGCACGATAAAACCGGACGCCATTGCCTGCCCACCGATCCCAACGGCAAACTCAACATCGCGCGCGACGCCGGTTATTGGTTGCGCGATGAAAAAGGGCGGGCCACCAAAAAATTCCAACATATCTGCTGGGATGGCTGCATGTTCCCGAATGAGGTCATGAAAAAACCGCAGACGTGGAACGACATTCTGGCCGCAATGATCCAGGTGCGGGAAAATCATGGCTGGCGGGCCTGATTCACTCATGGCAATTACGAAATTATGAAACCACTTAATATCGGTCTGATCGGCGGCGGCTTCATGGGCCGGACCCACTCGAACGCCTTCGGCAAAGTCAATAATTTTTTCGACCTGGATTACCGGCCGGTCCTCAAAGCCATTTGCGGACGGGATGAAAAAAATGCGCGCGCCTTCGCGGCCAAATGGGGCTATCAATCCGTCGAGTCGGACTGGCGCAAGCTGATTGAACGCCGGGACATCGACTTGATCGACATCGCCAGCCCGAACAACACCCATGCCGAGATCGCCATGGCCGCAGCGAAAGCGGGCAAAATGGTTTTGTGCGAGAAGCCGCTGTCGATGGATGGGGCCGAGGGCCGGACCATGGTGCGGGCCATCGAAAAGGCAAAAGTGCCCAACATGGTTTGGTACAATTATCGGCGCGTCCCGGCAGTCACGCTGGCCAAGCAATTGATTGACGAAGGCCGCTTGGGCCGCATTTTTCATTATCGGGCCAAGTTTTTGCAGGATTGGACCATCAGCCCCGAGCTGCCCCAGGGCGGCGCGGGCCTTTGGCGGCTGGATGCCAAAGTGGCGGGCAGCGGAGTGACCGGCGATTTGCTGGCCCATTGCATCGACACTGCCCTCTGGCTCAATGGCCGCATGGACAAAGTAAGCGCCATGACCGAAACCTTCATCAAAGAGCGCAAGCACACCTTGAGCGGCAAAGTGGAAAAGGTGGAAATCGACGACGCGTGCGCGTTTCTGGCCCGGTTTAGCAATGGTTCGCTGGCCACCTTTGAATCCACCCGCTACGCGCGCGGCCACAAGGCCCTTTACACTTTTGAAATCAACGGCGAGCACGCCTCCATCGCGTGGGACCTGCACGACCTGCACCGGCTGCAATATTTCGATCATCGCGATGAAGGGCGGGTGCGCGGCTGGCGCTCGGTCCATGTGACCGACGGCGATCAGCCCTACATGAAACACTGGTGGGTGCCGGGTTTGCAAATCGGTTACGAGCACACTTTTATTCATCAAGTGGCGGATTTTCTCCAAGGCTTGAGCAGCGGGCAGCCGGCCAGCCCGACTTTTCGCGAGGCCCTGGAAACCCAATTCGTTTGCGACGCC
This sequence comes from Saccharimonadales bacterium (SeqCode), assembly GCA_035648615.1. Taxonomy (GTDB): domain Bacteria; phylum Verrucomicrobiota; class Verrucomicrobiia; order Limisphaerales; family Palsa-1400; genus DASRLE01. The sequence continues at coordinate 714 of DASRLE010000103.1, read as the reverse complement.
GTTCTCAAGTCGGCCCGCACCGAACACTGGGAGAAAATTGCCGCGCTGCGTGACAAATAAATAACCTTTGACGCCAAGCGGCATTTTTGGATAAATACGTGCATGTTGCCTAAATATTTGACCCTTGGTTTGATTGGCGGATGCACTTTGCTTGCGGTGGGCGCTCTGGCCGACGATAAAAAGGCGGACATCGACGCCAGCCTCCTGCCGCCGGCGTCCACCAAACAAGGCGTGACCTACGCGACGGACATTCAGCCGATTTTCGAGAAATCCTGCTATCCCTGCCACGGGCCCAAGACCGCGAAGCCGAAAGGCAAACTGCGGCTCGACTCGCTGGAGGCCGTTTTAAAGGGCGGTGAAGACGGTCCGGCCATCGTCCCGGGCGACAGCGCGAAAAGCACCTTGGTGGCAAATGTGGCGCATCTGGGCGATGCAGACGATTTCATGCCGCCGCCGAAAAATCGCGCCCACATCCAACCTTTGACTAAAGATCAAATCGGTTTAATCCGGGCGTGGATTGACCAAGGCGCGAAATAGGGCAGCTTGATATTTAAAAAGCAGGGCAGGCTTTCGCCTGCCCTGCTTTTTTGTTTTTCACCTTACGGGCTGGTCACGCTGTAAAATCGCTGCGTCTGGATGATCGCTTGGGAGTCGTTAAACTGATAGTTTCCGGGCGAACCCTCGGTGGGATGCCCCAGATTTTGCCACTGTTTA
>DASRLE010000102.1:0-3618 GCA_035648615.1 Saccharimonadales bacterium (SeqCode) | reverse complement strand
GTATCGCCGGCCAGCGCGAGATGATGGGCAATGATCAGCGTCACGAAGCCAATAAATCCGGCGCAGACCAGCCCAATGCCCCCTCTAAAAATTCGTTCCAGAATCATGCCGAGCAGACAGGCGCCCCAGCCGATGAAGATTGCGGACGAGTATAAATTCGTCACCGGCGGCCGGCCTTCCAGATACATGCGGAACCCCAGCCCAATCGAATGAATGACAAACGCCAGTACCAACAGAGCGAAGCCCGAGCGCCGCACCCATTCCGACAAATTGATCCAGAACAAACAGCCCAGCAACAGCGCGGCGACGTAGATGACCATCGCCTTGTAGAACGGCTCAATTTGATTGAAGAAAAATTCCTGGCTGCCCTTCTTCAATGCCGGATAAAGGTCGTTCTCCTGCATCCACGCGCGGTAGCCCGCCACCGCCTGGTTGAAGGCCGCCGGTTGATTGTTTTTGTAGGCCGTGGCCATCGCGGCATAATATTTTGCGGAAGGGCTTAATTCGCCGGAACGAAGGGCGTTAAGCAAATTGGTGCCGATGTTCGACCAGCTCGCGCGCGGTTCGTCGGGCAACGGCGGCACAATCAACGGATCGGCCAGTTTGCTCACTTCGCCGTAGCGACGGAAGAAAGCGGCGATCCGGCTTAAATCTTCCTGGTTGGGATCCTTGCCGTCTTCGCTTTGTTGCAAAGCCGTGCGGCCCGGCACAATGGATTCCTGATAAACCTGCAACTCCTCGGTGAAATCCCGCGTGCCTTCCGGTTCCAGGCTGTTCTTGAGCCGATTATACAAAACCAGGCTGTTGACCAGGTGCATCAAATCTTTTTGGTAGGCCGTGCGGGTTTTGGCTGCGTCCTCGTTGCCCTTTTCGGAATCCATCAGCTTTTGCGCCTGTGCTTGCAGGTGATCGAGCTGATTGGTCACCTCATCGAAGGAATAATAGCCATAGCCGACGCTGGATTTGTCGGTGTTGAACAGACCTTCCAAATCGGGATGTTGCAGCCGGAAGATTTTCAACTGATCGGCCAGTTGGGGTTTGGTCATGGTATCGAGCAGCCACTCGGTGGCGGAAAGAGAAGGGGCATTGGAGATGGCGACAGTGGACTTGCCGCTCATGCTCAAGAGAGAATTCCGCGCAACCGAGTCGAAGGGCTGAACCCGCCCATCCAACAGCACCGGCAACCGCCCGAAACCGGCCACGTCAAAACCATTCTTCAATTTTGGCTCGGAAAATCCGCCTAAAAACCACCCGGCGAAAACCGCGACCAGAATCCATGGCAACCACTTTTTCATAACCGGCTCCTTCTGCCATTGCTGGCGATCGGTTCCAGAACAGGCGCCGCCGGAACTCTTTTGTTCAAGGGAGCCTTGGTCTGCTGGGCCCGCTTGCGGGCGAAACTAAATAAATGCATGAGAAATTGCACAACCAGACCAAGGGCAATCAAACTGCAGGCGACGTAGGGGGTGATCGAAGCAGGGTTTCGCACCACTTGGAGGACGGTGACCCGGTCATGGCCCGGCTCCAATTCGTTCGGCTCAAACGATGCCTGATAAAACGTTTCGCCGTGATAGCGAAAGGGATTGTTCATGTAGATCAGGATGTCGCGATCTTCGCCCCTGCTGGGGTCGTTGAGGTGAATTTTGCTCGAGAAATTTTTCGGAATGTCCGTCCCTGCGTATATGTCATGGGTGAAAGCCAGCAAGGTGATGCTGTAGGGTTTGTAATATCGCGCGGGGCGGAGCGCGATTTGATAGTTGCGCCCGGCATAAGTAAAACTTTGGGGGGCGGTGAGAGAGACTCCACCCATCAGGCTGTTCAACTCCCGGAGCAATTCGACGAAAGGATAGCGCGGCAACCAGGTTGTCCAGGTGGAAACCGACCATTCCCCGACGGGGCCTTTACTGGAGACAACTTTAATCAAAGCAGCCGGCTGGTTTATTTCATCCATGCTGCGAGTGATAGGCGCCGAAGCAAAAAGTAAGCGCCGGCCAATCCCGTCAGCGGCCTTGATTTTCTCGCCCGCGCCAGACATTGGGCCGGCTGGCTTCGAGTTGGGAAAGAATTTTTCCACGTCGAGACTAAATGGCAATTCCGGCGTGCGAATCTCCCCGCCATTGGCCAGCAGCGATTCGGGAATGGCCACGACTTTATCCGATTTGGGATCGGTGACATCAATGACCGCCAATTCATTGCGGCGGCTGTCTTCGACGTAATTTTTGGTTTCACCCACTTCGAGCCGCATCGTGCTTTCCACTTGGAACAGCTCTGTCAAGAATTGGCCCAGCAAGAGAAAAATCAAGCCCCCGTGAATTAAAATGATTCCGTATTTTTTCGGGGTAAACTTAAAGCGTTTGATATGCGCGGCCAAAAGATTGACCAGCAAGACCAGCCCCAGCAGCCAGCCGCCCGGCAAAACGGGAATTTTCCAGTGCGTGCCCGGCGGCGTCCAATAGACAAAAAAGCTGCGGAAGAACGACGTTTGCGCGGCATAGAGACCCACTTGCACCTGGGCCAGCGTGCCCACGAAAATCAGAATCAGCGCCGCCGCCAGGCAGGCGACCGTCAAACGCAGCGACGTAAAAATACTGATAATGCGATGGAGCATCTTCATGGATAATGCACCGTTTGCACAAATTTTACAAAGCTGTCTTTTTCTTTCTCCACCACCGGGCCCTCGCCCAACAACTTATAAAACCAGGTGTCCGCGCCGTGCGGAACGATGACCGCGACCAACCGGGCGGGCTCCCCCGTCTTGGCGTCCATGCCGGCAAAATCGACCAAAGTAGCCGCGCCACCCGCCGTCTCGAGAGGCCGCGTGACCCTGCTCAACCCGCTTTCTTCGACCTCCGGCAACCCGACCTGTCCCCGCCAGCGGTTGATATTGGCCAGCTTGCCGCCGACATCTCCCTGAAAAAAACTGATATTGACAGCCGCCGTCTTCCCGCTTTCCTCGACCGCCGTGAAGCTTTTGAAAACCATGGGTCCCGGCGTCTTTTCCTTCCAGTTTGCCGGGAGAGTCCATTGCGGTTCACTCGGCGAATTGTCTGGCGGGGCGGCGGCAATTGCCTCGGTGATGGGCGCGCTAAAGTGAACAGACTTCAAAAAATCCAGAAAGACCGGCTTGGCGCCCGCCACGATCTCTTTTGGGCCGCGCATTTTAAAAAACCACGTTGCCTCATTGCGAGGCAAAGTGGCCACAACCGTTCGGTCCGCCTCTCCCGTCATATCATACAGCCGCCCGGGCATGGAATCGATGGTGATTGGCTCCGAGCGGATTTCGTTCTGCTCGATTGACGGCAATTTCAGTTCACCGCGCCAGCGGTTAACGTTGCCCAATTCCGTCCCGACACTTCCCGGAAACGAAAAGATGCCGACATCCGCCTTGGAACCGCCAGGGCCAGGCACCGCAAAATTCCCCAACCGCAGGTCAGCCCGACCGAGATCCTTCCACCCCGCCGGCGCCGTCCAGTGAACCGGCGCCGAACTAACCGGAATATCAGCCGCCGGCATAGCACTGTCCCCCGGCGCTGGTTGGGTCGGCTGAACCGCGACAGGCGTCTCCTTAGGAATCGTATAAGCGCGAATCTCATCGCTCCCATAACATCCCATTTCCCC
>DASRLE010000101.1:0-7473 GCA_035648615.1 Saccharimonadales bacterium (SeqCode) | reverse complement strand
GGCGCATGGGATCCGCCCATTCGAGATTGGCGAACTGTTGATGAACGGCATTGGCCAATTCGCAGGAGATGGGCCAGGCGGGCGCCGCGTCAGGGCGGCCCAAACGCAAGCGGTAAGGTTGAATCGTTTCCGGCTTGGTTTCCAGGCGAACCAACTCCAATTCGCCTCCTCGCCTTTTGCCGAGGGATTCCAATTGCCCGCTCATCGACTCAAGGCTGCCGGCCGTTCCGCGATTGGAAAAAATCAGAAAAGCGCGGCCACCCGACAGGTTGGGTGTGGAAAGTTCCTCCGCAAAATGCTCGCGATCCAGGGTGATCTTCAACGTCAGGCGCGAAAGAAATTCCGAGTTCAACGCCTCGGCCGGTGAACCGCCGGCAAAAAGTTGGTTGACGTATTCAGTCCGCTTCGGCGGCGACAGCGTGAAATCAAACAAAAATTCCATCGCCTCCTCGGCCCGCTTGCGGTGGATGACCTCCGTCAAATCGTGGCCGCGCGATTCCAAGGCATGTTGGAAACTGACGGCGGCGTCGGAAATAAACTTGAGCGCATCGAGGAAATTGGATTTGCCGGCGTTGTTGCGTCCCATCAGCAAGGCGACGTTGTTCAGGTTATCCAGCTCGATATGTTTGATGCTTTTGAAATTGCCGATTATCAAACGCTTGAGGCTGAGATGAGATAGTTCGATCACGCAGGTTCTTACATAGCCAGTTTTGCCCAACTCTCAAGGGTATTCATCAACTTCACGGTCATTTAAGGGAAGATACCATTTTCCAGCCGGCGTTAAAAATCGGCGCATTGTCCATTTGGGCGGGCTCGGGCTGGTTAAGTCCGCTCCGGCAATTGACACGGCAGTTGCTTCTTTTTCAACACGGCAAAGTTGGGCAAGCCGCCTTCCGTCGGCACATGGACTTCGCCGGCAATGAGCGGGCGGGCGTACTGGATAAATTTCTCGTTCGGCATAAAACCATCCTCGCTCATCCAATCCCGCGGCAGCAAATGCTCGACGTTGGCGATGTCGGACAAAGGCTGCAAACCGGTTGTCCACGAATAGGCGCTGCCCTTGCCCCGCACCAGCTTGACCATGAACCCGCTGCGCCCCTCGACGGCGGCGCGCACGGCGGCTTCCCCGCACGCAATGGCTTCGGCAGCATCGGTCGCGCTGGCGTAATGGGCGGCGCAGCGTTGCGCGTAGCCCAGTTTGACCGAGCGCGTCTTGGTATTGAGTTTGCCGTAAACCACTTCGGCCAGCCGATCGGCCGCGCCCGACAAAACGGGATGTCCAAAAGCATCCAAACGCGAAGTATCCGCGCTGTATTCGGTGCCATCGGGATTTTTCAACCCTTCCCCCACCACGACAATGCAATAATGCAACTCGTCGATGGTTGCCTGGACCTTGGCCAGGAAGGAGTCTTCGTGAAACCGAATCTCCGGCAATAAAATCACATGCGGCGCGCACCAAGGCTCCCGCTTGGCCAGGACCGCGCTGGCGGCAATCCAGCCCGCGCTGCGCCCCATCACTTCGATGATGCAACAGGCGCCGTCATCGGTGGCCATGCTGCTGACATCCGCGGCGATCTCCATGACCGTGCAAGCGTTATACTTGGCGACCGAGCCGAAGCCCGGGCAATGATCGGTGTGAGGCAGGTCGTTATCGATTGTTTTCGGCACCCCGATGACCCGCATTTCATAACCGCGCCGCCCTGCCTCCTGATGAATCTTATCGGCGGTGTCCTGGGAATCGTTGCCGCCGGCATACAGAAAATACCGAATCTGATGCGCTTGGAAGACCTGAAAAAGCCGGTCCATTTCGCGAGCGGCTTTTTCCGGTTTCTTTTTGAAATCGATCTTATAGCGGCAAGTGCCCAGCGCCGCCGCCGGCGTATGTTTAAGGGCCTCAATCGTTTCCGGGTCTTCCTGGGCCAGGTCGATCAATTGTTCATTGAGAATGCCGAGAATCCCGTTCATTCCACCATAAATATGCGAAACACAGCGCTGTCGGCGGGCCTCCTGCACGACCCCCGCTACACTGGCATTGATCACGGCGGTAGGGCCTCCCGACTGCGCCACCAAAAGATTTCCAATTAACTCTGCCATACGTAGGCGTAACATTAACCGCCCCCCCCTTCTCCCTGTAAAGGAAGAAGTAATCCGTTTGCAATCTGATGTCACTAATCGAAGACAGTGGTTCGGCCTTCGCCATGGGCCGACGCGTCTCGGGGCCTCTTTTCAGGGCGCCTCAGGTTCGCGCCTTCTTGTATTTGAGTTTCATGAGAGACGAATCCTTGAAAGACGAATTCTCGCAATGTTGTCATAAGTGGGCCTCTGAATGGCCTCAATACTGCGATGCCATTGAAACGTGTTGGGGAATCACGATTAAAATATTAGGAGCAAACATCCGACGCGAGCCATTAACGGTACCCCCGCCCTCAGCACCAACATGGTTTATCCAGACTGGTTGCCCTACGGCGAGGAACTCGGGGCAAGCGATTGATATCAACTATTTCCAATAAACGATTCCCACAGCACGTTGACTTGGAACAGTGGTTTGAGCAATTTCCACAGCGCGAACGTGTATAATTTTATTCCAGCGGCGGGGATGTGCTGCGCACATGGCCGGGTGGCTATCCATCGTCCGCTTTATTTGGAATTGTGTTTAGCCAGATGAGGAGCTATTCCCAACGCAGCCGCGTTTCTATGCTCGGAGTTGGCAGGAAATTATGAAAACACTCATTTGCCTCTTCCTGGTTTTGACAAGCAGCGACTGCGTTTTTGCGCAACCCGAAATTACCGGAGCGCCATGGAGCGTCACACTTAAGCTCGTTGACGACAATGGCCAACCAATCGATGGGGCGCATGCTTCAGTGGGTTATCACATCACGCCGCCGCCAGGAAAGGTTGTTGACGGTTACCGTGAGAGTTCAGCAACAATTGAGGGTTTGACGGATTCAAACGGCGTATTTTCCGCATCTCACAGCGATGCGTCCTGGAGCTTGGGATTTGATGTTCGGAAACCAAGGTATTATTCCACTCATGTGAATTATGATTTGTTTTTACCAGGTCAATTCGATTCGGCAACGGTAACTGAGAATCGCAACCCCACGCTGACATTGGTTCTAAAAATGATCGGCGATCCAATTCCAATGTATGCAAGAATTGTGGAGTCTGGCCCACCCGTTTCGGACAAGCCCATAGGCTATGATTTGATGGCTGGCGACTGGGTTTCACCCTACGGAAAAGGCCAGTCAACTGATTTCATTTTCACCCGGCATTTCAGTGGGAAGGCTCCTTTCGATTACGAATTCAAATTAACGGTTAGCTTTCCGAATCCAGGGGACGGAATTCAAAAGTTTATTCCGCACGACCAAGGCAGTCGGGGGAGTCTCCTTAAATCTCCGCACCAAGCACCCGCTTCTGGTTACGCGCCGCAATTGATTAAAGAAGAAAGAGCGCATCCTGGCGAACAACGCCCAGAGCAGGAAAGCAATCCGAACGTCATTTACTTTTTTCGTGTCCGAACTATCCTGGATGAAACCGGTGGTGTAAAATCTGCGCTTTACGGCAAGATTTACGGCGATTTCATGCAGTTTCGCTACTATCTCAATCCGGTTCCTAACTTGCGCAACATCGAGTTTGACCCAAAACAAAATTTGTTTAAAAGCTCAAAATCATCCGGCCAGATGTTGCCACCGTGACTGTTTTAAAAAATCCCGTAAACAAAAGCGAGGCTTGAAGATTTCTGTTCGAGCGTGCAAGAAGGACGGCGGGAATGGGATTCAAAATAATCATGAAGAACTTCTTATGCATCTTTTTTATTATATTATCAGGAAACCATCTTTGGGGACAAAATGAACCGCGCTCAAATGAATGGCACGCCACGCTCAAGGTTGTGGACGAATCCGGGGCGCCCATGCCGGGAGCGGAGGCTTCAGTCAGCTATTTTGTCCATCCTCCACCAGGGCAACCAAGGGATTCAATCGCATCGGAAAGTATAAGCGGTTTAACCGATGCAGATGGCATCTTTAAGGCCTCCCATCGGGACCGCTCAATTTCACTGAGTTTCAGTGCCGAAAAAGACGGATTTTACAGGAGCTATGTTGTCAACCAATTGGGAAAACCGAGCGATTACGACCCTGTAAAATGGAATCCAGAGGTAACACTGTCACTCAAAAGGATTGGGCAACCCATTGCAATGTATGCAAAACTTATCGACTCAGGTCCCCCCGCATTCAATCAACCGGTTGGATATGATCTGATCGTTGGCAATTGGGTCGCCCCATACGGTAGCGGCCAAAAAACCGATATTATTTTTACCGGAGAACTGGCCAAAAAGGCAGAAAACGATTTTGACTATAAATTAACGGTGAGTTTCCCCAACAAAGGTGACGGCATTCAAGAGTTCAATGTTCCATATTCGTTTGACAACGGCAGCGTCCTACGTTCACCGCACAACGCTCCGGCAGACGGCTACCAGACGGGGGTTGTAAGAATTATGAGTCGTCATCCCGGCCAAGGAACTAAACAGGATAGAGATTCTAACCGCAATTTTTTCTTTCGAGTGCGCACTGTTTTGGACGCGAATGGCAACGCAACTTCCGCACTGTATGGTAAAATTTACGGCGACTTCATGCAGTTTCGCTACTATCTCAATCCGGTTCCTAACTCGCGCGATATTGAGTTTGATCCCAAACAGAATCTGTTCAAAAACCCAAAATCATCTGGCGAGATGTTACCTCCGTGACGGTAGGCACTCGTGAACCCGGCAACCAAATTCAAGGGACCAGGCGCAGATTTGCTGTAACCAAATGACGACTGCTATTCCTGCGTTAGGGGCGCGTGACACTGATTCTTAAAAACCGCTCCGGGTTGCCACTTACACCGGAGGCGTTGCGGACGGTCACGCTTTCGTTGGGCGAACCCACCCGGGAAATTTCCGTAGCCTGAGCCGTCAGAACGACATTCGACCCGGCATAGGTGGCGATGTCTGACCACGCGGCCAGATTGGTGGAGGTCTGGACGTGATAGGTGATGCCGGATTCGGCGGGACGGCGCACAAAGGTGATTTGGAAAAAGTTTGTGCTCTGGCTGGCGACGAGGTTGGGGAGTATCGTGGCGTTGGTTTTCCAGTAGTTGAGCAGCGCCACCAAGGCCAAAGGGGTGTTGGTCGGCACGGGTTGATGGGACTGGGTTTGCTCGTTGATTCCATGGCAACTGGTGCAGGTGCGAATCTCTCCCGGCGCGAAGGTCAGCCAATACCGCTCGCGCACAATGCCGACGCCGTTGGTATCAGTCAGTTGCCACGTCATGGCGCGGCGGGCGGGGACGATGGCCGCTTGCGAGCCGTCGGAGGCCAATTGCACGCTGCCAATCGGAGCGCCGGGGTGTCCCGGATTGTCCACCGCCGGATCATGGATGGATTGGGCGATAACGCGGCGGCCAGTTCCAGGATTGGCCGGATTGCCATAATTAAGCCCCCGCAACTGGTCTGCTTGAAAAAGTTGCAGCCACGCAACGTCATAGATTTTGCCCGGCGCTCCAATCGTCTGGTGGCTCGTGCCCGCTATGTGGAGGTTGAAGGGTTGTTGACGGTCCGCCTCGTCACGGGTGGTAACGTCGCGGCTGACAATCAAGGCCAGTTGGTGGGTGCGCAGGTAATTTTGGAACGTTCCCACATCAACATCCGCTGCGGCAAAGGCGGCCAGTTCCGGGCCGGCGATCGGCACTTCGAAGGGCATCGGGCGGGAGCGCGGCATTACTTCGACGGGGTCCAGTTCCCAAAGCAGGTTGGTCTGTGCCTCAGAAAGATAGTTGTCCGGATCGAGGTAGCTGGCCCGATTGGTCAGGCCGGGAGTTAGCATGGCCCCGGGTGCATAATAGCCCTTAGTCAAATTCAGGAATTTCAAACGGAAATCGTAAGCCGTGGCCGGGAAATTTGTCCCGGGATACGCGACGGTATCCGAGTCCGTCTCAGCCTGCGTATTGGTGGTGTGGGCGGCAATCAGGTATCCGTCCGAAGTCATCAGCGGATTGCGATAAAGCCCGGTGTCATCCGGAGGGACGCTGGTGGGTGAGTTCGCGTATTCGTGGGTCGAACGCGGGGTCAGATAATTAATGCGCATGTAGAAGGCATTGGTATTCGTATTGCCGGTGATGGACACGATCTGGCCGGCGCCGTGGGTGGCGAACTCAGGCGCATCCACGCCGTAGAAAAGCCCCGCGATATTGGGGTCTTCGCGCGCATTCAGAAAATTATCAATCGTGTTGGTGTTGTAATTGCCTCCGTAATAATAGAGGTCTTGGACGTTGGGGTCATTGGTGAAGGAGGCCGAGGCATAGCTGCCGCCAATTTCGTGACGGCCGATGTGGTTGACCGTTTCTTCATCCGTGCCGTCCTGGTTGATGGCCCACGGGAAAAATTGGTTGAAATTATTCCCGCCCAGACCTGTCCCCGCCAGCAAATCCGTGCGAACGTTGCGCGGCTCGGGAAAGACTTCCGCCAGGTTGGTCGTCGGCACGGAATTGGAAGATTCGTCGCTCCAGTTGAAAGCCCCGTAGGTGATGGCGCCGTTCTCCCAATCGGTGTCGGCCTGTTGATCGCGTTGAAGATGGTCCCAGCGAACGAAGACAATCCGTCCGGCGCTGTCCAGCAAGGGCGAGAAGGCGCCGCTTGGGGTGTGGTTCACCATGAACAAGTCGCCGTTGGCCGGTTGCAGGCTCCAGAGACCGGTCACGGTCGCCAGTTCCTCATATTCATCCAATTGCGGGTAGAGTTGCGCCTGGCCGTTGCGAGGCCGGTCGCTGGTGAAAATAATCCGGTCGTCCGAACCGTAAATCGGCGCGATGTTATTGAAGGTTGCGGGTTGGTTCGCGACCTTCGTGATGACTGGAATGGCATTCGGATCGGTGAAATTGGTGATTTCGTAAAGCTGCCAAAAGTAAGTGCTGTAGTCGTTGATGTTCGTCGGCGACCCAACCACCATGCTGAAGACTGCTTTTTGACCGCTCCAATAGACGCAAGGCTGACGCACCGCGATGCCCTTGGGCGCCTGCGCTCCCCATTGCCCATACCCGGCGGCGCGCGTCAGGTTCTTGAGCGTGCCGTCGGCGTAACGGATATACAAATCGCCGCCACGCCCACAAAAAGCCGGATTCCCCCGATGGTTTCCAAAAGTCGAGCCAATCGTCCCAAAGTCCGCTGGGACGGGCACTTGCGTAACAAACAAAATGGGGTTGGCCGGGCCTGCGGACAGAGCGGACATGCTGGAGAGCAGGATTAGAAGAAAAAAACGTCTCATAAGCATATTCGGCGAATTGCCGCAGGTCTCGTGCCATGCCAGGGGCAAGCCGGCCACGCCCAAATTTGCCCTTTGAACTTGGACGAGTGCCCTATAATCTCACGTTATGAAGTATCTTTGGGCCAAGGCTCGCATTCCCCACACAGATGCCCGCTAAACAACCAACCGTTCCCGATCAAAC
>DASRLE010000100.1:0-26706 GCA_035648615.1 Saccharimonadales bacterium (SeqCode) | reverse complement strand
ACGTCAGCGGGCAGAAGCATCGGAGTCTGCCGGTCAATGTTAACAAAGCGCGTTGACATGAAGACTTAGACCACCTGGTTCAAGTTATATTCGATACGCTTACTTTAATTATTAGTTTTAAGTCCGACAGGCTGCTAGGCGTAAGGCAGAGGGCGTTTCCGGCGTGTACGACACCCTATTCAATGAATTGAAAGCCTGGTTGAATATTCGCAAAAAACAACGAGCAACAAATGCCTCCAAAGTTAGGTGGAAGAAGTAGGGAGCGAAAGCGGGAAAAAAGTCATAAAAACCAAAAAACTTTAAAACTGCCGTTTAGCATGCAAAAACTGCCATTTAGCATTATCAAACATGCCGTTTAGCATGTAGAATTATGCGGTTGAGCATTCTAAACATGCCGTGTAGCATACGTAACAATATTGAGTTCAACATGTTGCGTAAAATATATGTTGCTCCAAGACATATTTCCTGGCAATCTGTCCATGGATTGAAAGTCCACAGCACAGATTGGTCAATTTAAGACCCGTCACAGGAGCCATTCGTGGCAACTCCGTGCTGGAGGCTTTCAAACTGTGACGGGTTTTTGTTTTATGAAAAGAAGGGCCATCGGGGCAACACGGTAGCCAACCGTGAATGCGCCGGGAAAAATAAAAAGCACGGCCCTGATTGGTGAATCTTGGCGGACAAGCCAATCAGGGCCGGAGGCAATTCGTGGCAGGTTGCCAGAGCATGGTCTAATGGAGCGGTCTGTAAAACCGCCGACGGTGTTCACAGCACCGCCCGTCCGTTCAAATCGGACACCTGCCGCCAACGTTTAAATATTGCCATCCGTGACCGCCGTTAGCAAGGCTTTTCTGCAATGGCGCGACAGATGGGTAATAATCGCGCCAGTCTCAAGGCTCTAAACCGAAGATCTTTGCAACTGAATTACCCTTGCCGTCAACAAGTTGCAACGATTATCAAAATAAAGGTTGCATATACGCAAGCGATTGCGTATATTAGCATCATGGGAAAGAAATTGAACAAACATGCTCAAGCCCTTGGAAGGATTGGCGGCAAAGCGGGGCGCGGTAAAGCCAAGGCTCGCACAAGCGAACAAGCCCGCGCCGCAGTAATGGCACGGTGGAACAAGGTAAATGCAGCAAAGAAAGCGAACTAAACCATGAATGTTCTTGCAACTGATAAACGCGCTCAAATCCTTAATTGCCTCGTTAAAGGCTGCTCCATGCGGGCCACAAGCCGATTGACCGGAGCGGCCAAAAAGACCGTTGAACGGATGGTCGTTTCCGCCGGGACTGTCTGCCTTGCGTTCCAAGACAAGGTTATGCACAATCTGCCGTGCAAGGTCATTCAGGTTGACGAAGTTTGGTCGTTCACCCGATGCAAGCAAGCCAACGTGCCAGCGCACCTTAAAGGGGCGGAAGGAATTGGCGATACTTGGAACTGGATTGCCATGTGTTCCGACACGAAACTTGTTCCGTGTTTCCACGTCGGTAGCCGCGATGCGACAGATGCCTCCCTTTTCATTAGCAACCTCGCCCCACGGCTCGCCAGTCGCGTTCAATTGACATCAGATGGACACAAGGCGTATTTGCAGGCCGTGGAAGATGCCTTTGGCTCCGAGATTGATTACGCTCAACTCATAAAACTATACGGCAACGATACCCGGCCCGTCCAAGAAGCCCGTTATTCTCCGCCGCCTTGCATTGGCGCTCGCAAGAATCGTATTAGCGGCAATCCTGATCGCGCATTGGTTTCCACCAGCCATATTGAACGCCAGAACCTCAGCATCCGAATGGGAAACCGCCGTTTTACCCGGCTCACGAATGCCTTTTCCAAGAAGATTGAAAACCACAAGCACATGCTGGCGATCTATTTTATGCACTACAACTTTTGCCGGATTCACACAACCTTGCGCGTCACCCCGGCAATGGAGGCGGGTTTGACAGATCACGTCTGGACGCTAGGGGAAATCGTTGGCTTGCTGACATAACCGTGAACCTTCATTCCAGATACATCTTGTGCGTCCCAATATCGACCGTAAACACTGTATTGCCTTTGATGTAAAAAACGACGCGCATATTATCTTCCACCCAAGCCGACCAAATAGTGCGTTTGGCCTCTGCCGAAAGATAATTTATTTTATGGCTTTTAAGACGCGGGTCAAATGGGTTTTCTTTGAAAATCCCCCATGCGTAGCGAGCCGACGCCTTTTGTGAAGCTGAAAGTTCGTAAAAGTTTTTCCAATACTGCTCAGACGCTTTATAAACGTATTTCAATCACAGTTTGGAGGTGGTTCCTCCATTGCCTTTTCCATGTCAACCACCCGGCCCTCGTCGCAGTCCGAGAGCCCCTTCAAAAATGAATCTGGAACAATTGTAACAGATGACGAAGTTGAATAGACGGCGGATGGGGGCTCGGACATTAGCATGGAAAAACATGGGGTATCGTTGACGCTCGTTCCATATTCGATGGCATTATATTCGGGTGTGATTTGAATGGCATTCATAGCTTTTAGGTATTTAAGGTGTTCCTGGTGGTTTAGGTAACTGGGGAGGATGCGGCGGTTGCATAGACGCTCCTGTGATTGAAAAAATCGAAAAAGGACGGTGGCCGGCCTCAGAATTATTGATAAGCACCAAAACTTTGAAATGGCCAGACTTTGGAACAAGAAACGGGGCCACCATCAAAGGGATTTCCAGCACGGTTTCACGAGTCAGATTTATCTCTTCCGGCAATTTGATTTGGCCACCCACGCTCGTTAATATCATGCCTGTGGTGCCGTCTTCGAGTCGCACAACTACTGCAAACTCCTTGGTGCCTGGCAATAGATTTGTAAGTTGCACGGTGATAAAAAACGGGGGGGACGGATACGGAAAGCCAGGCATGTTGAAGTTGTTGAACGTGCCAATAAGGCTATTTTTTCCCGTTCCCGCTTCCCGAATGACCAAATCCGAAAAAATGATCGAAATACAGACCGGATCGCTCATAAATATTCAACTAAGCATAGGGAATGCCAAATTGGGCGCTCTTCCCCTTTCAGATAGACGTGCGCCGACGATACATCATTCAAAACCTACCGCAAGTAAAAGTTGTTCACAAACTGGAATTGATTTTGTCGATAATATTTACACTTTGGATTGCTTGGCCATTTTCAAAGTAGCCCACTACCAAGGCGTTTCCATTGAAAAACACGTTCAATCGCATCACGGCATAAAATTTCCGCAAAAAAACGCTTGTGGAAAATTTTGCGATACGGCATTTTCTCCCGCGTTTCGTCGAAT
Organism: Saccharimonadales bacterium (SeqCode); assembly: GCA_035648615.1. Lineage (GTDB taxonomy): Bacteria > Verrucomicrobiota > Verrucomicrobiia > Limisphaerales > Palsa-1400 > DASRLE01. Next base: position 23,425 of record DASRLE010000100.1, on the reverse strand, counting down.
GCAATAATTTAGGACCGGGAGAACAAGTGTCCCTTCGATGCACGGATAAAGTCCATGCGACTGATTAAAATTACAGTTTTGTTGATCGTCTTGGTGGGTTTGTCCCTCACGGGCCTTCATGCCCAAACGCCAGGATCACCCTCCGCCACCCCCGTTTTATCTCAGACGCCCGCAGTGCAGTCTGCCGCCGCGCCGGAAGCCAAGGTCGAGGGTTTGCCCGCCAGCGCACTGGAAGTCTTCCGCCTCGGCCCCTTCATCGTCACCAATTCCATGCTGGTGACGTGGATCGTGGCCTTGCTCGTCATCCTCTTCGCCCAATATGCCACCCGCCAGATGAAAGACGTGCCGGATGGCGCGCAGAATTTCTGGGAGTTTTTGGTGGAAAGCCTTTATAATTTTTTGGAGGAGGTCGTGGGCAAGGACTTGGTTGGGAAGACCTTCTGGTTTTTTGCGACCATTTTCATTTTCATTTTTTTCACGAACTGGTTTGGGCTGTTGCCACTGGTCGGCACGATGGGGTGGGGACATCAAACCGCCGACGGCTTTGAAGTGACCCGTCCCTGGCTGCGAGGGGGCAATGCGGACTTGAACATGACCGTCGCCATGTCCTTGATTTTCATGTTGCTTTGGTTCGTTTGGGCGCTCCAATCCAATGGCATCTTTGGTTTCATCCTCCATATTTTCGGGCCCAAAGGGAATACGGAAGGGCCTCTCAAGTACGTCATGATCGTCGTCTTCTTCGCCGTCGGCTTTATCGAGGTGATGTCCATTGCCTTTCGGCCGATCTCTCTCAGCTTCCGTCTTTACGGCAACGTTTTTGCGGGAGAAAACTTGTTGGATGCCATGTCCCACGCCATTCAACATCCCGCGTGGGCCAAGGCCGTCTTCAGCGCCCTGTTGCCGGTGCCATTTTATTTCCTGGAATTGTTGGTCGGCTTTGTCCAAGCCATCGTCTTCATGCTTTTGACCGCGGTGTTTACCGGCGTGATCTGCATGCACGACGACGACGCGCACGAAAAGGCGCATCACTAAAATTAAATTTCGGCGGCTGGACCGTATTCAATTGCGGGAGCCGCTGGACAAAACAGAAACAGCAGTAAAGAAAGGTCATTATGGTAACGCCTATGTTGGCAGAAATGTCAGGCAGTATTCACGTCGGCCTGGCCGGTCTCGGTTCGGCCATCGGCGTGGGGCTCGTCGGCATGAAGGCTTCCGAAGCGGTGGGACGCAATCCCGGCGCTTTCGGCAAGATCATCGCCATCGCCATTCTTGGCATGGCTCTCTCTGAAGCAATCGTGTTCTACGCGATTTTCATGGTGCATGGTTAAGCTATGAGGCCTGGCGCGGGGCTTCACGGCTCCGCGCCCCAATTTTTCAACTCGATTATGAATCATATTGTCTTCGCCAGCATCCTCAGTGACGCCGTCCAAAATGCCAAGGACACCGCGGAAAGGTTCGGCTTGGATTGGCCGCACGTTTTCGCGCAGATCATCAGCTTTTGCATTGTGGCGGCGTGTCTCTACAAATTTGCCTACAAGCCGATTCTGGACGTTTTGGAGGAACGCCGCCAGCGCATCGCCAGCGGCCTGGCCAATGCGGACAAGATCAAACAGGAACTGGCCCGCACCGAAGCCTTGCAGCGCGAAGTTTTGGAAAAAGCCAACGTCCAGGCGACGAGGTTGATCGAAGAAGCCCGCGCCGCCGCCGCCCGCGTCCAGGAACAGGAAACGCAAAAGGCCATCGCGCAGGCCGAGCAGATCATCAGCAAAGCCCGTGAAGCCACCGCCCTCGAACGGAGCAAGATGCTCACCGACCTGCGCCGCGAAGTCGGTTCCCTCGTCGCTCAAACGACCAGTCTAGTCATCGGCAAAGTATTGACACCGGAAGACCAGCAGCGTCTGGCCGAGGAAACTCGCCGGCAACTGGCCGCCTAAGCATTCGCGCCTTCACGAATGAAAATCACCAAACAAGCCCGGCGAGACGCGCGACAGCTTCTGCGCGTCTGCGTGGTCAATAACGCGCTGGACGAAAATCGCGCGCGGCAGGCCGCCACTCTGCTGGTCAAAGACAAGCCGCGCGGGTACGCGGGGGTGCTGTCCCAATTTTATCGGCTGGTCAGGCTCGAGTTGGCCCGCCGCACCGCGCGGGTCGAAAGCGCCACCCCCCTTTCCGCACAGCTTCAATCCGAGGTGCAGGCGGATTTAACCCGCAAATATGGCGGGGGGCTGACTTTTAATTTTGTGCACAACCCGGCGTTGCTGGGTGGATTGCGTATCCAGGTTGGAGGCGATGTTTATAACGGCAGCATCCAGGGACGCCTGGCCGCATTGCAGGAAAGTTTGTAAAATTTTTAGAACCTATGAGTACACTGTTGCAAGACATTGAAGCCCAAATTTCGGGCATTAAAACCGGCGTCACCAAACAAAACGTCGGTACCGTCCGGGAAATCGGCGACGGCGTGGCCAAGATCGAGGGCCTCTCGGACGCCATGCTCAACGAAATGCTTGACTTCGGCAACGGCGTCATCGGCCTGGCTTTGAACCTCGAAGAAACCGAAGTCGGCGCCATCATCCTGGGCGATTACACCGGCATTTCCGAAGGACAGGAAGTCCGCACGACCGGCAAGCTCCTGCAAGTTCCCGTGGGCAAAGCGCTGCTCGGCCGCGTAGTCAATGCCCTTGGCCAGCCGCTCGACGGCAAAGGGCCGATCACCACCGAAACATTTTATCCCGTCGAAAAAATCGCGCCCGGCATCATCAAGCGCAAGTCGGTCACCCAGCCTGTCCAGACCGGCATCATGGCGGTCGATGCCATGATCCCCATTGGCCGCGGCCAGCGCGAATTGATCATTGGCGACCGTTCCACCGGCAAGACCACCATCGGGATCGATACCATTATCAGCCAGGCCCGCCAGAACCGCGCCGCCGCAGCCGCCAAGGACGAAACGTATCGCCCGCTCTATTGCATCTACGTCGCCATCGGCCAAAAGCAATCCAACGTCGCGCGCGTCATTGCTGTTCTCGAAGAAGCCGGCGCGATGCCTTACACAATTATCGTCAGCGCGACCGCTTCGGATTCCGCGACCAACCAATATCTCGCGCCTTTCGGCGGCTGCGCCATGGGCGAATGGTTCATGGATAACGGCATGGACGCCCTGATCATTTACGACGATCTTTCCAAACACGCCGTCGCTTACCGCCAGGTGTCGCTCGTCTTGAAACGCCCCTCGGGTCGCGAAGCGTATCCGGGCGACGTGTTCTACTTGCACAGTCGTTTGCTGGAACGTTCGGCGCGTGTCGGCGAAAAATACGGCAATGGTTCCCTGACCGGTCTGCCCATCATTGAAACGCAGGCGGGCGACGTTTCGGCTTACATCCCGACCAACGTCATTTCGATTACCGACGGCCAGATCTATCTCGAAACGGATTTGTTCTATCAAGGCATTCGCCCCGCCATCTCGGTCGGACTTTCCGTTTCGCGCGTCGGTTCCGCCGCGCAAATCAAAGCGATGAAACAAGTCGCTGGACGCATCAAGCTCGACCTCGCCCAATTCCGCGAGCTGGCCGCCTTCGCCCAATTCGGTTCCGACCTCGATGCCAAAACCCAGGCGCAACTCGAACGCGGCAAGCGCATCGTCGAAGTTTTCAAACAGCCGCAATACAATCCCATGCCGGTCGAAGTGCAAGCCGCCACTCTCTGGACGGTGCAAAACGGTTTGATGGATGATGTGCCGGTGGAAAAAATCAAGGACTTCCAATTCAAGCTGAGTGATTACCTCGGCAGCCGCAAGACGTCATTGATGGATAAAATCCGCCAGGAAAAGGCGTTGAGTGACCCTCTGATTGCCGACCTCAAAGCGGCCATTATCGAATTCAAGCAAACCTACCGATAAGGTATGCCCAGCACACGCGACATCCGCCGGCGCATCAAGTCGGTCAAGAACACCGCCCAAATTACCAAGGCGATGCAAATGGTGGCGGCGTCCAAGATGCGCAAGGCGCAGCAGGCCGCCCTGGCCGGACGGCCCTACGCCTCACTGCTCAACGACGTCCTTTCCGCCCTGGTGGTGGGCGCGGGCGACTTCAGTCATCCATTTGTTGACAAGCGTGAGAGCCAAAAGCGTTGTGTTATTATCATTAGCACGGACAAGGGGCTTTGCGGCGGGCTGAACAGCGTCCTGATGCGCGAAGCGGCCAAACTTCCCGCCGAGACCACGTTCATCACTGCGGGGCGCAAAGCCTCCCAATTCATCGCGCGCACCAAGCGCCCGCTCACCGCCGAATTCACCTACAAGGATGTTCCGTCGTTTAGCGAAGCCCGCGCCATCTCCAAATTTGCCCAGGATATTTACCTCAAGGGCGAAGTGGACCGCGTCGATATTCTATTTACCAAATTCGTCTCGACGCTGGTGCAAAAACCGGAGATTCGGCCGCTGTTGCCCATCACCGAAATCAAAGGCGTCACCGCCGGGGTGGGCGCTGCCACTGAAACGCCAGCGGGCCAAGGCACAGGCGGCGAATATATTTTTGAGCCAGACCAGGAACACGTCCTCGGCCGATTGCTCCCGCACAGCATGAACTTCCAGGTTTACCAGATTCTCCTCGAATCCAAAGCGAGCGAACACAGCGCGCGCATGGTCGCGATGAAGAACGCGACCGACAACGCCAAGCAATTCATCAAGGACCTGACCTTGGAATACAACAAACTGCGCCAGGCCAACATCACCAAGGAACTGCTCGAAATCTCCAGCGCCGCCATGGCCATGGGGTAGCGATGCCCGATGAAAACCGCGTGGGTCACAGGCGCCGGCGGGTTGATCGGGAAATATCTGGCGGAAAACGCGCGGGACTTCGCCGTCATTCCATTGACGCACTCTGAATTGGAATTGACAGATTTCGAAGCGGTCGAGCAAAGATTTCGCGCCGATCGTCCGCAGTTGATCATCCATTGCGCCGCGATGTCGAAAAGTCCCGATTGTCAGGCCAACCCAGCGCTGGCACGGAAAACCAATGTGGAGGCCACAGCCCATCTCGCCGCGCTGGCGGCCGAGATTGGATTCATCGCGTTTTCGAGCGACCTGGTGTTTGACGGGCGCAAAGGGAATTACCTCGAAACCGATGCGGTGAACCCGTTCAGCATCTATGCCGAGACCAAAGCCGAAGCCGACCAAATCGTTTTGACAAATCCGCGTCATACCGTCATCCGCACCTCGCTTAACAGCGGGATTTCGCCGCGTGGCAACAGCGGGTTCAACGAACAATTACAAATCAGTTGGCGCAAAGGCGAGACGTTGAAATTGTTCTTCGACGAATTTCGCTGCCCGATTTCCGCCGCGGTGACGGCCCGCGCGGTTTGGGAATTGGCCCGTCAAAACCGCGCCGGCCTTTATCATCTGGCTGGCAGCGAACGGCTCTCGCGCGTTGACATCGGAAACCTGGCGGCGGCGCGGCACCCGGAACTCAATCCCCGAATCGAGCCGTGTTCGTTGCGGGAATACCGCGGCGCGCCTCGCCCGGCGGACACTTCGCTAAACTGTGCCAAAGTCCAAAAGCTGCTCTCCTTTCCCCTGCCCGGACTGACCCAATATTTGCATGAAAATCCGTCCGAACCATTTTAGCGGAATGACTATGCCTCGACCAGCGAACGCAAGGTGGCGAGGTTGGCCACATCTTCGTGCAGATCCTCGGACTTAAATGTTTCCAAACAACCAGGAGTCTTTTTGAAGCGCGAGTCGTTCACAATATGGCGAAACCCTTCCAGCCCGATTTTGCCCTGCCCGATATGTTCGTGCCGATCGACCCGCGAACCCAGGCCCGTCTTGGAATCGTTGAGATGAAAAGCGAGTATCTCCTTTCGCCCGATCAACTTGTCAAGTTGCCGGATGGTTTTGTCCCAGCCTTGACCGGTGCGAATATCGTAACCCGACGCGAAAAGATGCGCCGTGTCAATACAAAGGCCCAACCGCGCCGGCGTTTCGACCGCCTCATAAATCGCCGCCAGGTGTTCAAGCTGATTCCCCAAACAACTCCCCTGCCCCGCCGTGTTTTCGAGGGCAATCCGCACCTTCGCGTCCTTGGTTGCGCGCAACGCTTCATCCAATCCCGCCACGATCTGCTTCAACCCCGCCGCTTCGCCCGCGCCCAAATGCGCGCCCGGATGAAGCACCAAAAAAGGCAACCCAAGCGCTTCGGCAAACGTAATTTCCTGGATCAACGACTGAAGCGATTTGCTCCGATTCTCAGAGGAAGCCGCGCCCAGGTTAATCAAGTAGCCCGCATGTCCAAAAACAGCCGCGAACGGGCGGCGAAGTCCCGCCTCGATGAATTGAACGATATGGTCCGGCGGATGCGGCTTGCCGAACCACTGCATATTATTTTTGACAAATATCTGAACGATTTCGCAATGGATCGACGCGCCGCGTTCCAGCGCCTTCCAAACGCCGCCGCTGACCGACATGTGCGCGCCGAATTTCATGGCGGCATCCGCTTACAAGTCGCCCGGCTTTTGCAAGAGGGCGGCGATGCGGGCCAGCAGCCGGCCAGCCGCGCCGCCATCCAGCACACGATGATCGAAGCTCAGGGTCAGATTGGCCTCCATCACCGGGACGAATTGATTTTTCTTTTCGTCCCAGAAAGGAACTTTTTTTCCAGCACCCAGACCGAGCACCAGCGTTTGTTCGGGCAAGGGAATGGGCGTGGCCCATGTCAAACCGAAAGTGCCAAAGTTGGTCACGGTGGCGATGGAGCCGCCGGTCGCGTCCGCCGGCAAACGCCGCTGGCGGGCCAGTTCGACCAATTCGTTGTAACGTTCGACCAATTCGCCCAGCGGACGAACGTCGGCCTTGCGCAAGACCGGCACCAGAACCCCGTCCTCCGCTTCCACCGCGAAACCAAGGTCGATGGATTGCGGATGGACGATCTTATTCCCAACCAATCGACCCGCCGTCGCGCTGTTTTCGGCCAAGGCGATGGCCAGGGCGCGCAAGGCATAAAGCGCGGGGCCGATTTTTGGCTGGGAGGTTTTTCGGTGGGCCAGCATTGGCTCCAACAAACAAGGAAGCGCCACTGTCGCCAGCGGACGTGTCCAACTTCGTCGCATCGCGTCTGCCACCGCGACCCGCATGGAAGAGGCGTTGGTCAATTTGCTTTTTTCCAAATGGAGCAGAAATTTTTCAAAATCCTGAATGGTCACTCTTCCGGCCGCGCCGCTGCCCGCCAGTCCCGCCAAGTCCGCCGCGTGCAAGCCAAGCTCGTTCATGCGCGCTTTCATTCGAGGCGACATATAACTTGCCCCGGCGGCATGGGCGGGCACGGGCAAGCCGCGAACGGTGGGCACCACCACCCTTTTCTTTTCGCTCTCGGCGCCTTTGACTTGTTCGACGGAACCGTTGGCGGGAGCTTGCGCTTCCTCCAAACCAGGCTCGTCCAAGCCGAGACGTTGCGCCTCTTCGCAGGAAACCTCGACGTATCCCAGCACGGCGCCGACCAAATAACTTTCATTGAGTTGGGCGGTCAGCTTTTGCACCACACCCGATCCAGGCGAAGAAACATAGGTGGTGGCTTTATTGGTTTCGACCTCGATGATGTCCTGATCGGTCGCCACCTGGTCGCCGGCCTTGATCAAAAAATTAATGACCGTCGCTTCGGCAATGGATTCGCCCAATTGCGGCATGATGATGGGAAGCTGCTTCATGTTTACATTTGCAAAAGATTTCGGGCGGCGGCGACGATGCTGCGCGCTGTGGGCCGGTGGAGTGACCAAAGATTGTGGTGGTATGGAATCGGGGTGTCTTTGGCATTGAGACGCTGAGGCGGCGCATCGAGCAAGCCGAACCCTTCGGTGGCGACGCGGGCAATCACCTCGGCCGTCACCCCGCCCCACGGGAACGCTTCGCCGACACAGAGTAGCCGGCCCGTCCGCGCCACGGAAGCAACGACGGTATCGGTGTCCAACGGTTTGATGCAGCGCAAATCGACCACTTCGATTTCCGTGCCGTCGCCCGCCATTTCCTCGGCGGCCTCCAAGGCCTCATGGAGCATCGCGCTGTAAGCCACAATGGTGAGGTCGCGGCCGGCGCGGGCGATGCGCGCTTTGCCCACCGGCATTGCCTCGGTCGGCAGGCACGGGGCCTTCAGATGGTAATAAAGATATTTATGCTCGCAAAAAATCACGGGGTCATCAATGGCCACCGCTTCCAGCAACATGCTGTAAGCATCCTCGACCGTCGCCGGGGTCATGACAATCAAGCCCGGATAATGCGCGTAAATTGCCTCCATGCTTTGACTGTGGAAAGGCCCGCCGCCAGAAGTCCCGCCCGAGGGCAAACGAATCGTAATCGGGCACGGCACTTGCGTGCGCCAAAAGAGTGTCGCGGCCTGGTTGATGATTTGATTGAAGCCCGGCGTGGAAAAATCGGCGAATTGCATCTCGATGATCGGGCGCATCCCTTCGATGGCCGCGCCGACGGCTGCGCCCACCATTGCGTCCTCGCTAATCGGCGCGTCCAGCACACGTCCGGGAAATTCCAAGGCAAGATTTTTGGTCGCCTTGAACGCGCCGCCGAAAGCCCCGACATCCTGCCCATAAATAAAAACCCGGGGATCATCGGCCAGCGCCTTGGCCTGCGCTTCGCGGATGGCTTCGAGATAGGTAATGCTCATGGTTGGAAATCGCCGGGGATTTCGAATCCGTCGCTTAAATGCGGCGAGGCCAAAGCGCACCAGTTTTCGCGGTAGGGATCGGGCGCCGCTTCGCGCTGCACTTGCGCGACCGCTTGATCGACCTCTCGGATTGCCTCGTCGCGAAAATTGCGAATCGTCTGCGCATCGGCCCAGGCGCGGCGCAGGACATGATCCGCGGCGGCCTTCACGCAGTCCCGGCCCAGGCGCGATTGCTTAAGTTCCGCATCCACGTAAGAAGCCTCGTCGAAGGCCGAGTGGCCGGAGAGGCGCAGCAACTGCGCGACGACCATTTGCGGCCCTTTGCCTTCCCGCGCCTGGGCGACGGCGAAGGCGAGAGTTTTTAAACATTTCTCCAAGTCCGTCCCATCCACCTTATGGCCGGCCACACCGTAGCCAATGGCTTTATCGACCAAGTGTTGACAGGCGAACTGGCGGCAGTTGGGCGTCGAATAAGCATATTGATTATTCGCCACGACGAGGACCAAAGGCAATTTTTCCACCGCCGCCTGGTTGACCGCTTCATGGAAAGAACCGGTCGAGGTGCCGCCATCGCCAATGCAGGTCGCGCCGACGGTCCCTTCGATTTTCTTAAAACGCCGCGCCATTAGGGCGCCATTGACCACGGAAATCATCGTGCCCAAATGGCTGATCATCGGAAACAACCCGTCGAGCGGCCGTCCGCGATGAACATTGCCGTCGCGCCCGCGCATGGGGCCGAGAGCCGACCCCAGATACGTGCGCACCGTATCAATCACCGGTTCGCCAAAGGCGAGCCGCCCGGCGCCATCGCGAATGAGCGGCGCAAAGATGTCCCCTTTCCGAAGGGCCAAGCCGAGGGAAACACTCAGCGCCTCCTGTCCTCGCCCGAGAAACACACCGCCATTGATTTTTCCGCCGCGAGACAAGCTGGACATCTTATCATCCAGCACTCGGGAAAGAAGCATCAGCCCAAGGGCTTTTAGATATTGATCACGGAAAGAAGATAGAGCGTCCGCTCTCTCAGGACTTTCCACTGTCTGCAACATGCCGGTAGGGTATGCGATACCGCGCTTTTGGCGCAACGTTTCTTTGACTTGCCGCCATCCTCGTCATCTGCTTGGTTATTGCGGGTTTTCGATTATCTTCCGAGCGTGACGTCGATTGCCGAACAATTGGAAAATCTGCCTTCGCTCCATCGCGTCACCATCCCCGACCTGTGGCAACAGCAAGCCGTGGGAGCTTTGCGCGAAGGCAAGGATGTCGTGGTCCACGCTCCGACTGGAGCGGGCAAGACGCTGATCTTCGAATTGTGGTCGCGGCAGGGACGCAATCGCGGCCAAGCCATTTACACGGTGCCGACTCGCGCCCTGGCCAATGACAAACTGGCCGAGTGGCGCGCGCAAGGTTGGAATGTCGGCATCGCCACCGGCGATTTATCCGAAAATCTTTCCGCGCCCGTCATCGTGGCCACTTTGGAAACGCAGAAGAATCGGCTGATTCAAGGCGAAGGCCCGGCGCTCCTGGTGGTCGATGAGTATCAAATGCTGGGCGATGCCGACCGTGGGTTGAACTACGAATTGGCCCTGGCCCTCGCTCCGCCCGAAACGCAGCTACTCCTCCTGAGCGGCAGCGTGGCCAATCCCCAAACTGTGGCGCAATGGCTGCAACGCCTTGGCCGCAAGGCCGTGTTGATTCGCCATGAAGAACGGCCGGTTCCGCTGGAGGAAGTCCATGTCAATAATTTGAATTTCCATCTTCCAGGCGAAATTACCGGTTACTGGCCGCGGCTGGCGGCCAAAGCGTTGGCGGACGACTTGGGGCCGATTTTAATTTTCTCGCCACGCCGACAAGCCGCTGAATCCATGGCCGCGGAATTGGCCCGGACGTTGCCGGTGCCAAATCCACTGAGTTTGAGCGCCGAGCAAAAAGCCCTCGTCGGCGAACCGCTGGCCAAAATGTTGAAGAGCCGGATTGCCTATCATCACAGTGGCTTGAGCTATGCCGCGCGGGCCGGGGTGGTTGAGCCGTTGGCGAAAGCGGGTCAATTGCGCATCGTGGTCGCGACGATGGGACTGGCCGCCGGCATCAATTTTTCCCTTCGCAGTGTGGCGCTCGCGGCCGGTTCCTATCGCCGGGACAATCAGGAACAGTTGCTGCGCTCGGATGAAATTCTGCAAATGTTCGGGCGCGCCGGCCGCCGGGGTCTGGACGAAACGGGTTTTATTTTAATCACGGCCAATCAACTGCGCCTGCTTGATGCCCGTCCGGGTCATCTCTCGCGCGGCGGATTGGTGGACTGGAATGCGCTGCTCGGTTTGATGTCCGCCGCCGCCGAACACGGAACAGACCCTTTCCGCCAGGCGGTGCGCGTGCAAGAGCGGCTTTTTACCACCAAGCCGATTGCGCTGGGCATCGAGGAATCTTTACAGCATCCCAACCCGCCCTGCGGCTTGAACACCGATGCGGAGCGCGCGCGCCATGTTCGCCGGCGGGTCCGCCAAATGCTGAATAGCCGGGGCCGGTGGGAAAACTATCCGGCGCCCGTCGAAAAACCGTTGCGGGAGATTTTCGTGATGGAAAGTCCCGACACCTTAAAACTTCACTCCGTTCTGACGGATGCAACCGCGCTGGAGAAGCTGGGCGTGGGCAATCTTTGCCTCTTGCGTGAAGATGAAAATGGAAAAACTTTCGGACGCTCAGTCACGGTGGCCGATTTGCTGCACGAGAACCGAGTGCTGTTGAACAAATGGGTGCGCCGCCTGACGAACTGGAATGGACGCCAGATGCCACGCCTGGTCTGGGACCAACAACTTCTTCCTCTCATCACAAAAAAACTGGCGGAACAAAAAACCTTGGTGGGTCCGCTTCGTTCAAGAAGAACAACGCATCCTTGCCCACTTGGATCTCGCCGAGTCGATCTTTCGCGCGCCGGTGGATTCGCATGGGGTCGGTTTGTCGAGGCCGTTTGAACGCGAAGTCATGCCGCCGGACTGCGCTGTTTGCGCGCTCGTGCCGATTTGCCGGGAGCTTTCCACCAATACCGGCGTCGCCTTGCTGTGGCGGCGGCTGGGTTTGATCGACGCGCGCGGTGTGCCGACACGGCGCGGCCAAGTGGTTAGTTTCTTCTCGCAAGGCGACGGGATGGCCATTGCGGCGGCCTTGGAAAACGAGTCGTATCCCATTAGCGAACTGATCTATGACCTGGCCAATCTCGACGCGAGTTTTCGTTTTTGCGGTGAGGATAATCGCTGGGCCGGGCGGCTTGCCCTCATCTGTCAACAAACTTACGGGACACAATCCATCCCCGGTTATCTGGAAAGCGGAGTTCCGCCCAGGTATGGTTTTGGCGCGGAGCAAGTGGTCGCCGCAGTGCATAAAGACCCGCTCACCAAACTCAATTGGACGACTGAATTGCTCGGCCTGGGAGACATCGACCGGATCATTATCGAGTGGCGCAGCCTGTTGCGGCGAATTGCGCACGCGCCCGATTTGGAGTGGCCGCGCTGGCGCGAATTACAGCAAATGGCCCGTGACATTTTGCAGGAAACCCAATCGCCGACTCTGACTGAGCTTCCGCCGCTGGAGTACCATCAAACCAAAAGAGTTGATCATCGTTTGATTTTACGACGGCACTGATCCGATGGATTATCGCTTTTGATTATAGGCGGCCTGGGAATACTTGACGTTCTGGAGCGTTTGAATCATCGCCGCCAGTGGCGTCGATATTTCCAACGCGTTCCAGGGGTGGCCGGCCACTTCGCACATGGCCGCTTGCCAGTCTTCGCGCCGCAACGGAATGGGCGGCGGTTGAATCGAGCCTTGAATGAGCAATCCGTTCCGCGTGCGTCGTTGGGCCGCGCCGGCGATCTTTCGATGATGCCAAAGCACGTCAGATTTTTCGAATCCCACGAAACACTGGCCTGGAATTTCCTTTTGCGGCGACGAAGCCAGCGCGGTTTCCACGTTAATCCGGGCGAAGGCATCTCGAATCCATTCGTGGACGCGCTGGTAACTTTCAACCGCCTTGAGCGCATGCCACGGGTGTCCGGCCGGAAAAACCAAACTGTAAGTCCAATCAGCATCGTGCGGCACCAGGCCGCCGCCGGTCGGCCGCCGCACCAGCGGCCGCAACAGGGTTAGCGGTTCGATCTCCGCATACTTCTGGGCATAACCGAAAGTGGCCGCAGGCTCTTCCCAGCCGTAAAAGCGCAAAACCGGGCCACCCAGTTCTAGCGCGGATTGCAACAATGCTTCGTCCATCGCCATGTTGTATGCGGCGGAATGTTTTCCTTGTTGGAGCAAATACCAGCCGGAGTTCATATTCGCTTTCGCAGTTTTTTTTGTTGCTCGGCGTTCAGCCCAGGTCGCAAAACTTTCTGCCCGGTTGGACAATCCGATCTGATCTCGCAGTTCGGGCAATCCGGCATCCGGGCGTAACAGCGCCGCCGCCCGTGCCAAATAAGCAAATGGCTGAAAAGCGCCCAGCCTTCTCGCGGGACAATGCGCTGCAAATCGGCCTCAATCTTTTCCGGGGTTTCCTCCCTGCTCAAGCCAAGCCGCCGCGATAATCGAATGACGTGGGTGTCAACTACAATACCTTCATTGATGGCAAAGGCGTTGCCCAAAACCACGTTCGCCGTTTTACGGCCCACGCCCGGCAATTCCAGCAATGCTGCCATCGTGCGCGGAACCTCCCCCTCGTGTTTTTCCAACAGGGCTCGACAAGCCGCCTGGATATTCCTGGCCTTGTTGCGAAAAAGCCCGATGCGCTTGATGGCCGCTTCCAGATCCGGAAGGGAGGCGGCCACGTAGTCGCGGACCGACAGGTATCTTTTGAACAGATCGGCGGTAACGATGTTCACCTGCCGGTCGTTGCATTGCGCAGAAAGGATGGTGGCAATGAGCAGTTGGAAGGGATTGGAATAATCCAATTCGCAATGGGCCTCTGGATAAGCCGTCTTCAGGCCTTGAATAATACGGTCCGTTCGGGACGTCTTATCGGCCAATCGTTCTTTTAACATCTTTTGAATGCTACCCAAGTCTCAAAAAGATGCAAATATATCTTTACATTGAGGCAATTTGAATATAATTTGCGGGCATGAGAATCACAGTGGATATTTCAGACGAATTATTAGATGATTTAAGCCGGATCACCGGTGAGAACAAGAAGAGTCCTGCCGTGGCGTTGGCCGTTGATGAGTTTGTCAAAAGGGCCAAGGCCAAAGAGTTCGTCAAGTTATTGAGGGAAGGCGAATTCGACTATCCTTCCACCAACGACGAAATCGAAAAGTTGCAGGGCTAATGGTCATCGTCGATTCCTCCATTTGGATTGAGGCGGCGCGGCGTCAAGGCCGCCTGGACTGCAAAGTCGGCCTCGAAGGGCTGGTGGACGCAATGGAAGCCATGTTCTGCGGCCCAATCAAGCTTGAGGTGCTCGGCGGCGCCCGTGTTCAAGACCGCATGCGCCTATCAACTTATTTCGAGTGCATTCCCTACCGGGAGATGACGGAGGCCGCTTGGGCTTTTGCGGTAAATTGTAGCTGGCGTTTGCGGGATAAGGGACACAGCCTTCCCTGGAACGATATTCTTATTGGCAGCGTGGCCATCACATGGAATTTTCGTGTTTACGCCGCAGATCGTCATTTTGAAATTATGCGTGACATCCTCGGCCTAAACCTCTATGAGCCTGGTTACGGTGGAAAATTCGAACCCGATAGGACGCTTTAAATGAGCCGGCTCATTCGCCAGCTCTTGCCCTTCGCCAGCCTGCTGCTCATCGTCATCATCCTTTCCTTTCTTGCGCCCCACGAATTTCTAAGCACGGAGAATTTCTTAAATGTTTTTCGGCGCTCCAGCGTCAACGCCATCATCGCGGTAGGCGCGACCGCCATCATTATTTCGGGCGGGATCGATTTGTCCGTCGGCTCAATGCTGGCCTTCTCCGGCATGATGGGCGCGTGGACGATGCTGAAAATCGGCGGGGAATCGCTGACCGGCCACGCCATGATTTTTGGCACGCTGGCCGGCATTGCCACGGGCGGCTTTTGCGGGCTTTGCAATGGCATCCTCATCACTCGATTGAAACTTCCGCCTTTCATCGTCACCCTCGGCACGATGAGCGCCTTTCGCGGAATCGCCTACGTCATGAACGACGGCCAGCCCTACAACGTCCCGACTTATACTTACCTGGGCAACGGCGAAGTGGGCGGCCTTTCCATTTCGGTCATCATCGCCGGTTCGATTATGGCCGTGTCCGCGCTGGCGTTGCGCTATACCACCTTGGGCAGATACACTTACGCCATCGGCTCCAATCGCGAGGCCGCCTTCCACGCCGGAGTCAAAGTGAACCGCAATTTGACCGCGATTTACGCCATGGCTGGATTGTTGACAGGCGTGGCCGCCATGATCGCGACCAGTCGCACCGTGTCCGCCCAGCCGACTGCCGGATTAGGGCTGGAGTTGGACATCATTGCCGCCGTTGTTATTGGAGGAGCAAGCCTCTCAGGCGGACGCGGCACAATCATCGGCACGCTGATTGGCACGCTGCTGATCGGCTTTCTGCGCAACGGCTGCACCCTGCTGCGAATCTCGACCAATGTGCAATTGATCGTCATCGGGGCGATCATCATCGTCGCCGTGGCCGTCGATCAAATGGCGCGAGGCAAGGCGTCGGCCAGCAATTGATACTGGGCCGCTGAGTTATAAAGCTGGGCCGAAATGCGCAATAACCGACCCGGAAATTTCGGCCACGGATTGACGGGAACTTCAATGCCGTGCCCGGCCAGCAAAGTCTCCTGCAAAGGATCCAAAAAAGGCGGAGCGGCCGGAGGCCCTTTGGCGCGGCTGTCAGGCATAATTATGGAAGCCATCGAGCCGATGAACTCCTCCGGGCACGCAGGGGCAACTCCCAAACTTTGACAAATAATTTTCCGCCCCTCCAAGGTCAGTTGGCGATTCCGCGCCATGATTTCCGCCCAACCACCCGGAAGAAGCCCGCCCATGTAACGCAAGGTTTCCGGAACGGCCAAACAGGCCGAGGGATCCGACGTGCCGGTCCAGCCAAACTCAATTAAAAATCGCGAACGATCCGTGCGTTGCGAATTAAATCCATGACTGATGGATAAAGGATGAATCAGTTCCTGCCGGTCTGCCCGGACATGCAGAAAGCCGGACGCCTTGGGCGCGCACAGCCATTTGTGGCAGTTACCGGTGTAATACGCCGCCCCCAGCGCCTGCAAATCGACCGGCGCCATTCCGGGGGCATGCGCGCCATCGACCAGCACATCCACCCCGCGCGCCGCCAATTCCGCGACGATCCGCGCGACCGGCAAGACCAACGCCGTCGGGCTGGTGACGTGATCAATCAGCGCGAGCCGGGTGCGCGTTGTGACCTTGTCAAGAATCGCCCCCACGATTTGATCGCCCGATTCAGTGGGAAAAGCAATGGGCGCGACGACGACCTTGGCCCCGGTTTGTTCGGCCACATACTCCAACACATTGCGGCACGCATTATATTCGTGGTCCGTCACCAGCAACTCATCGCCCGGCGCAAAGGCCAGCGACCGGACAATCGTATTGACGCCAGAGGTTGCGCTCGGCACGAAAACGAGGTTTTCCGCCTTCGCGCCGAGGAATTGGGCCAGCGCGCCGCGCGCTTCGTCCAGCAAAGGTTCCAAGTCACGCACCAGGAATTGAACGGGTTGCCGTTCCAGCCGATCGCGCAATCTTTGTTGAAATTCCAGCACGGCGCGAGGACAGCTTCCGAAAGACCCGTGATTCAGAAAAACAATCTTAGGGTCCAGCGGCCATAGTTCTGCCCATGTGGAATTCATTTGACGGTGGCGAGAAATTCGACAAGATCCCGAATGTCTTCTTTGGACAGGACGCGATTCAAGCCTTCCGGCATGGCGGACAACCCCTTTTGCCGGGATTTGATGTCCGACTTTTTCACGGTGATGAGGGTAAAGATCCCCTCGTCCGGGGAGTTGATGACCAGTTCATCCGCATTATCGCTCTTGAGAATCCCGGCGTAAATATTTCCGTCTTTCGTTTTGACAACTACATTTTCAAACCCGGGCGCGATTTGTTTGTTGGGAAAAAGGATCGATTCAAGAATGTATTCCCGGTCGTGATGCGTGATGATGCCCGCAAGATCGGGGCCGACATTGCCGTCTTGCCCGTTGATTTTGTGGCAGGTGGCGCAAGCGGCGGTCAACGTTCCGGCAAGAATCACACAACAAAGAAGACGGCGGCGCATAGACTAAATTCTGCTCGTTAAGTTATTTTGCGCATCTAAGTGGAATTGGACCATTTCCCGGCCAGCGAGCAAGCCGCTGCGATGCGCTTCAACGACTCGGGGTTTGCCATGGAGAATTTTCCGGCTTGTTCGGCCAACGCCGTGAGTGCGGCGATGTCCTCCCGATATTGTTTGCATCGGCGTTGATAGCTCCGGCGGTCTTTTGTGCAGACGAGTGTTTGCGGCGAGCCTTTGCGGTCGGTGACATGCGTCATGTCGAGGCCGTGATGTTCGATCTGCTGGTGCAAATGTTGGCGGCGGTCCTGCCGAACGCGAAAGCGATGCGTCTGTTCAGCCGGGTCAAGAGTAAAGCTTTGCAATTCAGCGCAGTCCTGGCAGGAGCAGGACAGCTTCGCCTCCAGCCGCCAGTCTCTGGGCGCTTCAGGCGGACGGCCGCTTCGCAAAAGCAGGAATTCCACGCCATGCTCCCAAAGACGCGCCAGGATGGCATCCTTTTCCCGAACCATGGCCAGCGCCGGCACAAGAACGGTCACAGGGTCAAACACGGCGGGATATAAAGCGATTTTTTCCACGGCCATGGCTCGCAAGCCAGGCGCCTCCAAGCCGCTCAACACGTCTAATAATTTCGCCACGGGCCCCGCCTCCACCGCGCGAGTTCCCTGGCTTCTGCCCCAGTCCATCTCTTGGTCGTCCGTCCGCGCCTTTCCGACGTCATCCAATTGACTCACGGCTGCTTCGGCGATTTGGCGCAAGGCATCCCGCCATTTTGGGTTCGCCGCCACTTTATTTTTGACAGCAACGGCAGCGAGCAAGTCAACGCAAGGCCCATGAAAAGGTTGCATGTGTCGGCGAACCAATTCGGAGAAAAGCCGCCCGGTTTCTTTCGCGCCCAGCAACTTGGCGCTGGCAGTGAGGGCGGCGTTGCCGCTGCCATCATAGCCGCGCATCACTGCTTCCGCTATGAACTCCTTGAGAATGGAAGCCTCGCCCAGTTGATTCAGCAAACGCAACAGGCCATCGCGCGTCTCAGGTTTCGGAAAGCTTGGATAATGGGGCGCGTTTATCCACACATCGACGAGGCGGCGGGCCAAGGCGACGGCATCCCGGCGGGCAGCCGGTGCGGCGCCATTCACTTCAGCCGCCGCAATTCGTTCCTTAAAGTAAGGCAACACGGCCGCAATACCCGCTTGGAGAAGCACCTCGGCATAGCGTTCCCGACGCCAGATCACCAGCGCGGCGCGATGGTACGACCGCTCGAAACTCGCGCCTTCGTTGCCACTGGCCTCCATCAGGCGCTGCTCGTCGGGAGCTTCGCCGTCCAGCGCGTCCGCGGGCAGAAGTTCGCCCTGCTGAAGCGGAATCTCCCCGAACTCGACCGGCTGGTCGCGCAGGTCACGCCATTGATCGACATAACGGCGCGAATCGCAAACTTCAATGACCTCAAAATCCTCGCTGCCCGCATCCTCCGTTTCCTCCTCGTCGGAGTGGTGGTGCCATCCCCTGCCCCGCCGGCTATATTGGTCGTATTCCGGTTGCGCCGCGCCGGACTCCTCGATATGAACGATCCCCAAATGGGCCGCGCAGCCCGCGCGTTCCGCCGCCTCCGCCAGCACTTTGACACGAGCCACGTCGGCGGACTTGAGCGCCGCGAATCCCAAACCGTCGGGACTGTAGTGATGTTCAAGCAGCCAGGTGAGTTTGGCTGGCGCGCCCGGCGCGGAAAGGTTTTTTTCCAGCAACTTCGCCATCGCCGTAATTTCCTTTTCATAACCAGGCGGCTGCAACGATTGGCCTTTATCCGTCGTCCCGCGCCTTTGGATGAGATTATAAACCAGGCAAACACGGTTGCCCTCCGTAATGGGCCGCACTTCGTGCTCACAATCCGCGTAGAAGGCTGCGAAGCTCACTTCCGAAAAGTCCGCATGGCTCAGGTCAACCTCAGCCTCGCGCCCCGCGTGCCGAACCACCAACTGGCCGCCGCAATGCGCGGACGGCAGCACGAGGATAAGCGTGCCGAACATGCCGTCTGTTTTTTCGGTGTCTCGATGCGCCAGAAAAAATCCACCCTCGTCGTACACGAGCAGTTTATACAATTCGGCGGACACCTTCAGGCCCTCGCAGCCGAGTCCGGCAATGACTTGCTTGAGGATTCCGTCAAAGCTGGCCGTCCACGACTTGCCGCCGAGGCGCACTTTGTCCGGCGGCACTTGCCACACTTTGCGCACCGATTCGTCGAGGATGGTTGCCTCGCCGCGCCCGTAAGGCGCGCGGGTTGCCTGCCCGAGAAGCGCGGCGACTTGGCTTGGCGGAACAGGAAATGACAGCACGCCCACGCCCTCGATTTCCACCCTCGGCATTGGAATTTCAACGGCACCGGCGGTAAAAAAATCTCCGTCCCGCTGGACGCTCGAAAGCAATTGTTCCAGAGGCTCCAAGTCCTGATTGTATTCCACTCGAATGGATTGATCAGCCATGGGGCGAGATTAGTTGACCTGGCGCAAAGTGGCAAGGTGCGCGTCGATAACGGATGCAACTAAGAGACGGCCAGCATCCCCGGCCAATCGCCTATTCCTCCCATTGCGTGATTAGCAGATCAATCGGTATAACGCCAGACTCGGTCTTGACGAAATTGTCGGGAAACGCGTCCAATAATACCACGCCGTCACCAACTCGCTGCCAGCCGCCGAAGGACCAGGCAAAGGCTCGCATCCCAATCTCCGTAGAAACGTCGCAATTTCCCTGTCTTCCGGCGCGGGAGAGTTGGGGTCTGCCGCTTCGTGCCATGGTTGAGAAATCACGGCGGACATCGGTTCGACCTTGCTGCAAAGGGCCATCACGGGTCCTTTGGAAAGCGCTACTCCTTCAAGCCGCACGTCATCCCCAAAAACTTCGTTAAACAAGCGCCATCGGCGCAAATAATCCAACGGGGCCGCAACGCCCAAGTTCCAGCGTCCCTTCTCCAGCGTTGGCTTCCATCCAAATTCTCCTGGGAAAGTTACTTTGACTGCCCGGTTTTGATCGGTGTCATAATAGACTGTGTGTTCCGAAGTGTCGTTGGAAACGAGGATGAGCGCCCTGAACCGATTTGGCGGAATTAAGCAGCCCGTTTGACCGGACCATTTGAGGAGTCGGCGGACTTGGCGGGCGATCTCCGCTTCCGATGTTTGAGCATGTTCTGAGTCTGGAGGAGCGCCTTTTCTGACGTAGTCCGCCGCTTCGAGGAATCGGCCATTGCGTTGCGAAGCCATGCTGGTGCTGGAATAACTGCTTTCACCGTGTTTAGCTTGTCGTGTTTTTTGTCCCTGGTCAATCCTGATTTACTTCGAAGTCTGTTTTACGCCGGACCGGTTCGCGCCAGCGCGGTGATCGCCTGGCGAAGATGTCCGACCATGAAGGGTTTGTGAAGGATGTAATCCACCCCGCCCATGGAATCATTGCCGGAACTTTCCAGTGTCTCGGCGTAGGCCGTCATCAAGACGATGGGCTGCTTCGGGTCGCGGGCTTTGAGGGCGGCGGCCAATTCGCCCCCGCTCATCCCTTCCATTAAGTAGTCGGTAATGACCAGATCGAACTTGCCCGGCTGGAACAAGGCGATGGCGCTTTCGCCGGAGCCGGCCACCTCCACACTATGCCCGTCGAGTTCAAGCACCATCGCCACCGTTTTGCCAACGGATGGTTCGTCATCGACAATCAAAATACGCCGCTGCGGAATCTTAGCCATTATGACTTTTGGCAAACCGATTTTTGCTTCGTTCGATTATGCGCACGGGAAGGGTGGCGTTAATAGACCTTGGCCGCCGTGGATTCGACTCGGTAGAGGCTCGATCTGGTGCGGAGGAAGAATGATCTGCCGGAGGCCGCCGGCGAAGCCATGAAGCCGTCCGCCAAAGAATTTGTGGCCAGCGCGGTAAAGGTGCGGCCCGGTTTGAGAACGGTGGTTGTGCCTTCCTGACTGAAAAAATACAGGCGTCCGTCGGCGAAAATTGGGGAGGCGGCATAGCTGCCGCCAATGCGCTCGGTCCAGACGACTTGTCCCGTGGCGGAATCGACGCAGGTGACGAAGCTCTGCTCCGCCACAGTATAAATAAGCCCGTCCACTAACAGAGGCGAGGCGTATTTGCCAACGTGCGTTCTGAGCCGCCAAAGCACATGCGAACTTGTAACGTCGCCTTGCCCGTCGGTCTTGACGGCAATCAGTTCGGTTTTTGCCAAACCGGTGACGAAGTAGGCGACGCCGTCCTGATACAACGGGCGCGGAGCCGCCGAGAAATCATTATATTGCACGCGCCAAAGTTCCTTGCCGGTCAGAGGGTCGTAGCCATACGCGGCTTTGGCCCCGGCGCTGAGCATCTGGAGTTTCCCGCCGATCGTCACGATGAGCGGCGTGCTGTGGGCCTTGCGGTGGTCGCCGTCTTTGACCATCTGGCTGGTCGTGTCCTGGTCATTCCACTCGACGGAGCGGCTCGTTTTCCAGACGGTTGCGCCAGTCCGTTTATCGAGAGCAACAAGATATTGGAGGTCCACGCCGTCCATCGTCAGTATCACCAGGTTTTGGCAAGAAACCAAGGAAGAGGACGGCCCGCGATAATGCCGGCAAGGCAGATCATTGCGTTTCCAAAGGACATCGCCATTTTGCGTGTCCAGGCAGGCCGTGCCGAAGCTGCCAAAATGGACAAAGACGCGACCCGGCTCGATGACCGGCGAGGGGGTCGCATAGCAATTCATGGAAGCGCCATTGCCCAGCGGTTCCGGGTTTTCGGAATGAAACAAGGGCACGGTGAATTGTATTTTTCCCGAATCGGCGTCCACACAGACGGCGAAGAAATCATGACCGTCCTCCGTGGCCTCGGTCATCCACACCTGATTGCCCATGACCACGGGTGTGGACCACCCGCGATTGGGGATGGCGGTCTTCCATTTAATATTCTCCGTTTCACTCCAATGCAACGGCAGACCGAGGAGATTCGTGTCGCCCGGGGCCGAGACGTGGCCGTCACCCCACGGCCCGCGAAACTCGGGCCATTCCGCCCGAGACGATTGCCCGCCGAAGATCAGGAGCGGCAGCAGCAAGGCGAAGAAAATATGGCGGTTTCGGCGCGCAGGGTATTGAGTTTGGATCACGGTGCGAGCCTGCCAGAAAATGCTAAAACAAAGCAAGCGGATCTCGCGAGGAATACTCGGGCGAATACCCGCCGAATTCGTCATCGCGCGGTGTTCGCTAACGCATAAAGCCGGTTGGCCGTCGAAACAAACAGGACGCCGTTGGCTGCGGTAGCGGTGCCGCTGATGGCGCCCCCCATCGCCACCTTGGCCAGAACCTTTCCTTCACGGTCCGCAGTGAAGACCCATAGGTCGCCGTTGCGCGAACCGACATAGACTTTGCCATCAGCAACCAGCGGTGACGAATAGACATCCCCCTGAATGTCGCGCGTCCAAATCGTCTGGCCGGTCGCCGCGTCCATGCAATAGACATGGCGTCCACAGTCGGCGATGTAAACCAGGCCGTCCCGAATCGCCGGGGTGGACAGGACATGGCGCTCCAACGGACGAGACCAAACCAAGCCGCTGGTGGTGATGTCCCCGGTCTTCGAGGGATCGATACACTTGATCCACGCTTGAACTTTTCCCCAGAAGATGTCGCCGCCGCCCGCCACGTAAAGCCGGCCCTGGCAAAAAACCGGCATGCCATAAATGTTGCTGGGGCCTTCGCGCCGATTGCTGAGGTAGCGATGAATGTCGCTTTTTGGCGCGGTGGGGTCAAAGTCGAAGCGCCATGCCGTTTTTAATTTGGCGGGAGAACCGTCGGCCCGGCGCCGCACCGTTAAAGGGTTCAAAGGCATAGACCACACCATTCCCGCCCGCGAAAAAGATCAAGCGACGGCCGTTCACTTCCGCCATGGATGGCGATGACCAGGTGCAATGGAAAATGTCTGGGGCGATGTGCTCGTAGTCCCGTGCGACAAGTTTGCCGGACCTTTTGTCGATCACCACCAGACTCGGCGCGTTGGGCGTGCGAATGCGTTTGTGGGTGTTGTCCACACCGGTGCCGCTGTTGAGGTAAAGGTAATTGCCATCGATGAGGATCGAGCTGTGCGCGCCGTCATGCGACCAGATGCCCGCCCCGGTTGTGAGATTGAAAAGCCAAAGAATGTCGGCGTCGCGCCGTCCCGGCGGCGGAACGCCCGTCGATGGCTCCATCGTGCGAGGAATCATGTGCAGAGCTTCGTTGGTGTACGGTCCATCGTTGCCATTGGTCAGGCCGCGGGCGTCCAGGCACATGACCTCGCCGCGATTGCTCACGACATAGACCCGGTCGCCCTCGACCGAAACGGGCGAGGACCAACCGGTCTTGGGCCAGTCAAGGTAAGGGTCTTCCTCGCGTTTAGGCACGACGAGTTGCCACAAAAAATTTCCGGTGGCCTCGTCAAAACACATTAAGACCCCGCTGTCGGCCAAGTGATTTGGATCGCGCGGGTCCTCGTTGTTCGTCCCGATGTACACCCGCCCT
>DASRLE010000099.1:0-5641 GCA_035648615.1 Saccharimonadales bacterium (SeqCode) | reverse complement strand
GGCTCCAAGTGGTCACGTAGCGATTGAAATAGCCTGGCTCGATCTGGTCAATGGCCTTGGCATGGGCGAGGCGGTTGATTAAGGCAATGAAACTGGCCGAGACGGAGACGCGGCAGAGGTTGCTATTTTGCGTCGGCATCATCGCAGGCGTATCTATCGACGCCAGGGTGATGGGCGCGGGCTCAAGTATTTTCTGGTATTGGCTGTCGAGCGAATCGTAAAGCGTGCTGGCAATCTTCTCCGCCGTTTCGAGATTGCCGGAGTACGGATGGCCGGCTGAATCGGCGAAGGCCCACCCCTGCATTCCCGCTGCCAAACAAACGGCCGATAATACTTTAATGAAGCATAAGAGTGTGTTTTGAAAATATCTCGGTCGGTCTTGCGGCGGGGCGGGGCGGCGGGCTTCGTTGCTCCTCAGTCGAAGATCCACCAGGGATATTCTCCTTCGTCGCGCCTCGCCCGCCGCCCCGCCGCGCTCGCAATCCCTTTCCCGATCTATTTTCAAAACACGCTCTGAGGTTTTTTTCATGCAGCACTGGTCTGGATGGCATTTTACTCTCGGATCGTGCGGAAGCCAGCCTTTTCCGCGCTCGTTCTGTTTGACTGCATCTCTTATGCCAAGAGTGAGCAAATGGATTGCGCCCGGTGGGAAGCGGTTTTGGAGAAATGTGGGCGAATTAGTGTCTCATTGCCGTCCACTCGCACGAGAAAAAAGTTCCGCTTGGGACATCGCGCTGCGATCTCCCTGCCGTTGTGTTTGGTTAGACGTTGTTCAAGCGTCCGGTGGAGTCGCCGAATCTTTCCAGCGATTTTAAGCCCATGCGGTCGGCCATGCTGAGGAAAAGGTCGGTGGCCGGCTTGGAATCGTGTTTGACAAATCGACCGGGGGCGAGCGTGCCGCCGCCCTGGCCGGCCAGGACAAGGGGCAGATTGGTGTGGGTGTGCGCGTTGCCGTCGGCGTTGCCCGAGCCGTACACGATCATGGAGTTGTGCAGGATGGAGTGGCCGTCGAGGTCTTTGGCGCTTTCCATTTTTTGCAGAAATTGGGCGAACTGCTTGACGTACCAGGCGTCGATCGCCTGCACTTTGTGGACGCGCTCGGGCCGGTTCTGGTGATGGGACAGATCGTGGTGGCCTTCGTAAATGCCAATCTCGCCAAAGGACCGGTTGTCTCCGTCGTGGGCCAGGCACAGCGTGGCCACGCGGGTCAAGTCGCTTTGGAAAGCGAGCAGCATGACGTCATACATGAGACGCACATACTCGCCATACGAAGTGGGAATGCCATCCGGGGTGGGCACGCCCGGGTCTTTGACGGGGCCAAATCTCTCGGCTTGCTGGATGCGGGTTTCCAGGTCGCGCACGCCTGTCAAGTATTGGTCGAGCTTATCCTTGTCGTGCGCATCGAGGCGGCGCTGCATGCGGCGGGCGTCGTCCTTGACGAAATCGAGCACGGATTTTTCTTCGGCCCGGCGGCGCAAGGCATTTTTGGAACGTTCGCCCGCGGCGCCCGCGCCGAAAAGGCGTTCGAAGGCCAGCCGCGGATTGGCTTCCGAGGTGACCGGCGTGGTGGGAGAACTCCAGGAAAGATTGTATTGATAGGCGCAGGAATAATTGGAATCGCACGCGCCGGATTTTCGGCCATTGTCGCAAGTAAGTTCCAATGAAGGAAAGCGTGTCTGGCCGCCGACTGCCCGGGCCATGACTTGATCAATCGAAATTCCCGTATGAATGTCGGTCGCGCTTTTTTTGATGCGGACGCCCGTGAGAAAGACGCCGTTGCCGCGGGCATGGTCGCCCCCGCCGTCGGAACCCGCCTCCGCGCAATGATGGTCCAATCCGTGCATGACTTGGATATGCTGCCGAAGGTCTGTCAAAGGCTGGAGGGTGGGGCTGAAGGCAAAATCCGACCCATCCTTTTCCGGCCACCAGGCGGACGGAATTGCGCCGTTGGGGAAAAAGACAAACGCGGTGCGCAAGGGCGCCCCGGTGGCGGTCGTGGCCAGGCGCGAGGGCACCGCCCCGAGCAGCCGGATTGGGGCCAGCGATTCGAAGGCGGGCAGGGCGAGGCAAACTCCCAAGCCCCGCAAAAAGCGGCGGCGGCTGATTTCAGTGCTTGTTTTCATCATTTATTTGGCGGCCGTCGCGTCGGCCTCGCTCGGGGTCGTTCTATTTCGACGCATTTGGAACGGCGCGGATTCAATCACGCCGTTCAAAAGGACGGAAAAGCGCCCGTTCTCTTTGGCCAGGCGGCCGGCAATTTCGTCCACCGTCCCGGTATCATAATACTCCAAACCGCGCCCCAAGGCATAGATAAGCATTTTTTCCGTCAGCGTGCGATAAAATTCGTCGCGGTGGCGGGAGGCCAGAATCTCCTTGAGTTCCTGAATATTTTTGAAACTTTCTCCGCTCAACAACGTCCCGGCGCAATCGATGGGCTGGCCGTGGTCGGTGGCGCGCCACATGCCCATGGCGTTAAAATTTTCCAGCGCCAGGCCCA
Organism: Saccharimonadales bacterium (SeqCode); assembly: GCA_035648615.1. Classification (GTDB taxonomy): domain Bacteria; phylum Verrucomicrobiota; class Verrucomicrobiia; order Limisphaerales; family Palsa-1400; genus DASRLE01. The sequence goes on along the minus strand of DASRLE010000099.1, from coordinate 3,144 downwards.
AGGGATCCATCCGGTTATGGCAGGAGGCGCACAACGGCTTGGCGCGGTGCATGGCCAGAACCTCGCGCAAGGTCGGCTCGCGCCCTTCGACTTCTTTTTCGGCATCTTCCAGCGCGGGCAGATTGGGCGGAGGCGGAGGCACGGGATTGCCCAAAATGTTTTCGAGGATGAACAGGCCGCGTTTGACCGGCGAAGTGCGAGTGGGATTGGAAGTCACCGCCAAGACCGAGCCCATGGTCAGCACGCCGCCGCGCGGACTATCCGGCGGCAAAGTGACGCGGCGCATCCTGTCGCCGGTGATGTCAAGGTTGGTCAGGCCGTAAAAGCGGGCGAGGCGTTCGTTTAAAAAAGTGTAATCGCTTTGCACAAGGTCGAGGACATTGCCGTCGGTATGGACGATATTGGCAAAGTACATTTCGACCTCGTGGCGCAGGTCGTGGCGCAGATCACCGGTAAACATTTTCTCGTAGCGCCGGAACATCTTGAAAGCGGTCGTGCGAAGGCTTTCAAGCTCGTTCTTTTCCGCCGGGGTCAAATGATCTTTGTCGCGCAATTCATGATACCGTTCCCGCAACTTCTGGTTGGGGGAGCCTTTTTTATCCTGGGCCATCAGAACGGAGCGCGCCTCGATTTGGACGGTTTCGATATCGCGCGCTTGCAGCCATTGGCCGGTGAAGTTTTTGGAAAGGGCTTCCGCGCGCGGGTCCGCCAGCATCCGCTGCACTTGCGCGCCCAGGTTTTTGCGCAACTCACCCTTGCCGGCGAGACGGATTAATTCGGCATCAGGCATGGTGGACCACAGAAAATAGGAGAGGCGCGAAGCCAGGGAATATTCATCGACCAGGGAAGATGACTGCGCGGAGTCGATCGCTTCTTCTTGCCGGAACAAAAATTGCGGTGAAGCCAGCACCGCGATCATGGCGTGGGCCACCCCCGCTTCGAAAGGCACGCCCGGCTGCTGGTAGGTGGTCTCGGCCAGCGTGGTCAAACGCTGCAGCGTTCCCTCGTCCACCGGACGCCGATACGCTTTGGTCGCAAAAGCGCGGAGCAAATCTTCCGCATAGGCGCGGCGTTCTTTGGGTGCAGCCGGAACAACATCCCTGGGGAAAAAACGGTGATAATTTTTTGGCCGCACCCAAACCGCCGGGTCGGACGGCCCGCGCAGGGTCACGGACTGGATGCGAAGATTCAAAGCGCGAACTTGCTCGGCGTCCGGCGTGAGCGGGGCAACTTCGACGGCAAAGTCGTGTGGGCCGGCTGCCCAATCCCGGTCGAAGGCGAAGCGAAATTCCTTGTTGCCTTCGCGTCCAAACTGCTGATGAACCACCGGCTCGCCGTCAATTTTGAAAATCATCCGGCACTGGTTGGAGTCGAACTCGTTATCGACGAATTGTTCATTGGCCGTCAGGAACAAAATCACCTGATACGCGCCCGCGCGGCTGACCGTAAACCGATTTGAGACAGCGGCCTTCTCATAATAGGACAATCGCAACGGGTCCCAGTCCGAATTGTGATCATGTCCGCCACCGTCCCGGCGAAAAGCGCCGCCTGGAATGATTTGCTCGGGCATCACCTTCGGGACAACCGGAACGGCTTCGGAGATAATGGTCTTGGCGGCGTTAAAATACTTTTCCAGCAAGATGGGCGAGAGAGTCAGCACGTCGCCGATGTCGTCAAAGCCATAACCGGTATCGTCGGGCGGGAATTCCTCATCCGTGTCGAAAGTGACGCCGATTAAATCCCGAATCGTATTGCGGTATTCGATCCGGTTCAGGCGGCGCACGGTGACGCGGCCGGGGTCGGGATTCTTGGGATTTATGCCGAAATCGCCGAACTTGATCCAATCGACCAGTTTTTGCTGTTCCTCGGGGGAAGGATGGGGTTTTTTTGGCGGCGGCATAATTCCGCCGCGCACATTTTTGAGGACCATCGTCCAAAGTTCCCGGTTGGTTATCAGTTCTGCGTCGGTTTTAAATTGGTCAAACGCGACGCCGCCCTTTTTCATTCCATCCGCATGGCAATCGGAACAGTATTTCAACAACACGGGTTCGGCGCTTTGATGGAACTGCCGGACCGCCGTTTTGTCCTCAGCCCCAGCCACTTGGCACATCGCCAGGAGCGACAGGCAGCCCAGGAAGATTCGACGGAACGGATGCACGCCCCCTACTATAGTAGGGTTTCCCTCTAGGGACAAGTCATTCTCACCGAAAAATGGCATACCGGGTGCTAGTTCTTATGTCTATGAAGAGGATACTCGTCATTGACGACACGGAGGAGTTGCGGAGCTTGATAGTGGCCATTCTGAGCAATCACGGTTTCAACGTTTTGGAAGCGGAAAGCGGCCAGGCTGGCATGCGCATGATCCATGACGAAAAGCCGGATTTGGTCGTCTGCGACGTTCACATGCCCGGAATGGACGGCTACGACACCCTCGCCGCGGTGCGAAGCTCTTCCGCGCACGCCGCCACCCCTTTTCTTCTGATGACCGGCCTGGTCAGCCGCGATGGTTTTCAGCGCGGGCGGGTTTTGGGTGAGGAAAATTATTTGGTCAAGCCTTTCACCATGGAGCAATTGGTCCATTCCGTCACTTCGCGCCTGGTGGAGAAACCAGCGGCGGCGGTCGCTTGCAATTGACTCCGTCACGCGGCCCCCTGCAATTCATAACTGACCACCGACAGCGCGTAAAGAGCCGCCGTGTCGCTGCGCAGCACCAGCGGCCCAAGGGTGATGGGAAGCGCGCCGGACTCCTGGATGAGTCGAACTTCGGCGGGAGAAAAATCCCCTTCGGGACCAATCCAGACACGGACCGATTTCGGCAGCAAGCCAAAGTGTTCGCGCGGATGCCGGGCATCGTTCTGGAGTGAACCAAGCAAAGACAAACCCACGTCGTCCTTCCGCGCCAGCAAGGCCGTCAGGGTGATGGCCGGTTCCACTTGCGGCAGCCAGCGCTGCCCGCATTGCTTGACGGCTTCGATGGCGGTGTGCCGCCACTTTTCGTGCTTATGCTTGACGCCCTCGTCATCCAAATGGGCCGCGACCCGTTCGGCCAGCAGCGGAATAATGCGGGCCGCGCCCAGCTCCGTTGCTTTCTGAATGATGGTGTCAAGTAATTTTCCCTTGGGGATGGCTTGCACAAGTGTGACT
>DASRLE010000098.1:0-15534 GCA_035648615.1 Saccharimonadales bacterium (SeqCode) | reverse complement strand
GGGTTCGTATGGGGTTATGCGTTGTTGTGGTTCCTTGTCAACGACCGTATTAAACTGCTCGCCTATCGGATTTTTGATCCAGTCAAAGCCGTGGTTAAGCCTGAATCCAAAACCGGCGTTGACCCCAAACCTGCGGCCAATGGGTCTCCCGACCTTGACGCCAAGGCCGGGCGAAAACCGGACGCGAAAACAACCGACACCAAGCCCGAAATGAAATCCATACCTGAAACAAAACCTAAAGCGGCTTCCGATTTGACGCCGCAAATCGCCGCTCGGGCCTATGAGCTTTACGAGCGCCAAGGCCATCACGAGGGTCAATCGGTTCAGAACTGGGACAAGGCCGAGCAGGAGATTCGCGCAACTCAAGAGAAGCCTAAGCCCAACGCCGAAACCAAACCCGCAGCCAAAGCCGAGTCCGCACCGGAAACAAAAGCCCAATCTGATCCTGACGCCAGTTCAAAACCGGCAGCAGGGGTTAAGCCGAAGCTGGATGCCAAAACGGAAACTAAACCAGAACCGAGCGCAAAACCTGCAGTTGAGGTGTCGCCCCAACTCATCAATCGAGTCCATAAATTATACGAGCAATTAGGGCGCGAGGATGTTCGCGCCGTTCAGGAAGCGGAAGAAGCGGAAACCAAAAAATAAATCGTGGCGAACAAAGCGGCTAACATCGCAAAGGAATAAAGATGAAAATCAGTTCAAAGGATTTCCGGGTGCGGCCCGGGGAAAGGGTCAAACTCGGAAAGTGGCCGACTACGGTGAAACCCATTTGTACGACGAAGAAAGGTTACCATAAGCTTTTGAACGAACACGTTGCAGAGTTGAGCGCCCTGCAACAACTGCACTACGCGTCCAATCACTACGCCTTGTTGCTGATTTTTCAGGGGATGGATGCTGCCGGCAAGGACGGCGCCATCCGTCACGTCATGTCCGGGGTAAATCCGCAAGGTTGCGAGGTTTTCAGTTTCAAACAGCCGACCGCTGACGAACTCGAACATGATTTTCTCTGGCGCACGAGCTGTCATTTGCCGGAACGCGGGCGAATCGGCATTTTCAATCGTTCCTATTACGAGGACGTGCTGGTCGTTCGCGTCCATCCGGAAATTCTTCAAAGCCAGGGAATGCCGGACAAGTTGATCGAAAAGAAAACAATTTGGGAGGACCGGTATCAGTCCATCGTGGATTTGGAGAAACATCTCCACCGTAGCGGCACCCGGATCGTTAAGTTTTTTCTTCACTTGTCGAAGCATGAACAACGAAAGCGATTCCTGGAGCGCATCGATGAGCCGGACAAGAACTGGAAATTCAGCCTCGCTGACATTCACGAGAGGAAATACTGGTCGCATTATGTCAAGGCCTACGAGGCTTGCCTGACGGCGACCAGCACTCATCACGTCCCTTGGTACGTCGTTCCCGCCGATGATAAGGACAATGCCCGGTTAATCGTTTCCCGAATTGTCCTTGATGCGCTCAATGATCTTAAGATGTGCTATCCCAAAACCACGACGAAACGCCGGCGGGAATTGGAATCCATCCGCAAACAGCTCTAAACATTCTGAATGCTTGTTTCCTGCGACTTTTCATGATTACAAACGTAGCCTCATGCCAGTATGTAGCGGCCTGATTTCCTGGTGCCGACCCGTTGAACCAATCCGGCCTCAAGCAACGGCTGCATCAGCTTGATCGCGCCCTGTTTGGTCACTCCGAGTGCCTCCCAAATTTCCCGTGGCTCCATGCTTTTATGGTCCCGCAACAGTTGCAATAACTGCTCCTGCTTTGGGCGCAACACCAGTTTTACCCGTGTGGAACCGGCGGCGAATTTTTGCGCTCGCGCCCACACTTGCTCCAGTGTCCGTTGCAACCCCTCGGCGGCATATTCCAGCCACCCACTCAAATCTTCGCCTTCGCGCCGCACGGCATCCAACGCCGCGTAATAGCGCGGGCGGTCCTCCCAATAAAATTCATCCACGGAAAAAATGTGGTGCGTGTCAAAGCCGCGCCGATACAACTCCCACAACGCCAGTGTCCGGCCCAAGCGTCCGTTGCCGTCGGCGAAGGGGTGGATAGCCTCAAAACGGTAATGCACAATGGCCGAACTCAAAACCGGTGACAAGGTGGCCGCTTCCTTGTTCCACCACGCCAGGAATTCAAACATTAGCCCGGAAACGTCGTCCGGGGGTGGCGGCAAAAAACGCCCCACTCGCACGGCGATAGTGCGGTAACGCCCCGCCGCGCCTTGATCCATCACGTCAGCCGCAATGATTTTATGCAATCGGAAAACCTCCTCGTGGGTGATTGGGCTTTTGGCGGCATTGTTCTCGACGAAACGAAGCCCAGCGAAATAATTCACCACTTCCCGTTTGGCGCGAGCGGCGACGGCGGGGATCTCCCGGCCTTCCTCCACGGCCCGCACTTGCTCCAAGGTGAGCGGATTGCCCTCGATGGCTGTCGAGGAATGGGTATTGCGCGTCCGCGTGTCCTTCTGCAACGCGGGAATCCACGGCACTTCCACCGTGGCGGCGAGAATGCGTTCGCGCAACACCGCAGTCTGCTCCACCCGCGACAGGAGGGCGGGTGTGATGTTAAATTGCGGTTGATAGCTCACGCCATAACATTCTCCGATGAGACCACCATAAGTCAACCAATGAGACAACCACGGCTTTTCGCTCCTAACCAACCGAAGGCTTCATGGTGCTATTCTCGTTCTCAATGACCCTTTGATGCTCCGATGGCGCGATTTGAGCGTCGGGCCCCTTTTGGCCAAAGTCCGGGCGGGATAATCGGGCCAAGCAACCAGCCATAACCAATGGCGGAACTATGGACTTTTTGACAAACCTTGTTTCCAACGGTTGGACCTCAAATGTTTTTTTCCCGCTGAACCCTTGCGAATCACCCAAAATTGAATTATTGATCCAATAGAAAGAACTAAATATGAGCGCCATCAAGAATGCAATTACCGCCAAAAACCTGACTAAACAAGCCCCCACCAGCCCGCGTCAACGCACCGGTGGCTACGCCATCCTCTCGCGGATGACCGACAAAGCCCGCGCCGACATCGCTGGCACGATCGGCGAGTACCACACCGATTGCCCTCTCGATCATGTGCTCCTTGACTGGAAGGGCGTCGAATACGCAGGCGTGCGCAAGGCGCTTGAAGCCGGTGCCACCGACGAGGAAATTGCCAGGCACTTGGATGGGCATGGCACGAAAAAGACGGCGGAGGAAATCAAAGCCTGGTCGGACAGCGTGGAAAAGTCCACCATGCACGGCAATCCCCAGAAAGGCGAATACTTTGACGGCGAATGCCGGAAATTAGGAATCGACCCCGCCAAAACTTCGACCTTCGACTGGCTTGAGGCAGATGACCGGGCGGCCTTCGCCAAGTAACCAGGTTAACGTCATGGATGAGTCACTCGTCCCCGACAACGAGAGCTTCCTACTACTGTGTAGTAACTGTGTACTAACGGTGTAGTAAAAATGGCCTCATGCCAGTATGTAGCGGCCCGCCCGACACAGAACTCGCGGCCCGCCTTGGCCGGCATATTTCAACCGTCTGTATATCAGTTGCTTCTGCGCTCTCAGAGTCCGCGCGGCCCCAATGCGATTGCCTGGCGCGCCACGCCCGCCCGCGCAACAGACCTCCAAGATTCGCACCCGCTACCGCCTAAGCCCGCAACACACCTCTAAAAGCAGAAATCAGACACGCGAAACCGGGGAATGTGTATAGTCGTCAAAGGGGTCAAACCGTACATTTGCTTGATTCTTTGCTTGCGGCCCCGGGTTTTTGCGGTAGGATGGTCTTTAATGCCACGGCAAATTCGCATTGAGTATCCCGGCGCGATCTATCATGTGCTCAGCCGGGGGGATCGCCGGGGAGCCATCTTCCGGGATGATGGGGATTGTCATGATTTCATCAAGACTTTGGCCGAGGCTTGCCAAAAAACCGGATTCCAGATTCACGCCTTTTGTCTGATGAAAAATCATTTTCATTTGGTGGTCGAAACGCCACAGGCCAACCTGGTCGCTGGGATGCGCTGGCTTTTGAGCACCTACTCCAACCGGTTCAATCACCGGCACAATCTGTGCGGCCACGTTTTTAGCGGGCGATACAAGGCGTGGGTGGTCGAAGGGAGCGGGGACGGGTATTTGCGCACCGTGTGCGATTACACCCATCTCAATCCGGTCCGGGCCAAGCTGTTGCATGCGACCAGCCGATTATTGGAGTACCGTTGGAGCAGTTTTGGGCTTTATTTGACTGATTTAAAGCACCGGCCCAAATGGCTGCGGGTGGAGCGGTTGCTGGGAGAGCATGGGATTGCCAAGGACACACCCGCAGGACGGCGGGAATTTGAGCGAAGAATGGAAAGCCGCCGCAGGAGCGAGGGCGACGCCAAGCAATGGAAGGGGATGCGGCGAGGATGGTGCGTTGGATCGCCTGAATTTAAACAAGCCTTGCTGGAACGGCTGCATGGGTCATTGGGACCCAACCACTCAGGACTAATGCAGCGGGAAGTCAGCGGGGTTCGTGGAGAAGCGATCATCGCTGAAGAACTCCGGCGCTTGCGTTGGAAAGAGGGCGCGTTGGGCAAACGGGCCAAAAGCGATCCGGCCAAACTCAGGCTGGCGGGCCGATTGCGCCGTGAGACGACGATGACCATCGGGCAGATCGCTAAAAGGTTACAGATGGGAACCCGGAACACTTTAAGAACCAGACTTCAAGAGGCGAAACGCGCATATGAGGGATAGTGCAAATGTACGGTTTGACCCATTTAATGACCCCTTTGACGTCGTTCCGTAGTATCCTTGTGCCAGCTTGCCGGCTATACAAATGAATATCGAGGACGCAATATTCAATATCCGAAACTATTGATGAAAGAATATGCCAGACATCTTAGAGAGTACTTTGATCACTGGCACCGTTGTTATTCCAGGTTGATCCCGAAGTCAGATTGGGGGAATGCGGATGCTGCCGAGCGGTATCTTGAAAAATACTGGTTGCCCAACGCAGAATACGCAATCAAGTGCAGGCCGACCCAAAATCAAATCTTCATGGTTGACAAGTGGCTGCCTGACTTGATCTTTTTTCCAGAATACAAAATACTTCCCCGTCGCGGTGGTTGTCTATTCCTGGCCGAGGACTTTATCAAATTGCAGAAATGCTTCCTCGATATTGGCGACAAATTCATCTTCGTTGTGGAAAACACCTTTGGTGGAAGGTTGGAGGAGCCACCGTTCAGAATGAAATATCCTGCGAGCATTAGCTGGGATGAAATAACGAGCGGAAATTACGTATCGGCTATGATTTTGGACTCTAGCCACAAAGAGTTTTACGTCTTCGGTGAGACACCCACTTGGGGTCGATATGCCGCAAGCGACGCGGAATTGCCGCTCGACTTAACTGGTTTTTGGCCTGAACGTGCTGGAGTTTTCCAACAAAACTTAGGGATATCGGAAAAGGAAAATCAGGAAATTAGTTCGTGGTTGCCGTCTGTTTATCAAGGTTTTCGACGATTCGCATTATGAAGCTGGTGCTCAAGCGTGTTCTTTTAGGTGTAGCGGGTTTGGTATGCCTGGCTGCTATCACTTTCGCCGCATTGATCGCTTACGCGATGACCCCGCCACTCCGTAGCTTCTCCCGAATGCACGAAACGCTACCGAGGGTCTCAGTGGAGGCCGGCGATACGATTTATTGCCGGATGCGATATTGTGATTTTCGATTCCCGTTGCCAGAGCAAGCGCGTATCATACAAACTGATTCTGTGACTGGAGGTTTTGATGCGGTCAACGGAGCTATCTATTTAGTTGGGCAGGATGGAGGCCCTGTCCCGATGCGAGCCTATGCGGAGCTGCTTCAGAAAAAGCATTTCGACGTGGGGGTTGCTGATGGCACTGGATGCGAATTCAGCACACACGTCCCAGATGTGCCCTTTGTGAGTGGAGCCAAGGTGATTCATTACCCTGTTTTGACGGATTTTACGGCCGCGTCAAGCAAACAAGACGGCGGACTCATACAGGTCGGAGTCACAAACCACATGACCCAAATCCGGTTTTCCTATTTTGGTGATTACTGATAAAGTGGAACATGTTGCGGCATGCATCCGTCGCGGACCACGTATGATTGGGGGGCGATCATAATGATTTTATGGTGTGGTGTTTTTTGAGATTCTCGTTCAAAACTGGGGACGCAAGGCGATGCCGTGTTTTTAGGGCAGGCATATCTTGATTTTCTCCACTCGGATATTAGAGTCGAATCGCCAAGACGAATGCCCTAAACGGAAGCCGGACAGACGTGGGAGAACTTATCAGCGATACTCCGCCCTGGCGCGCTGGTATTGCTCGGAGGGGAGAAATTGCGCCGGGGTGCTCGTATGCGCTTAGAAAGCGACAAATCCAAAATTGAATCGTTCATGGCTGCCATGGGAAGGCAGGTGCGAGGGAAGGGGCGCATTTATCTTACCGGCGGCGCGACGGCCGTCCTTCATGGGTGGCGAACCATGACCATCGACATTGATATCAAGCCTGATCCAGAACCGGACGGTGTCTTTGAAGCTATTGCCTTCTTGAAGGAGGAATTGGACATCAATGTGGAACTGGCCTGCCTGGATCAATTTATTCCGGCGCTTCCGGACTGGCGCGAGCGCAGTTTGTTCATTGCTCTTCACGGGTTGGTTGAGTTCTATCACTACGATCCTTATGGACAGACTTTGGCCAAACTGCAACGAGGGCACGAACGCGATTGGCAGGACATTCATTCTCTTTTGCGGCAGAGTTTGATTCAAGTTGATCGGCTGCGCGAACTGTTTGACTTGATCGAACCGCAATTGATTCGCTACCCGGCGATTGACCCGGCCGCATTTCGCGCCGCTGTTACTCAATTCTCACATGACAACCGATGAGATGATGAGCGGGCTGCCGGGGGAAAAACTGGTGCGCCAAGGGTTGGCTGATTTCCAAGCCGGCCTCTGCACGATTCCGGCGTGCCTGGTTCGCATCGCGCGTCCCCGCTTAAGCCGCGCCGGCCTGATGCCGCCGGGCGGGCCTGGCCAGTTTTCGGAAGCCGAATTGCAACTTTATGGCTTGCTCAAACTGGAAGGCGGCGACGCCTATTCCCGCTACAATGCCTTGCTGCGCGAACTGATCAGTTTTGAAAATGCGCTGGACTGGCGAACTCGAAAAACCAAGAATTGAAATTGGCAAAGCAAAACTTTTGCGTTCGCGGTCCGGCCAATCGATCAGCGCGAAGCCCGATTTTCGCTCCGACGAGCCTTGCATCGCGAAATGTATTTGGTAACTTATCGGAATGCAGACAAAAATCGAAAAAGTCGGCGACGGATTCTGTCTTCTTTTACCCAAGGAGTTGTTGGATGCATGTGGCTTCGGCGTGGATGTGACGGTAACGCTTCAGGATAGAACTTTGATTATTAGCCCAGAACCGCAGAAGGCTCGTCAAGGGTGGGCTGAAGCGATCCAGGCAGTTTCGCCGGCGGAATTAGATCGGGACTTCTACGAGTTAGAAAGCTTCAGAGACGCCCCGGACGAGTGGAAAACGACGGGATTCACCGACCGGAATGGCGGCAGAAATGAAACGATTTGAAGTTTGGCTGACCCGCTTGGACCCGGCCGAGGGTTCAGAGATGCGGAAAACGCGTCCCGCGGTCATCCTCTCGCCCGATGAAATGAACGCTCGCTTGCACACAGTGGTCGTGGCGCCTTTGACAAGCGGAGGATTTGCCGCTCCGTTCCGTGTGTCATGCCGGGTTGATGGGGTTAATGGTCAAATCGCGTTAGACCATCTTCGCAGCCTGGCCAAGAGCAGATGCCTGCGGCATTTAGCCAGCTTGGAGTCCAATACATGCGCGGAATTGTTGAAGCAATTGCAGGAGATGTTCAAAACCTGACGTGGCCAGACACTCTAGTGTAGTGTCTCGCAATTAACTAGACATATTATCAGAGGACGGCTTCGTTGGTTCGGGCCATTTCCCTCGTAATCCACGATTTTTATATGTCTAGTCATTTCCGGGACACTACACTAGCATTTGGGATAGAAGATTGCATCGCGCAGCGCATGGCGCGTGATCGCGGTTGGCGCCTTTTCAGTTCCCACCATCGGATTGACTGCGGGGAGGAAAACTTACAAGCTTGGGCATTGTGAGTTCTCGCCATCAACAAATCGGATTGGGCTTGATGAAACTTATCCTTCTGTTGTCAATCATCGTATTGGCCCGGCCGGCGGTGGCGGACCCGCCGGGCGCGGAAAAGCCGCCGCTTTGGAAGGACCCGGCGCAACCGATTGAGGCGCGGGCGCGAGATTTGGTGGGCCGGATGACGCTGGAGGAGAAGGCGCAGCAGGTTTGCAATGTTGCGCCGGCCATTCCACGGCTCGGTTTGCCGGCTTATAATTATTGGAATGAATGTTTGCACGGGGTCGGGCGCGCCGGGATTGCCACGGTTTTTCCCCAGGCCATTGGCATGGCGGCCAGTTTTGATCCCGCTTTGTTGCACACGGTGGCGGATGCCATTGCCACGGAAGCGCGGGCGAAGAACCGCGAATACACCGAGGCCCATAATGGCGATAGCGAAAATTACACGGGCCTCTCCTTCTGGTCGCCGAACATCAACATATTTCGCGATCCTCGTTGGGGCCGGGGACAGGAAACTTACGGGGAGGATCCTTTTCTGACGGCGAGGATGGCGGTGGCTTACATCCAGGGGTTGCAGGGGGATGATCCCAAGTATGTCAAAGCAATGGCGTGCGCCAAACATTTTGCGGTGCATAGCGGTCCGGAAAACATGCGGCACAGTTTCGATGCGGAGCCGTCGGAACGCGATTTTTATGAGGTGTATCTGCCGCAGTTCGAGGCGGCGGTGAAGGAAGGCCGCGTGGGCGCGGTGATGGGCGCCTATAATGACCTATACGGCACGCCTTGCTGCGCCAGTCCGCTGCTGCTGGACACTTTGCTGCGCGGGCAGTGGGGTTTCAAGGGGCATGTGGTGTCGGATTGCGGGTCGATTTCGGATTTTTTCTATGGGCACCGCTTTTCGCCGACGATTGAGAGCGCGTCCGCCACAGCGGTCAAGGCGGGATGCGACCTTTGTTGCGGGACGGAATACCAGCAGTTGGCCGACGCGGTGGGAGACAAGCTGCTGAAGGAAAGTGAACTAAATACGGCGGTCGAGCGGCTGCTCGGAGCGCGTTTTCGGCTGGGGATGTTTGATCCGCCCGCCTTGGTGCCTTACGCGCGCATCGCCGCGACGGAGTATGATACGCCGGCGAACGACGCCCTTGCGCTTCGCATGGCCCGCGAATCGGTGGTGCTCCTCAAGAATGACGGCGTGCTGCCGCTGGATCGGACCAAGATTCGAAAGATTGCGGTGATGGGTTTTAACGCCTTTTACACCAACACGCTGCTGGGGAATTATGAGGGCGTGCCTTCCCATCCGGTGACTTTTTTGGCCGGCATCGAGAGCCTGCTGGGCACGAATGTCGAGGTTATCCCTATTATTGCGTGTCCGCTGGCGGTGCGAATTGACGACCCCAACTTGCCTGCGTATGAAGCCGCGCGGACGAAAGCGGTGGAAACGGCGCGAACGGTGGACGCCGTCATTTACGTGGGCGGCATTTGCGCGGAATTGGAACGGGAGTTCATGAACGTGCCGTTCGAGGGGTTCGATCATGGCGACCGAACGCGCATTGAATTGCCGCCGGTGCAAACGGACCTGCTCAAAGCATTGCGGGCGACGGGCAAGCCGCTGGTGTTTGTCAACTGCAGCGGAAGCGCGATGGCGATGCCATGGGAAGCGGCGAATATTTCCGCCATTGTGCAGGCGTGGTATCCGGGCCAGGAAGGGGGAAAGGCGGTGGCGGAGGTTTTGTTCGGCGATGTCAATCCGGCGGGAAGGCTGCCGGTGACTTTTTATCACGCGACGGCGGACCTGCCGTCGTTCCTCGATTATTCCATGGCTGATCGCACCTACCGATACTTTCAGGGCAAGCCATTGTTCGCTTTTGGGCACGGTTTGAGCTTCACGCAATTCAAGTATGAGGCGGCGCATCTGGACAAGGCGCAAGTCAATACGAATGATACCGTGCATGTCAAAGTGGACGTGGCCAATACCGGAGCCAGGGATGGCGACGAAGTGGTGCAGGTATATTTCCGGCACGTCAAGTCCGCCGTCCCGCAGCCCATCGAAGCGCTGTGCGGATTCCAGCGAGTCTCGGTCGCAGTCAAACAAACGGCCCATCTGGACATCGCTGTGCCGATGAAGGAATTTCGTTATTGGGACACGGCCAAGAAAGGGTACGTCGTTGAGTCGGGGGATTATGAGATTTTGGTGGGAGCGTCGTCGGATGACATTCGGGCGAAGCTGCCGTTGCGGGTGGGGGCTAAATAATGGGGTTAATACCCTCCGGCACCGTGGATCGGTTTCTTTGATTCGAGGCTGCTTTGCGGTTCCTTTGCTGCCGCGCGTTTTTGATATTCATCCAGCATTGCGGCTGTGGCGGTCGCGCCGACGCGGGACGCGCCGAGATCGCGGACTTGAATTAGGCCATCGAGATCGCGCACTCCTCCTGCGGCTTTCACTTGCACTTTTGGCGAACACGCTTCGCGCATCAATTTTAGATCTTCGGTTGTCGCGCCTTGATAATTGTAGCTGCCGTCGGGGCCTTTGACGAAGCCGTAACCGGTGGAGGTCTTTACCCAATCGGCCCCGGACCGTTCGCTGATGTGGCAAAGTTTGCGCTTGAACTCGGCGCTGCTGAGGCCCGCGCCGCCCTTGGTTAGAAAATCGTTTTCGAAGATGACTTTTACTTTTGCGCCGCGCGCGTGGGCTTCGTCGCAGACGGCTTTGATGTCGCGTTCAACATATTCCCAGTCGCCGCTCAAAGCTTTGCCGTGGTTGATGACCATGTCGATCTCGACCGCGCCATCCTGGCAGGCCAATTCGGTTTCGTATCGTTTGGCTTCAGTGGCGCTGCTGCCGTGCGGAAAGCCGATGACGCATCCTACCAGCACGTCCGTGCCCTTCAGAAGTTCGCAGGCGCGTTTGACGAAGTAGGGTTTGATGCAGACGGAGGCGACGCGGTATTGGGCGGCCAATTTGCAACCGTCTTCCAGATCCTGATCGGTCATCGTCGGATGGAGGAGCGAGTGGTCCAACATTTTGGCCAGTTCTTCGTAAGTGTATTTCATATCGGGAAAAAGGGATTGAGGACGTTGCGGGCTACTTGCAGCGCGCGCTGGCGGCCGGCGAGGGTTTTGCCGAAGGTGTCGTCCTCGACTTCAATGCAGACCGGCCCGTCATAGCCGGCCGCCGTGAGTTCAGCCATGAAGCGGGCCCAATCAATATCCCCATAGCCGGGGATGCGCGCTTGATGCCATGGCGCGGGACAAGCGAAGAGACCGGAGTCGTTCAAGCGATCGAGATGGATTTCGACGTCTTTGGCATGGAGATGAAAGAGCTTGTCGCGAAACTCGCGCAGTGGCGCGATGGGGTCCATAAACTGGAAGGCGAAGTGTGAAGGGTCGTAGTTCAATCCAAGGTTGGGCGAGGCCAGATCATTGAACAGCCGGCGCCAAATGGCCGGCGAGACCGCGATGTTTTTGCCACCCGGCCATTCATCGCGGCTAAAGAGCATTGGACAATTCTCGATGCCGAGGCGGACATCGTGGTCTTCGGCGAACTGGATGAGGGGACGCCAAACCTTGAGCAGGCGCGGCCAATTTTCATCGACGCTTTTGGTCCAATCGCGGCCAATAAAAGTATTGACTATAGTGAGGCCCAGCATGGCGGCGGCGGCGATGACCTTCTTCAAGTGAGCGGCGCTGGGCCTGGCCACTGCTTCATTCGGGTCCAGCACATTTGGGTAATATCCGAGCGCGCTAATGGCCACGCCATGTTTCCGGGCGAGAGTGAGGACATCCTCGGCGCGCGCTTTGGTGAAGTTCACCGCCTCGACATGCGTGACGCCCGCGTATTTCCGCTCCGCCTTGCCGACGGGCCACGCCATGAGTTCAACGACGGAAAATCCCTGCGCGGCGGCCACGGCCAGTACTTCCTCCAGCGAGAGGTCCGGAAAGATGGCCGAAACAAAGCCTAGTTTCATGGAAACTATTATGGCGAAAAGTCTTCAGGAGGGAAGCCGGGGATTTAAGTCTTTTGGCGAAGCGTCGATAATGAGTGGATGGAATAAACTTATGGTTTCGAGCGGTTCAACCAAACATTACCTTAATTCGGTGGCGAAACTGCCGCTGGCGCCGACGCTGGTGACCGAGCTCTTGGCTCTTTTTCGCGACCCGGATAAGGATGTCAGCCGCGTGGTCGAACTCATCAGCTACGAGCCTTCGCTGACGGTCGAGATTCTGCGCAACTGCAACAGCGCGTATTTTGCCGGAGGGGAGCCGCCCAGTGATATTTTTGAAGCGGTCGCCCGAATGGGTTTCTACGAAGTTTATTGCCTGGTGGTCGCCATGTTTGGCGCCACCGCGAGATCCATGCAGGGGGCGGATAAAGGGGTGGACATTCACGGACTGTGGCGTCATTCGGTTGCCGTCGCCGTGTCGGCCTCGGTGATTGCGGAGAGAGCGGGGGAGTCCAAGGTGGTGGCGTTCACGGCCGGCTTGTTGCACGATATGGGCAAACTCGTGCTGGCTTCGGTCGAGCGCGAGCGCTACGCGGAATTGTTCGAGACGGCGAAAATGCAGGGGATTGTTTTTAATCGCGCTGAGCAGTCGGCCTTGGAAACCAACCATGCCGAATTAGGCGGCGAATTGATGCATCGCTGGAACTTGCCGCTCGAAATCGTCGCGGCGGTCCGTTATCATCACGATTTGGAATCTGCCCCATCTTACGGGCGCTTGACCGCTGTGGTGCAATTGGCGGACCTCGTCGCGCATCAAGTCTGCGGTGAAGACCTGGTCAACACGGACCTGATGACTTTCTCCAACGGCGCCATGGATAGGCTGCAATTTCGCCCGGACGACGTCGCCTTGCTGGTGAACAAGTCCCAGGAAGAAATGCAGCGGGTCAAAAGCATGTTGCAAATATAGGCGGCCATCAGAAGGCGCGCGGCTTCTCAGACGTTTCACCCTGGCAAATCTTCTCAGAAGCTCCATCGATTCCGATTCAGGGAATATCCGTCCCGGCGAGGGCGTCGGCCTGCGCGTGTTAATCCGCTGTGGTCGTGGCAAAAGGACGGCGGTTACGCCCTCAGACAACCAGCTCCGTTTCAACGGCCCGCTTCCTCGGCATTCCCCTCTGGACGACTCACGGGGCTTTGTCCAAAAACGGTCGTCGGGGAGACGGTTAGTTCGCAGTCAGGAAATTTCTTTCGCAAAGAAGCGGCCCACGTCTGCACAAAGTCCTTGTCTGGATGGGCGGCCCCGCCGGCCAGGCGTAAGACGCCATTGGGCAAAAAGCCCTCGATTTCCGCGTAGAGGGATGTTTTCCTGGCCGCTGGCCAAGTGCGCAAATGCGGTTTGACCAGAAGATGATGCGCGTGCGGTTTGAGGCCGCCTTCATTGCACAGCGACTCAAACTCATCAAAGGTCAGGGCGACGTCTTCGACGGGTGCGATGGAATTCTCCTGCACTCCATAGATGGCGGCATTCAACGGGGACACCGTGGCCCGCATCATCGGAAAGAAAATAACGTCATCAATATTTTCCTGGCCGGTGAAGATCATGGCCATCCGTTCGATGCCCGGGCCGATGCCGGTCGTTGGCGGCATGCCGTATTCGAGCGCCTCGATGAAATCAAAATCCAAAGTGTGAAATTTTCCGGCGTCGCGTTCTTCCGGGCGATAGGATTTTCGCCAGGTTTCCAGCAAATGCACCGGGTCGTTCTGTTCGGACCAATTGTCGCCGCATTCCATGCCGGCGATGAAAATCTCAAACCGCTCGACGAAGCGAGGGTCTTCCGCCATCGGCTTGGCCAGCGGAGAAATTTCAATCGGATGGCCAAAGACCAGGGTGGGCTGGATCAACTCTTTTTCGACGGTGACTTCAAAGGCCTTGACCAAGGCTTCGCCGATGCTCGGTTGCGGCTCCTGCACGCCCAAGGCAGTCAAGTGCGCATTGGCTTCTTCAACTGTCGCGCACGAGCGAAAATCAACGCCGGTCTTTTCCTTGACCGCGCCGGCCATGCTGATTCTCCGCCATGGATTGGCGAAATCAATGACATGCCCGCGCACGGTGAACTCGGTTCGACCAAAAGCAGTTGTCGCGACGAAGTGGAACATGTCCTCGATCAGGTTCATGTTGTATTCGTAATTCTCGTAAGCGGCCATCGTTTCGACCATCGAGAACTCGGGATGGTGGCTGCGGTCGATGCCTTCGTTGCGGAAGTAGCGGCCAATGGTATAGACCTTGTCGAAACCCGCCACGATCAGCCGTTTCAAATAAAGTTCGTGCGAGATGGCGAGATACATTTCGCAGCCGAGGGCATTGACGTGGGTCTTGAAAGGCTTGGCCGTGCCGCCGCCGTATTGCGGGGTGATGATCGGCGTCTGGAATTCCATGAAGCCGCGCTCGTTGAGAAAAGTGCGAATCGCCGCGACCATTTTGCTGACCGCGCCAAAACGCGCGAAGGACTCCGGTTCCAGAATGGCGTCCAGATACCGTTTGCGGAGGACTTGTTCCCGGTCTTTCAGGCCCGACCATTGATCGGGCAGGGGACGAATAGCCTTGGCCAGGAGACGCAAGTTTTCCACCAGCACCGAAATTTCTCCGCGCTCGGTGCGAATGACTTTGCCCGTCGCTTCAATGATGTCGCCGATGTCCAGAAAATTGGTTTCGGCGTACCCCAGCGTGGCGGTGGCGGCGTCGGTGGGATGGACAATGTTGCGACGGAGAAACAACTGCAACTTGCCGGTCTGGTCCTGCACATGGGCGAAGGCCAGCGCACCCTGTTTGCGCCAGGAGAGCAGCCGCCCGGCCACGGTCACGACCATGCCTTGGAGGCTCTCAAAGTCAGTTAGGATGGCCTTGGTATAGTGGGTTCGCTGGCTGCGCGAAGGGTAAGGGTTGAGGCCCAGGGCGCGTAGAGAGCCGACTTTGCCGGCGCGTCCGTTTCGGATTTCGATCAATGGATTTGTTGCCACAATTTTGTTTTTCGCCCGCGGGGCTTGAAAAAGTCGGGAATTTTATCCAAGACCGCGCTCTAAAATAAAGACAATTTTTTGGTTGCGTATCTCGGGGGATTTTTTTAAGGTTCCCTCATTCAGCCTATTCCCGAAGCTGAACGTTCGGTAAAAAAACCCTACTTGGGACCGTGCGCTATACATAATGGGTAAACAGTAAAGTAGTAATATGTCAGCAAAATTATTCGTCGGTAATCTTACCTTCACGGCGACGGAAAATGACTTGCAAGATTATTTCGCGCAAGCCGGAGTTGTTGTGTCGGTGAACATCATGCAGGATCGGATGACCGGTCGTTCTCGCGGGTTTGCCTTCATCGAGATGGCCTCCAAAGAGGACGCCGAGAAGGCCATTCAAATGTTCCATTCCAAAGACTTCCAAGGACGGCCTTTGACCG
>DASRLE010000097.1:0-11097 GCA_035648615.1 Saccharimonadales bacterium (SeqCode) | reverse complement strand
GGCCGAAGGGGCCGTACTAAAAAGCGGCAGTATGACCGCAACAGTCCCGATGATTGAGGCGATTCGTTTTTTAAAATGCACGGTGGTTTCTTTCATTTAGTTTCCTTGTTTTGTTTGTTTTGCAACCGGTCGCGGCGCTGCGCTGCCGTGACCCATTGAGTGCTTAATCGGTTATGGCAGAACCAGCCCGGCGCCGGGAATAGAGGAAAAGCTGATTTGCATGGAACCGCAGAGGAAGGCAGAAGTATAATGAAGAAGGAAGAAGCACCGAAGCGGGCCTTTTTCTTCCTTCTCCTTTCTGCCTTTCTTTGCAATTGCCGCCCGCCTGGACTAGAGTGGAAAACATGAAATCGAAAATTTATTCGGGCCTGGTTGCTCTTGGGTTGATCTTTGGGGCGGTGAGCGGGGCGGTTTCGGCGCCGGAGATGAGCGCGCTCGAATTGGCCAAGGCGGGGGACAAGTACGTCGGCGTTCAGGCCCAGGACAGAGTCGTGCAGATTCGCTCGGATAAATCGGTGGGCAGTTTGACGCCCAGTGTTTGGTATGTTGTTTACTACGACCCCACGGCCACCATGAAGGCCTCGGAAGTCAAATTTGGGGGTGGCCAGATGATGGAGGTCAAACGACCGGTGCGGTTGCTGGAGCCGTTTAGCGGCGGCAACAAGGAAATGAATATGAAAAAAGTGAAAATCGATTCCAACCGCGCCCTGGACATCGCCCGCAAGGAACCGCTTCTGAATAATCTTGATCTGCGGGCCAGCCAATTCTGGCTGGGACTAACCGATAACGAGGCGACTTGGAAAGTCCGTTTGTGGGCCTCCAAGCTCAATCAACCGGACAAGATGGCTGAGATTGGTGATCTTTATATTTCGGCCCACACTGGCGAGGTGGTAAAGAATGCGTTGCATATCAATAGTGTCCAGTGAGTTTTGCCGTTCTTCTTTTGATCCATCAAAATCTTGGCGTGCCGAATGACGCTCAATCTGCGCACGAGATTCAACCCTTGACAGGGTTGGGGAAAGAACCACTTGATTTCCCAGCGTAGCCGCTGACGCGGCAACGCTGGGCTGGATGATGCAATCCCTTCGGGATTGTCGTGGATTTTTGTAAACGGATAGAGGGCTTGGCGCAAGGGTGTCGACAACATCTCAAGGTCGATCCGATGGCCGATGCTTTGGTGGTTTTACGCGGGGAAAGGATTGCATCGTGAATTTGCATGGTGCAATGTGCGACCGGAAAGGTGGGGATGTTTGTTAAGGAACGGAGTTTGCCATGAAACGCGTTATCATTATAGTCAGCGTCCTTATCGCCGTCAGTTTCGTGTTACCGGCCTTTTTTCCCGGAACGGTTCCACGAGGAAAGATTACACGTCAACGCATGGCTTTCGATCGGGTACGCATCCTGGAGTATGGACGTGTCCACGGTCAGTTGCCACCGAATCTGGCAGCCCTTCCCCGACTGGGCCTAAAGCCTGAAGCCGATCACTACCTTGAAGATGCTTGGCACAAGAGACTTATTTATGAGGTTGAATCCTCAGGCACGGTCACGTTGAAGAGTCTGGGTAAAGACGGCGCCTTGGGAGGTTCGGATGACGATGCGGATATTATCTTCAGGTTTCCATCACATAATGCTGACGGTAGTTGGATTGAAGCCAATTACAGCACTTATGATTCCTATGAGCCACCGCAACAATGACGAATCGCCGAAGCCAACCACCACTCGATTTCCCAGCGTAGCCGCTGACGCGGCAACGCTGGGCTGGATGATTCAATCCCTACGGGATTGGACGGCGTTCAATAACGTCATTTGTTGTCCTCCCACAATTTTCGGTTGGCTGTTGATACGGCGTCGAGGTCGGGTTTGACGATTTCGCGGTCGTAGGTCATGAGGCCGTTGCATTCGGTTTCGACGTCGGTGATTTGGGTGTAAACGGCCGCGCTGAGTCCGGGAGAGGCTTTTAGCTCCAATGTTTTGGTGAGGAGATCGACATAACGATCGGTTAAGGCTTTGCGGTCGGTCATGCCTTGATAGCCCCAACTTTTTTTGGCCCAAGTATGGCCGTCGAGGCCCAGTCCCAACCCGCCAAACTCACCCAGAACCGCGGCGCGCGTTTCCTCCGGTTGAGGGGAAGCGGGGCCAGGATATTTATGCATGTCGATTACGTCGCCGACCTTTTTGTCGGTCCATCCGGTGGCGTCGTCCACTCCGCGCCACGGGTCCATCTCCTTGACCATGCTGGTCAGGCGTTCGGTGTCGTATTGGCCCCAGCCTTCGTTGAAAATCACCCATAACACGATGCACGGATGGTTGTAATGGGTCAGGATCATCTGTTTAAGCTCGTGCTCGAACTCTTCCTTTTGCGCGGCAGTCTTGTTGTCGCCGGCGGGCATGTCCTGGAAGACCATCAGGCCCAGACGATCGCACTCGTAATACCAAAGCTCCGGCTCAACCTTGACGTGTTTGCGGGTCATATTGAAGCCGAGTTTTTTGGTCATCTCCAGATCGTAACGCATCGCCGCCTCGGTCGGCGCGGTGTAAAGTCCGTCCGGCCAAAATCCCTGGTCCAACGGGCCGAGGAGGAACATGGGCTTGCCGTTGAGCGTCGGGCGGGTGATGCCCTTGTCGTCTTTCTCCAAGCCAAGCTGGCGCATGGCAAAATAGCTCGTCACCGCATCGACGCGCTTTTTCCCCTGGCGCAATTCCACTTTCAAATCGTAGAGGAACGGATGTTCCGGCGACCAGAGAGTGGGATTCGGAACGGGAATTTTCAGTTCGCCGCCCAACGGACCGCTGTCTCGGCCGACTTCCTGCCCATTGGCCAAAGCGACCGCCTCCACTGTCGCATCCTGCTGGCCGGACGGTGTGAAAATCCGCACAACGCCACTATCAACGTCCGGCGTAATCGCCAGTTCGGCAATGCTGGTTTGCGGCACCGGCTCCAGCCAGGCGGTTTGCCAAATCCCGGAGGAAGAAGTGTACATGATGCCGCGCGGCTTGCGCACTTGTTTGCCGTGCGGCTGGCCTCCTTCGGTCGGATCGAAAACCTTGACCACAATTTCCTGGGTGCGGCCCGATTTCAGCGCTCCGGTAATGTCGAAAGAAAAGGGATCGTAACCTCCGCGATGAGTTCCGACCGGGGAGCCATTGACGAAGACCTCCGTCTCCCAATCCACCGCGCCAAAATGCAACAAGACACGCTCCCCTTTCCACCCGCGCGGAATCTTCACCGTGCGCCGATAAAAAAGATCGTGGAATTCGTCCAGCCGCCGTCCCACCCCGGAAAGCGAGGATTCGACAGGGAACGGGACCAGGATTTGTCCCTCGTAGGAATGCGGAGCGGGGGCGTTGGTTGCGACGATGGCATAATCCCAAAGTCCATTGAGATTCATCCACTCCTTGCGCACCATTTGCGGGCGCGGATACTCGGGCCAGACTTTAGTGGGCGAAACATCCTTGGCCCAGCGGGTTTGGAGCGGGCCGGGGACGGGTTGCCAGTTCTTGTCCGCCGCCAGCGCCGGTAAAACGCCCACGCAGCCGGCCAGCGCCAAACATCGGAGAATATTCATGCGCATCATTAAACCCCAAGGGGGCCAAGTTGCAAGAAACCTTGAAGTTTGGGCCGGCAACGCGTACTAACCCCCCATGCGATTTATCGCCCGAATTATTGAAAAGTTGCAGCGGCATCCCAAACGCGTCGTCTTCCCGGAAAGCACCGAACCGCGCGTGCTTCAAGCCGCCCGCCAGTTTTATTCCCTGCGCCTCGGCGCACCCGTTCTCCTCGGCGACCGCACCAAGGTCAAGCAGGCGGCGGCGGAGTTGAATCTTTCGCTCGAAGGAGTGCGCATTATCAATCCCGCCGAAAGCGAAGATTTGCCGGCCTTTATCAAGCGCTACGAAATGCTCCGGCGCTTCAAAGGCATTGAGGAAAAGGAAGCGCGCGAAACAATGCTCAACCATAATTATTACGGCGCGATGATGCTGGCCATGCACCAGGTCGATGGGTTTATTTCCGGCGCCAACCAAAGTTCCGGCAGCGTGTTGCGGCCGTTGTTCCAAATTGTCAAAGTCGCGCCCGAAGCGACGACGGCTTCCAGTTGCATGGTCATGGAAGTCGAGGACACCCGTTTTGGACACGAAGGCGTGTTGTTCATGGCCGATTGCGGCGTCATTCCCGAACCGACGGTGCAGCAGTTGGCGGACATCGCCGTTTCGACGGCGGGCTTGTGCCATCAACTGATGGGGATTCGGCCGCGCGTGGCCTTGTTGTCGTATTCCACCAAGGGCAGCGCGACCCATCCGTCCATCGGCCGGGTGCAGGCGGCCACGGCGCTCGCCCAGAAAATCGCCCACGACAAACGACTGGAAGCGGACTTCGACGGCGAACTGCAAGTGGACGCGGCGCTCATCCCGGAAATCGCCTCGCGCAAAATTCCCGAAAGCCAGGTGGCGGGGCGGGCCAATGTGCTGGTGTTTCCAGACCTCAACGCGGGCAATATCGGCAGCAAGTTAATCCAGCACGTTGCCAAGGCGCACGCCTACGGCCAAATTCTGCTTGGCCTGGGCCGGCCGGCGGCGGATGTTTCGCGCGGCTCGAACGCGCACGATGTGCTTGGCGTGGCCGCGATTGTCGGTTTGCAATCCATCGCCTATCACGAGCTTTATCCGCCGGACGAGAAAATCGACCACAGTCCAGCCGCGCAATGAATACAGTCACGCCCCGCGTTTTCATTGCGGCGACACGGCAGAACGAAGGAAAAACCACCACGTCCCTCGGCCTGCTCTCGGCGCTGCAAAAATTTTATTCGCGCATCGGCTACATCAAGCCGGTCGGCCAGCGCTTCGTCCAAATCGAGGAACAACAAATCGACGAAGACACGGTGCTGATGGACCAGGTCTATCGCCTCAATTGCCCGCTGGTCGATATGAGTCCGATTGCAGTCGAGCCGGATTTCACCCGCAAGTACCTGCAATCTTCCAACAACGAAGCGCTGGTCAAAAAAATTATCAAGGCGTTCGACCGGGTGGCGTGGGAAAAAGATTTTGTTTTGTGCGAAGGCTCCGGGCACGCGGGGGTTGGCTCGGTCTTCGATTTGTCCAACGCGCAAGTGGCCAAGATCCTCAACGCCAAGGTCATCATTATCAGCCAGGGCGGCATCGGCAAACCGATTGACGAGGTCTATCTCAACCAGGCGGTGTTTGAAAAGGAAGGCGTGGAAGTCATCGGCGTCATTCTTAACAAAGTCACGCCTGACAAGCTGGAATACATTACTGAATTCGCCCGGCGCGGCTTGAAACGCAAGGGCCTCGACCTTCTCGGCGTGCTGCCGCACCAGCCGATTTTGTGCCGCCCCACCATCGAGTCGATCCAGGAAGATTTGATGGCGCAACCGCTCAATAATTGCGGCCGCACCCACAATCTGGTCGAGAGCGTGGTCATTGGCGCGATGGGCGCCCCCAACGCCATCAGCTATTTCAAGCGCGGCTGCCTGATCATCACTCCCGGCGATCGCGAAGACCTGATCATGGCGGCGGCGACCATGGCGGCGGGCCACGACCAGCAATTGGCCGGGATCATCCTGACCGAAGACCTGCGTCCTGGCCCCGCCCTCATGCGGGTCATTGACAAAGTGGCCTTTCCCGTCCTGCTCTCGCAGGAGAACAGCTACGAAATTGCTTCGCGCGTGCATAACCTGATCGTCAAAACCCGGCCGGCGGACACGGAGAAAATCAGCCTGATCCGCGACATCATCGCCGCGCATGTGGATGTCAATAAGATTTTACGCTCGCTGTAATTATGAGCCTGCCCTTCGCTTTAAACGCCAGCCTGGAGCATTTGCCGGTTTATCAGCCGGGCCGGCCCATCGCCGAAGTGGCCCGCGAACTCGGCCTGCCCGCCCGCGACATCATCAAGCTGGCCTCGAACGAAAATCCGCTGGGCCCTTCGCCGGCGGCCCTGGCCGCGCTCAAGCGCGCCGCCGCGCACATTCATCTTTACCCGGATGGCAACGCATTTTATTTCAAGGAAAAACTGGCGGCGAAATTGCAAGTCAAGCCGGCCCATTTAATTTTGGGCAACGGGTCCAATGATATTATCGAATTTCTCGGTCACGCCCTGCTGGGGCCGGGCGACGAGGTGATCGTTTCCGAATTTTGTTTCGCCATTTATCCAATTGTCACGCGATTGCTCGGCGCAAGTGTCGTCACTGTGCCGGCTAAAAATCACGGACATGATTTGCCCGCCATGGCCAAGGCCATCACCGCCCGCACCAAACTCATTTTTGTGGCCAATCCCAATAACCCCACCGGCACATTGGCCCCGCCCGTCGAAGTGAAGGCGCTTATCAAGGCTGTTCCGCCCAACGTCGTGCTCGTCATGGACGAGGCCTACTTTGAATTTTTGAACAAGCCTCTGGATCTTCTTCCCCTCGTCCGCTCTGGAGAAACACCCAATTTGTTTCTGATGCGGACATTTTCCAAAATTCACGGGCTGGCTGGACTGCGGCTGGGTTATGGGATTGGACATCCGGAGTTCATTGCGGCGTTGGAAAAAATTCGGCAGCCTTTCAATCTGAATTCCCTGGCGCAAGCGGCGGGCTTGGCGGCCCTGGACGACACCGCGCATGTTCGCAAAACACGCCGGAATAATTTCCAAGGACGAAAGCTATTGGAAACATCGTTCGCGAAAATGGGCCTTCATTATGTGCCTTCGTTGGCCAATTTTGTTCTCGTTGAAGTCGGGCAAGGCCAGCGGGTTTTCGACGAGATGCAAAAGCTGGGAGTGATTACGCGTCCGATGGGCGGTTATAAATTGTCGGAATGGATTCGCATTTCGGTCGGAACCCCCGCCGAGAACCGCCGCTGCCTGCAGGCGTTAAAAAAAGCGCTCAAAGCAGTGAATTAGCTTGCCGCCAAGTTGGACTCGTCCAAATATTGCGCCCGTGAAGCTGACGGACCTGCGAGGCATTCTGCAATACATCCCGCGTTTTCGGGAAAAGATTTTCGTGATCGCTGTGGATGGAGCCATCGTGACCAGCGAAAATTTTGCCAACATTCTGCTGGATGTCGCGGTGCTTCGCTCGTTGAGCATCCGGGTGGTCCTGGTGCATGGCGCGGCGGCGCAAATCGAGGTGCTGGCCAAGGAACTGAATGTCCAGCCTTCCAATCTCGACGGCAGCGGCGTAACGGACGCGACCACCCTCAAGCTCGCCCTGACGGCCGCGAATCGGCTGACCCATGAAATTCTGGAGGGCCTGAGCGCGAACGATCTTCGCGCCGCCACCTGCAATGCCTTGATCGCGCATCCGCTGGGCATCATTCATGGGCAGGACCATCTTTTCACGGGAAAGATCGAGCGCGTCGATGTCGAAATGCTGCAAGGGTTGTTGGGGCAAGGCGTCATTCCTGTGGTGCCGCCGCTCGGTTTTGATGGCGACGGCAAAACTTATCGCGTCAATTCGGATTCCGTCGCGGTGGAATTGGCCAAGTCGCTCAATGCGACCAAACTTATTTACATCACGACGGTGGACGGACTGATTTACCAGGGCCAACTCATTCAGCAGATGCTGGTGGCCGAGTTGAATGCGTTGCTTACCCATCACAAAAATAATTTTGCGCCGGAAATCGTTTCCAAGGCGCAGTACGCCTCCGCCGCCAGCGCGGCAGGGGTCTTGCGGGTTCATATCATTAATGGGCGGGTGGACGAAGCGTTGCTGGCCGAGGTTTTTTCCAACGAAGGCATTGGCACACTGATCTACGCCAACGAATACCAGCAAATTCGCCGCGCCATGAAAAAGGACATTCGCGCCATCCTGGCGTTGACCAAAAATTCGGTTGCTTCCGAGGAATTGATCAAGCGCACCCGCGCCAGCCTCGAGAAAGCGCTGGGCGATTTTTACATTTTCGAGACCGACAAAAATCCCGTCGCCTGCGTCGCGCTGCACCAACTCGACCCAACCAAGGGCGAACTGGCTTGCCTTTACGTCAGCCCCTCGCACGAGAACCAGGGCATCGGCCAGAAATTAGTCGCTTATGTTGAATCCAAAGCGCGCGAATTAGGCATGACAGAACTGATCACGCTGTCCACCCAGGCCTTTACCTACTTCCAATCCAAAGGCGGATTCGGCGAAGGCAGTCCCGAGGACCTTCCGCCTGCGCGGCGCGAAAAATACGAACAGAGCGGCAGGAACTCCAAGGTGCTCGTCAAAAAACTCGCGCCCAAATGACACCCGAAGCGCTTCGCGCCTGCGCCCGGCATCGCGTGGTTCCAACGCGCTACGCCCTGGCCGTCAATATTTCGCAGCAAACCGCGTCCCTTTTCCTCCGCTCTGGCCGGCGTTTCCAGTGTCTGAAAATTTTTCGCTGCTCGACTTCAAAATACGGCATCGGCGAAATCGCCGACTCGAACATGACCCCGCGCGGGTTGCATCGCATCGCCCAAAAAATCGGCGGCGGCTGCCCGGCGGGAACCATTTTCAAAGGACGGCAAATCGCGGGGTTCACCTGGGAAAGCAAGTCTCCGGCGGCGATCACCACGCGCATATTTTGGCTGGAAGGTTTGGAGCCGGGCTTCAATCGCGGCGGAAAGCTCGATTCTCACGCCCGCTACATTTACATCCACGGCACCGGCGACGAACGGACCCTCGGCCATCCCGCCTCGCACGGCTGCGTGCATCTGGCCGCAGCCGATCTCGTTCCACTTTATGATTTGCTGCCGGAAGGCACTTTGATTTGGATCGCCGAAAAATAATCCGGCTTCTCGATTGCCCTCGCTAGAACTTCGCCAATCTGCTTCTATGGACAAATGAGATCACGAAGTTGGGCACCCGAGGCAATGCCATGCTAAAGCCTAAATTGCTGCTTCACATCGAGGGCGCGGCTGCGTTGTTTGCCGCCTGCATTTTGTACCACCATTTGCATGGCAACTGGCGATGGTTCGGCCTGCTTTTCTTCGCGCCTGACCTGTCCATCCTGGGTTATCTTGCCAACCCAAAATTGGGCGCGGCTTTTTACAATGCAGCCCACAGCTATTTTGGTCCCCTTTTGGCGTTTTCAGTCCTTTTGCTTTCCGGCCAGAATTCTTACTGGTGGCTGATTTTGATTTGGCTGGCGCACTGCGGCTTTGACCGCTTGCTGGGCTATGGGTTGAAGTACGAAACGGCTTTCAAGGATACGCATTTACAACGGGTGTGACATCCTGCCGCCTGCTCATTACAGCCGTGGGAAAGTTTGACAATATGAGGGGAAGAGTCTAACCAACATGGAGCCTGAACTCATTATGAAAACATTACGATACTCTCTCACGCTTCTCCTTGCTCTCGCCGGCGCCTTGACGGCGACCTCCGCGCCAGCCGCCCTGCCCTTGCAAGTAGGTGACAAAGCGCCTCTCATCGAAGGCAAGGATCAGGACGGCACTAAATGGAAACTGTCCAAGGAAATCGGCAAGGACGTTATCCTCCTTTATTTTTACCCAAAGGACGACACCAAAGGCTGCACCAAGGAAGCCTGCAGCCTGCGCGATCGCATGACGGACTTTAAAGCGGACGGGATCGAGGTCGTTGGCGTGAGCTTTGATAACGCCGACAGTCATCGCCGCTTTATTTTCAAATATAGTTTGAATTTTCCGCTTCTGGTGGACACCGAAGGTAAAATCGCCGACGCTTACGGCACCCGTCGGGAAACGGGCAAGAAAATAGATCGTCGCGTGAGTTTTCTGATTGGTCTGGATGGCCGGATTATTCACATCACGGATTCGCCGGACCCGGCGGTTCATCTGGTTGAAATGCAGCACGCGATCAAGAATTTGCAGGGCAAGACTTCTCCATGAGTCAGCCACCCGCCGCCTCGCAATGGCCCGACATCGCCCGGCGGCTCCGGGAAATTGTCGGCGCCGACGGAGTGGTGGACAAGCCGGACGAATTGCTCGTCTATGAATGCGACGCTTATACCCTGGAGAAACATCCTCCGACCGCCGTTGTTTTTCCGCGCGACACCGCGCAAACCTCTGCGGTGGCAAAATTGTGCGCGGCCCACGATCTCCCCATCATTCCGCGCGGTGCAGGAACCAGCTTGAGCGGGGCGGTCCTGGCGGCGGCGGGAGGGGTGATGATCGCGCTGACACGGATGAATCGCGTGCTGGCGATTGATTATCGAAACCGGCGGGCGTTGGTCGAAGCCGGCTGCGTCAATGCCTGGGTGACGAAGGCCGTGCAAGCTCACGGTCTTCTTTTTGCGCCTGATCCTTCAAGCCAGTCGGCTTGCACCATTGGAGGAAACGTCGCCATGAACTCCGGCGGCCCGCACACCCTCAAATACGGCGTCACGACGAACCATGTTCTCGGTTTTGAAATGGTGTTGTCCGATGGCGAAATTGTCTGGCTCGGCGCAACGCCGGAAGGCGGCGAAGACGTGGAGGGTTACGACTTGCGCGGCGCGGCCATTGGCAGCGAAGGCATGTTCGGGATTGTCACGCGTGTCCTGGTGCGGTTAAGCCGCGCGCCGCAAGGCTATAAGACGCTGCTCGGCATTTTTGAAAATGTGGATGACGCCAGCCAGACAGTCAGCGACATCATCGGCGCGGGCATTGTGCCTGGCGCGTTGGAAATGATGGACCAGCTTATCACCCAGGCGGTGGAAGCGGCCTATCATTTTGGTTTTCCGCTCGACGCCGGCGCGGCCTTGATTATCGAGCTGGACGGCTTGCAGGCCGGGCTGGAAATGCAGGCACAGCGCGTCATCGCACTCTGTCAACATAATCGCGCCCGGGAAGTTCGCGTGGCCCAAACCGAACAGGAGCGAGCGGATTTATGGAAGTCGCGCAAACGGGCCTTCGGCGCGATTGGCCGGCTCAGCCCGAATTTCCTGACCCAGGACGGTGTCGTGCCGCGGTCGAAGCTGCCCGAAATGATGCGCTTTATCGGCGGGTGCAGCGCAAAATATGGTTTGCGCATTCCCAATGTTTTTCATGCTGGCGACGGCAATATTCACCCGCTGATTTTGTACGATGAACGAGAGCCGGACCAAGTGCGGCGCGCCATCGCGGCGGGCAACGAGATTTTGGACAAGTGCATTCAATTGGGCGGCAGCGTCACCGGCGAACAT
>DASRLE010000096.1:0-5287 GCA_035648615.1 Saccharimonadales bacterium (SeqCode) | reverse complement strand
CATTTCAAAAACGCATCCGATCTCAGCTTGCAGCAGCGCAAGAGCACTCTCCTCGCGACCCTGCACATTCCGTCGAATGCCATTCGCGCCTCACGAGTTCGGCAATTCCTGACCTGTGGAAAAAAGAATTGCCGCTGCCACGACGGACGCAGGCACGGCCCCTTCCACTACCTTGTCCAGTGCATGGGAGTCGGCTCCATTCGCAAGTTCCTCCTGAAAACTCCCGCCCAGCGAAAAGAGGCCGAGGCATCCATCACGGCCTATGGTGAATTGCAAAAGGGACTGGAAGAACTCTCGCAAATCAACACCGAATTATTACGTCGAGGACTGGCGTTGGATGAGTGGCCTCGTCGGCGGGCTGGGTAGTTGGACTGAACCCGACAGCCGTAGGAAAAAGCGCGAAGTCGGCATGGCCGACGACACGTTGGGGGAGCAAGTGGTGCGGCGGTTAAGCCGTATTTGTGAAAACGTGAGGGCGATAGCCCCTACATACCATGTATGTAGCCCCTCGTCGAACGGACGATAAAGGACGAACTCGCGAAGATGGGGGATGTGATCAACAGACCGCCGCGTCATTGGAGAGCCTGCTGGCGGAGGAGGCGCGAGAGTTTGCGGTTAACGGCACATTTGGTGCCGGCGTTTTTTTAGAAAGAGCAAAACTGGAAATGAGCGACCTGTTCGGAGCAGCGAATAAAGTTGCCAAAGTGATAAAACTTTGTTTCCTTTTGGCGCTACGAAGCACCGTCCATTGATAAAACATTCTTTCCAAAAGGTGTTGGGAAAGAGCCTCAAGTCAGCCCGCAAAGCTCAAGGGTTGACTCAAGCGATGGTCACTGCGAAAACCGGTTTGTCACTTCCGACACTACGGATGCTCGAACGCAGTCGGGGCAATCTTGCTTCATGGAATAAAACGCTCTTGGCGTTGGGACTGGTTCTCAGGGGCCGCAATCTGCCCGCCGGTGATACGCTTGGACGGCAAATCGCCGCGTTGCGGAAACATCGAGAACTGGGTCAGCGGGCATTGGCAATAATGGTCGGCGTTACGCAACCATTTTTGGGCTGCATCAGCGCCTCGCAGGATGCGAGTGACATTGGGAAAGATTTGACGCAAAGAGAGCACTCAAGAATACTACGGCATGAGCGGCAAAAAGAATCGGTTGACAAACCGTAGCCGGATAGTGTTTACTTATGGAACATCTCTCCTGTCCGTTTCGACGGCAGGACGCGGGGCCGCTTCTTCGGAGGCTGCCCCTGCATTTTTTTTGGGGTGGCCGGTGGATGAGGATGTCGTCTTGTGAGAACAATCCTCTACATTGACGGATTCAACCTTTTTTACAGCGCGGTCAAGGGCACACCCCTGCGGTGGCTCAATCCGGTGGCGCTGATTGAACGAGCTTTTGCCCGGAATCAGATCATCGCGACGAAGTATTTCACCGCCAAAGTCTCCGCACTGCCTGGGAATCCGGGACAGCCGATTCGGCAGATGATCCTTTGGCGCGCGCTGCGCACCCTGCTGAATTTGGAAATCATTGAGGGCGACTTCCGCACCCGCGAGGTGATGGCTGCTGTCGTGAGTCCACCACCGAATTTCATGAGAGTCTTCAAGACGGAAGAAAAAGGTTCGGATGTGAACCTCGCCGCGCATCTGCTGCTGGATGGTTTCCGAAACAAATACGAATGCGCCATTGTCATGTCGGGTGATTCCGATCTCGTGACTCCGATTCGCATGGTGAGAGATGAGTTGAAGAAGCCCGTCGGCATTTTGAATCCGCAACGTCTTTCCGGGCCGAATTGCCGTCCGCCCCGGAAGAATGCCGGCTTGCAACACGCCGCCAGTTTTTATCAAAACGGCGTGACGTGGGCGCAACTGCAAGCCGCGCAGTTCCCGCCGACCATGACGGATGTCACGGCCGCATTCCACAAACCACCAACCTGGTGATTAAAATTGCCTGAGCACACTGTTGGGGGCACATAAATCAAATTATTGATTGTTCCTCATACTGCTTCCAGTCAATCGCATGGGACGTGAATGGGGCCGGACCTTCCTCGGAGTCTATTCCCAGTTCGGTCTCCAGACCGCCGAAGAAGGAATCCATGCTTTTCCGCTGCGAGAACTTTGGTCAAGCGCCGCGTGGAAATCCACACCATGCGTGTTCATCAGGTGGATTGTAGCGATGATGTTCTCGTCAGTCGCTTCCACGCCTTGTTTGGCGCGAAAAGCCTTAATAGCTTTCTGGCAATCTTCCTTTGGTATCATATTTACTCCACTGGATTATTGGTTCATGTATTATGAATTCGTTTTACTAGCGGTTTACGCGGCGGCCAAACACCTCGGGCGCGGCGGCGATCTGTTCTTCGATGTTGCGGTCGTAGCGGATAACAACGACGCGGTATCCGCGATTGACCAACTCCCGGCGTATTTCAACATCACGCGCGGCTTGGGCAAGTTCATCATGCACCGAGCCGTCGCAGAAAATACACACGTTCGGTGTGTAGAAAAAGTCCGGTATGCAGCGCGGTTCAGGGATTGGTCTTTGCGCCTCGTCGGGCAGGCGGTGAAAACCTGCGGCCAGAGCGGTGAGGAAGTTTCGCTCGATGTCAGAGCGTGAATCAGTGAGAGAGCGCAACCATGCCAGGTGTGCATTCCAGTCGCGACCGGCGATACGTGGGAACGTGCGGCTGCCGGACAAATCGAGAAGCTGCTGTCGCAGGCGATGACGATCCAAAGTGAGTGATTCGTATTGGTTGCCGAAACTCATCAAGCATTCATAACAAGCAGCCAAACAGGATGGCCGCTGGTCAGTGCCAGCGGCGTCGAAATGGCATCGCTCAAGCGCCTCGACGGCCAAACGGGCGACCGCGTCCGCCTCGTCCACCAACCGGCGCAATGCGCCGACACCACCTTCGCCTGATTCATAGAACAAAATGGATCGCTGTTCACCCTCTCCGACACGTTCTGCGCCAAGTTCGGATTCTTCCAGTTGGAACAACTGCTCCATGCCTCGCTGGAGGGCGTATTGAAGCGTTGCCTCAATCCCGGAATCGCTGCGGAGTTCCGGGCGGAGCAGACGCACCAAAAGAAGATTCTGCGTGGACTGGACAGCCAGTTGCAATCGCTCCAGTCGGCGCGGGCGTGGGGTCGGGCCGGCGGCGTGCGGCGGGGCGTTGAGCACCTCGCCGCTTTCCATGTCCACCAGAAATCCGGGGGCATCCGCCGTGCGCCAGCCGCAATTGACACGCAATAAGGTGGCGGCAGGTCCATAGGTGAGGCGTAACACTGGCGTTTGCCCGACCATGACATCGGCCTCACGAATACGTCGTGCGCCACCGGCTTCACCGCCGAATTGGTAGGCAACCCGCAGTTCAAACCCGCGCCGCCGCCGGTCTTCCTCGTCACAAGTGATGCGTTCGCGACGGCGACAACGCACGTTTGGTTGTTCCAACAATTCGAGCAGTTCGCTGTTTGTCGGGTCGAACCGGGTATCGCAATCGGGGCAACGGTCAAGCGTGGTTTCGCAGAAGCTACCGCACACATTGCAAAAGCGTTTCTGGCTGCGCCGTTCCTCTAAACCGCCGGGCGGTGACTGGAAGCTGACGATTTCCCATTTTGCGCCCTCGTGATAAACGATGTTGTTCGGGCCAAACTCGCGCAGTGCCAGAAAACGAGGGCGGGAAATGAACTCGCCATCGTCTCGTGGAATCCAGGCGCGCACTGGCAACGCCGGGAAATTGTAGCCGGGTAGGAATCCTTCGCTGGCGAGATAGCGGTAGGGATAAAAATCACTTTCCTCACGGTTGGTGGATATTTGCCGGAGCAAATTGAGTTGTCGCAACGCTTCCTCTTCCCGCCGTCGTGCTTCCTCCTGGTCGTCACGTTGGCGTGCCCGGCGAAGCGCGATCTGCGCCTCGGTAAGCTGGCGGATGGCGGCGCGAAACAGTTCACGCCAGCGGTCAAAGGCGCGGTTGAAATTGGCTGGGGCTTCGGCAATCACGGTTTGCAACCATGCCTCGCTGAACCAGCCTGCGTTGGCGAGAGCCGCGAGGTCGAACTGAAGAATACGTCGGGCGCGTTCGCGCACTTCATTTTGTGCCGCTGCGGAAAGTTGAATCGCGGCTTCTGCCTCTGGCTTCATCGGCAATTGTTGCTCGTCGTCGGTATTGATGACCTGCTCGATACTGTCGCCAAGAGGCAATCGCACTTGGGCGAGCCAGACCGCGTGAAGATGCGCCCGCACCAACGCCTCGTTGGCGATGTCGAGGCGCGGCGGGCGCACACTGCCGGCCACCATGTCGGCGCGGCGCTGGAAAAAATACTGGTCATGGCTATTAACCGAACCACAGTAAGTAAATACCAAACCCGGCTGTCCCTGGCGTCCGGCGCGGCCACTGCGCTGCGCGTAGTTGGCGGGCGTGGGCGGCACGTTGCGCATGTGGACGAGATCAAGGTCGGCGATGTCCACGCCGAGTTCCATCGTGGGGGAACAAACGAGGTATGGCAGGCGGCGCAGGCCGTCACGTTCTTTCGTGGTGTCGCTGTTTTCCCAACGGAAGCGACGTTCGCGGCGCTCGCGCTCGCCCGGTTTGACCACTTGCGCGGTGTGTTCGCGGGCTTCAAGCGCGGCGAGCGCACTGGCGGAGTCGCGATAGAAGCCTTGGAAAAATATGTTCACCGGCGGCGGTGTTTCGACGTAGCCATCCGCGCCGGTACGCCGGGCATAAAGTGGATCAAGCGGCGGCGCGCTGCCATCGCCCAAGCGCCAGAGCAGGCAGCCGGCGTCGAGTTGAAAAAATTCGTGGTCGTCTACCGGGTCTAGCCGCCGTAGGAATCCTTGCCCGACCAAGAGCGCGATTATGCTGTCGAGGAACGTGTCGTAGCCTACCGAATCGAGGCCGAGTTCACCGGACAAAAATCGGCCGAGTTTGCTTCTTTCGCCGAGGCTGAATCCTTCGGCGAGACGTTGGGACGTGCCTTCGCGCACAAAGCGGTTGGCCGTGCGCAACTCCGCGCCGGTTTCGTCCAGACCCCAGAACTCATTTAGGTGCTGTTCCGAACGGCGGCGGATTTGTTGCTGGTTGGTTTCCTGCAAACAGCGGGCGGCGATGGCGAGCTTGCGGCGAAATTGGTCCAGAAACGCCCGCATGAGACGTTCGCGGTCGGGCTCGGCAAGGGCAGCGATAGCCGGATGGAACTGCCAGCGGGTGTTGTCGGCGCACAGCGTTTCCAGCCCGCGATAGCCCACGCGGAGTAGGCCGACATTTTCCAGATTGGGCTGCACGACGCGCCAGC
>DASRLE010000095.1:0-3021 GCA_035648615.1 Saccharimonadales bacterium (SeqCode) | reverse complement strand
GCATTTGGCCAATCACATTTTTTTGCGTGCCATCGCGGCGAATCGCCTGGAAAACCGCCAGCGCCGCCGCGCTCATCGCTCGAAAAGCGGAAAGCGGATAAAGCGCCATCCGCACACCCGCCGAAGCCAGTTCTTCAGTCGTGAACAAAGGAGTTTGGCCAAATTCCGTCACATTAGCCAGCACCGGAACCTTCACGGCGCGGCAAAAGGCCGCATAGTGCTCCAACGCTGTCAACGCCTCGGCAAAAATCATATCCGCCCCCGCCTCCACATAGGCGTTCGCGCGCTCAATCGCCGCCTCCAGACCTTCCTTCGCCGCCGCATCCGTCCGCGCCATGACGACAAATTGCGAATCCGTTTTGGCATCAACGGCGGCCGTGACCCGATCGCACATTTCCCCGGTGCTAACCAATTCCTTGCCCGGCCGATGGCCACAACGTTTGTTCGCCACCTGGTCTTCCAAATGAATTCCCGCCACGCCCGCCCGGATCATTTCGCGAACCGTGCGCTGGATACCCAACGCGCTGCCCCAGCCCGTATCGGCATCGACCAGCAAAGGAAGAGAACTCGCCGCCGTGATGCGGCGAACATCCTCCAGCACATCATTCAGGGACGTCACTCCCAGATCAGGCAAGCCGTGAGACGCATTCGCCACGCCCGCGCCGGAAAGATAGAGGGCGCGAAAGCCGGACTTCTCGGCGAGAATAGCCGCATAGGCATTAATCACGCCGGCGATTTGCAGCGGTCTCTCCTCGTCCATCGCCAAGCGAAAGCGCCCGCCCGCCGAAACTGAGGTCGATGACATCCCCCAAACGTATCAGTTCCCCCGTCAACCTGTCAGTTTTAAATTGCCTACGGTGTCAATATTTATGCTTTTTGGCGCTGCCATCGGGACTGGCAATCGTAATCAATCTTGCCGAACGTTCAAGCTAAAGCAGTTCAGCCTGCTTTTCGTGCGGAATTTGAAAAACGCCGATAATCACCCAAGGATTGGGCGCAACAAAGTGAAACTGTTGGGTTGTGCCTAAAAAGAAATGGAGGTCGGTTTTTAGGAACTGATCAACATACTTAATCCTCACTTTTTCGAGCGCCGCTTTTTCATTGCCATTGCATTGCTTCACGCAGTTCCAAAAGAGCGCGCTGATTTCCCAATCCAAAATCTGTAATTTTGATTTTTTTCCATCTGCGTCTTCAAACTCGTAAGAAAAACTGTAAGGCAATTTGGGAATCACCTTGAACGTCCGCCGCCATGCTTCTTCTTCAAACAACTCGGCTTGATTTGTCCGATTTCGCATTTGGGCTACTTTGTTGGCATCCCACTCGCGCTCTTCCTCCTCCCAGACGAAACCGGTAATTCTGGCTGGTTTGAAGACAGCGAGAGATACGGTATTGGCTTTAGCCCCATCAATCAAAGCCTGAAGCTGGGTGTAAATCTTTGATGTGTTGATGAGCAGCTTCCTGCGCTCGCGCCAGTTTGAAGCTGTATCCATGTGCCCTGCGGGCACGAGTTCCTTGAGGTCTGCCGCATGATACGTTTCGGGGCGAGGGTCTTTTTTGGTTTCTGATCAGTCGGCACTCGACCCAATCAAACTTGCGATATTGTTCCGTTTCGTCTAACCGGCGAAACGGCACTGGATAAATCCCAACCCATGAACCGTCTTCACGCACGCCTGCTGTGCAAACGGTTTCCCCATACTTCCGGGAGAGCGTCGGGTACGTTTTGACGGTGATTAAGACGCGCTCTTTGGGCATGTTTGCCTTTGGTCAAAGATGCTGCGCGACCCAGCCTCGCCCGATAGGTTGTTCCAGAGCTTCCGCCACGCAATGACGATGGCATTGCTCAGGCAAATTCTCGTAACAAGTTAGCGCAACCCGCTCGCCGCTTTCAATCCACCGCTGGATTTTCGTCAGCGCTTCGTGTTCGTTCGGCAGGGTATCGCGTTCGTAGCTCAAAAACAATTGATCGTAATCCGCTTGGGTGTCCAGCCCGCGTCGCTTTTCAGTGGCAATGCCAAGTTCTGGCAAATGCTCATAACGGATGCGGACACCAGCGCAACTTTTGGACAGCGTCCCTTTTGAAAATCCATATTTCCGGCTCAAAGGATTTCGCCGCACGTCACACAACAGCGTGACCCCGTTCATCAGCAACAGATTTAGATACTTTTCCAATGATCGTCCTTCGTATCCAATCGTACATAATCCGGGCGGGCGGGCAATCGGACGCGCCTTGTTAATCTCTTGCCGCGCCGCTGCGTCTCCTGCCAATGCTTGCTCCGCAATCTCGCTATGAATCGCGTAATAAGGGTGGCGGCGATAGGCTTCCGCCACCAGTGCGTTTCCGCGCAAGGTTTTGTGGCGCGTTGCGAATTGATCCATTTTCATTCGCGTCAGAGGAGCCACTATGGCGCGGGCCTTGCCTGATTCCGTCAGTTTCCAAGTTTGCTCTTCGTCCGCCAGTAAACCCTGCTTCGTCAGGTTCCGTTTGTCAGCGTAAGACGTAAACGAAAAGCCGCCATATTTATACGGCACAAATTCGTAAGGACTTTCTTCAACTTCCTGACAATATAAGAATAGCAATTTCTGGAAATCCAGAAGGCCGACCTCGCCATTATGGGCGTCAAGCAGGGCTAAAAGGCGTTTTTGGCGGTCGAATAGCATAGATTACCTTATATAAATTCCCTTGATCGGCAATCTAAAAGCCCAGCCAGTCAAAGGCAATATTATCCGCAGTCCGATTGCAACTGGAGCCTGGAACTCAACATAGAACTCGAACTTGACACCCGACTTACATCGACATGTATTTTATGTAAAAATGCGATCTAACGCTTTATCAAGCCTAATCCTTCCTCCGCGCAAGATCCGCACTTGGGTATTTTCGCTGCTAGCAGCCTGTCGGACTTAAAACTAATAATTAAAGTAAGCGTATCGAATATAACTTGAACCAGGTGGTCTAAGTCTTCATGTCAACGCGCTTTGTTAACATTGACCGGCAGACTCCGATGCTTCTGCCCGCTGACGTGC
>DASRLE010000094.1:0-6764 GCA_035648615.1 Saccharimonadales bacterium (SeqCode) | reverse complement strand
CATTTTGGGTCGAAAAATTGTCCGCGATAAGAAAATAGGGAGCTGGGTGGGGTCAATGGCAACATCTGGCGCCTTTTATCGGGAGTAGAATTCTCAGTTTAATTATAACGCAGAGCGACCGCCCAATCTTGAATGTTTTGTTCATCGGCATTTTTCCCCGGCGGGCGCTTGCGGTTCACTACCCAACCGAAATGACCGGGATGAAACACGGGTACTAAGTGAGTACCGGCTCGCAATTGCGGAGCCCCGTCTCTCGCCACACGATCCACGAAATCATTGAACGATCCCCGGACCGCCTCTTGGCCATGGGCTATGAGTAGGGCATTTGTTACGTCCACACCCATTGCGATCACAACACGCGGCTGGTGAAATTCAATCCGAGGGCGGCAAAACTCCCTGGCATAGTCCAAGAACGTTTGCGGGCTAACATCAACTGACATTGCGTTCTTCTTGTCACCAGGCTGCTTCACCTTGAAATCAAGGACCACATTGGAGCGGAAGATTTGACGCCCGGAGAACGGCCTCCCCTCCTCGAACAGTTTCTGAAAATTTATCCCGAATTTATCTGTGCCGTCCTTTTCCTTTTTTGGTTTATTGAAATACCTCACTACTGTATGAAAATCGGCCCATTCCTCGCCGAACGCCCAGATGGGCTCATCAATCAAGCTCATGTCGTCGAGCAGGTCCAGCGCATCTCGCTGGAGTGCTGCGCGGGCCTTCCCTAGGTCTTCGTGATGATGAATTCCACACAAACCATGCGTCCTGTAAAGATTCGACTTTTCATGCTTTTCCCTGAGCTTGCGATCCTCCATCTGTTCCCTCCATAACATCGTCAGCGGACTCCGATAGAACCTGCCATAAGTCTTCCCCTCCATGTTCACCAATGTCCCCGGCCTCATGTGCCGCCTCCACCTCGGCTTGCTCAAGGGAGTAGCGGCGTTGAAGGATACGATGGCCTAGTCGGCCAACTGTTGCTGAGTCCAACCTAATAGCGCTCTAGCGACCCGATTTTGCCTCGCCGAAATCATGGTTCGAGACCAGCCACCAGCTGGCTATTTTCCGCTACTACCAATGGCACTTTATATTCTCATTATGGTGTCTATTGACCGCTATAAGGTAAGCTGAAGGAATGCTGCAGTCGGATTTCTGAAATCCCGAGTCAAGTGGTCCAGCGGGGCAGGATAGATGGAAGTTGTGATTAGTCATGATCCGCTCTAACGAATTGCGGACCCGCCGAAGACAAATATGGCCCGGTTGGTATGCCGCCTTAGCGATCACGGCAATTGTTCTCACGTTCGGCGGAGCTGGATGCAGTAACCGTAGCTTGTCTGGGCAGTATCTGGCTATCACTCAAACGGCAGTAGTCCGAATGCAACTGGTTGAAACACCCGACAGCCGTCTTTCAGGACAGTTTGAGGCATCTACAATCCAAGCGGATGGCAAAATCCAGTACGAAAACACGTCCGTCGCGGGCGCAGCCGATGGATCAAACGTCAGTCTAATTATACCACTTGGTCCACTCGGCTCCGGGGTTGAGTTTTCGGGGGTTCTTTCCTGGCGCGGCCTAACACTCACAGGCGGACTATCCGGCGGACGGTCATCCACATTTGCTTTGCGTCGAGGTGATCTTCATGAGTATCAAGCCGCGCTGGTGGCGCTGAACAAGCGCTCAGTTACCCTTCTAGCTGCTCTTAAAAAGGCGGAAGAAAATGCGGCAATTGCAGCTCAAAAGGCGGCAATCGCTAGCGCCGCAGCTGCGATGCGAGAGAAGGCTTTGCAGGACCAGCAGAATTTCGCTCGCTATGTAGGAGATCTCTGCGACAAAATGCAAAAATTTGAAATTACAGGAAGTGTCACGCTCCAGAAATTCCCCACCATCTCCGCAAAGTATCGGACAATCACTGCGAAAATGGATGGCTATTTACAGCGTGATCGCAAGCTCGCTGGTAATTCTCGCGCATCCTATAGCCGCAGTCAGATTTCCTTCGCGATGGGCAACGGAATATTTGCCACGAAGCAGGTCCATTTCGACGTTCAATCTCTTCAAGGTAGCTTCGTGAATGATGTAGAACCTCAGATGCAATCTGTAGAAAACGCGATGAGAATCTGCGGCAATACTAATGTGCCCGTCCCAGTGGTGACGCCCGCCTGCGAACACCTTCAAATCCTATATCCCGCGTATTCGAAGGCTTACCACGATGTTGCGACAGGCCTCGCCGATCTTGAAAACACCTACAATACCGAGCTGCAGAAGCAGCTGGGCTTGAAATCCGAGGCTGATCGAATCAATTAACAAATTAGCTAAGCGGCATAAGCAATTTCCTCACCGGTGCACCAACGCCGATTTTGGCAATTCTTTGCGTCACAACTTTCGCCAATTGCGGATTAAGACGGCATCCACCCCATTTTGTGATGGTGAAATCTCCTGGCGTAAAGGTAGTGGAAAGCGCGAATTGCAGGACGTGGCGATCAATTATGGGCCGCAAAGGCTCCATTAGGTCATAGACGAGCGGGATGGGATTTTGGCTATTGCCATGGATGATCCCGATCGTCGGGTCAAATCCGGCAGAAATCAACTGGCCCCTTATTTGGTTGGCCAAAATTCCGTAGCCATAATTCAACATGGCGTTGACCGGGTGGCGAGCTGATCGGGCTCTTTTCCGCCAAGCCATGGTCCGTGGAATAATAGTGTGCCAATTGTCGGGAATTGGCCTGCGCATAAATCCGGACCATTTGATTGACAGCCCGTGCCAGGCTGAAAAATAAGCCATGGCGCACGCGCCCTCAATTCCAAGCATTTTCGAAATCTTCAGGCCAGTCCGGGATTTTTGAATTCTCGGAATTTTTGGCCCAACCGGTCCAGAGCAAAATTCTGCCGGTCGGATTTCGGGACCGATTTTTCCAGGGTCTCAATCGAGTTGATTATTTTCTGGGAAATTAAATGCCGGGCTATTTCGATCTGTTTTTTGGTCCCTTTAATTGCCTTTTGAGCGGCAACTATTTTCGAATTTCCGGAATATCCCGAATTTCCGGAAATATTATTATTTGTCCCCGCCAATTTAATTGGAGAAATTCGATTTTCTGCTCTGCCATCCAATTGAGGGCATCGAAGGAAATAGCGCCGTTCCCGTCCAGAAGGATTATTCGGTCGGGGAGATCGCCATCGCCCGGGAAAAAGCGGAATTGTTCGAGCTCCTGGGGATAATGGGTAAATCCGTTCCGGACCAATAAGGTATTGTGATCGAGTCTGATATTGACCCCGTGTCCGCACAAAATGAGCGGTTCGCGATATCTGAATTTTTTGGGTGCACCCCGCGTGACGGGTTTGTATTTGAGCCAATATTAATTGGCGATTACACAGCGGGATCAT
The DNA here is from genome assembly GCA_035648615.1 of Saccharimonadales bacterium (SeqCode). Lineage (GTDB taxonomy): Bacteria > Verrucomicrobiota > Verrucomicrobiia > Limisphaerales > Palsa-1400 > DASRLE01. The sequence continues at coordinate 3,394 of DASRLE010000094.1, read as the reverse complement.
CCGCCAGTACCTTGCCAAGGTTGCCAGCCGGTCTGTCGCCACGTGTGCTGCGGTATGAGTGACAGAAGGCGCCTTGGAACCTGACGTGCGGAGACATCCTTGACTTCTGTTGTCGTAATAGTATCGTCCTACTAGGATTGTAGTAGGATGCCGCGATGCGTCCCAGGTTGACCACGCTCGAACTCCAGATCATGGAGATATTATGGGGGCATGGCCCGATGCCGGTTCGCGCGGTTCAGGAAAGGATTCCGGGCGCTAAACGTCCCGCCTATACGACGGTGCAGACGGTGATGTACCGCCTGGAGGCCAAGAAAGCGCTCAGGCGGACAAGCAAGACGGGCAACGCGCATATCTTCGAACCGACCGTCACGCGCGCATCGGCGCACAAACGGCTTATCGACGAATTCATCGCACTTCTGGGCGGGAGTATACAGCCGGTCATGGCGCATCTGGTGGATGCGGGCAGGCTGACGCTCGATGACGTTCAGAAGGCGGAAGCAAGGTTGCGCGACTTGCAGAAGAAAAGGGCACGCAAGTGATCCCTCTTCTTCTCAATCATCTTTGGCAATCGACTGTCTTTGCGGCCATCGTCGGGCTGCTCACGCTCCTGTTTCGCAATAACGGCGCGAATGTACGCTTCGCCTTGTGGTTCGCCGCCTCGCTGAAATTCCTCATCCCGTTTTCGCTTTTTGCGAAGCTCGGGACGGCATTTGCTGCCGACCATTTGAATTCGGCAGCAGTAACGTCATGGATTGCGCAAGCGCAGCCGACAGCCGATCCTTTCACCACGACGGCGGCGCCCGGCTGGATGCAGGCCGGTGTCGAGATGAAGGTTTTCGCCCCCTCCATAGGGCTTGACGATCTGTTGCTGGGGATTTGGCTGGCGGGCACGGCCGGCCTGCTCGCGTTCTGGGCCATCAAGCTGGCGAAGCTTTACGCCCTTGCCCGCTCCGCCAAGCCTTCGCCCATGACAGCGGGAATCCCTGTCCGGTCATCGCCGGAATTGGTCGAGCCGGGCCTTGTCGGTATCTGGCAACCGGTGCTCCTTTTGCCGGAAGGAATCGAAGACCGCCTCTCACCCATCGAAATGAAGGCAGTCATCGCGCACGAGATGGCCCATGCGCGGCGCCGGGACAATCTGACGGCCGCCATCCATATGCTGGTGCAGGCGGTCTTCTGGTTTTACCCCTTGACCTGGTGGATCGGCCGCAGATTGGTGGTGGAGCGCGAACAGGCCTGCGACCAAGCGGTGGTCGCGCTCGGCCATGATCCCAGTGATTATGCCGAGGGCATCCCCAAAGTCTGCAAATTCTATTTGCATTCTCCGCTCGATTGCGCGGCCGGCGTTGCCGGCGCGGATCTGAGAAGGAGAATTGAGGCGATCATGGAGAACCGCTTCATCAAAAGCCTCAGCAGCGCAAAGAAAGCCTTGCTTGCGGGCGCCGCCGTCCTGGCCATAGGGGTTCCAGTCGCGGCGGCCATGGTCATGCCGCCCGACGCGTTCAACGAGGTGGGCCGCACGACTGCCAGCCCGGGCACGGAGAGGGCGCTGCGCCATCTGATTGAGTCCTGGCAGCGTCACCAGCCCGATTTCGCCGCCTTGACGCCCGCCATGGCCATCCCCTTCATGCGGGCCGAGGCTCACGTGCAGCGGGAGATCGATCAGTCGGGCCCACTGAAATCCATCACCTTCCGGGGCATCAGTCCTGAAGGCTGGGACATCTATTCCGTCGCCTTTGCCAATACCTTGAACACCTGGAATGTCGCCCCGCTCACCCCCGACGGAAAAATCCCCACCTTGGGGTACTGGCCGGCCTATGCGCGCGGCGACAGGACCAGGCCGAACCCGGGCACCGAGGCCGCGTTGCGCCGCCAGATCGAGGGCTGGGAACGCGACCAGCCCGCCTATGATCAGATGAGTCCGACTTTTCGCGCCACGATGAAACGGCAACGCGACATGGGCCACAAATTCTTCGATGCCTTGGGCGGCCTGAAATCCGTCAACTTCGAAGCGGTCAATGCCAATGGCTGGGATGTGTATGACGCCGCGTTCGAAAAGGGCCGGACTGTCTTTTCTATTGGGCCGCTCACCGCCAACGGCAAGGTGGACGCCCTTCAAGTCTCGCCGGTTTTTGCTCATTCCGGAAGCGGTCCCACCGTAGGCACTGAGGCTTTGCTCAGCCGCTACATCGACGCGCTGGAAAAAGATACGCCCGATTATGGCGAGATGACGCCGGCGATGACGGCCTTGGTCCGCCTCGACCTGGCTTCCACGCAGGCCCAGTTCCGGACATGGGGAAAGCTGGAAAGTCTAAAATTCAGAGCGATGAGTCCCAACGGATTAAACGTTTATGACGCCGTGTTCGAACACGGTCATGGCATTTACCAGGTCGCGCCGCTCACCAAGGACGGGAAGGTTCAATGGCTGATTTACGATGCGCTCTGACGGCCTGCTCGAAAGAAAGCGAAGAATAAAGTTAGCCAAACCGCGAGCGTAGGAGGACGCCATGATCAAGCAAACCTTTGTCGCACTTGTCGCACTGTCGGCAATTGCCAGCGCGGCGGTGGCGCAGACAGAAGCGCAAACCGCAAAGGCACAAGCGCCAACGCCAGAGACTTGCGCTTTGCCTAAGATCGCCGACACCGCCCCGCTTGAACAGCTTCCTGGCACCGATCTTGTAACCGTGCCGGTGGCGATCAATGGCACGACGAAGCAATTCCTGCTTGATCTCGCGATAAAGAAGCCGACGGAGGTCTCTCCGGCGACGATGGCTGAACTGGGACTGCCGCAAGACCCCAAGCGGACCGAACTCATCCAATTCGGCGCCAACGATGTCAGCGAGAGGGCTTACCAGGGAATTCAGGCCCCAGTCTATGACGTCAGGGATCACACCGGCGTAGGCAGCATAAATACCCGCGTTCGCGTCGGCTCGCTCGGCATCGGAAGCGCCACGGATCACAATCTACAGATGATGGTGGCGAAGAAGGGAGAGATTGGTCAATCGGAGCCATATGCCGGATTCCTGACTGGGGATTTCTTCCGCCAATATGATGTCGAGTTGGATTTTGACAAAAAACAGATGACCTGGCTCACACAAACCAAGTGCACCGACCCGGATCAGGTGGTGTTCTGGGCGCACCACGAGGTGGCAATCATACCGGTGACACTGGCGAATGACGGCCGGTTGCAAATGCAGGCGACAGTCCGGGGGCACGTCATCAATGCGGAGATCGACACCAGCTCCGCACGCACGGTGATGCGCCGAGACATCGCGGAGCTATATGTGGGCCTGGCCAACAAGGACATGATGCCCGTTGGCGACCTGGAAGACGGCGGAAACATGCAGATTTATGTTTCCACCTTCCCCGAGCTCACCTTCGCGGGCGGCGGCGT
>DASRLE010000093.1:0-3736 GCA_035648615.1 Saccharimonadales bacterium (SeqCode) | reverse complement strand
ATCCAATTCGTCCAGGCCGATATTTTGGAATGGACGCCTCCCGCGCGGGAATTTGATCTAGTGGCCAGCCATTTCGTCCTGGATTGCTTCCCGCCAGAGCAGCTGGAAAGGTTGGTGGGACGTTTGGCAGGGGCGGCAAAGCCGGAGGCGCGATGGTTGTTATCGGACTTTTGCGAGCCGCCGGCGGGATTGGGCAAATGGCGGGCGCGGCTTGTTCTGGAGGCGATGTATCTGTTTTTCGGATGGACCACCGGCCTGCCTGCGGACCGCCTCACCTCGCCGGACCCATCGCTGGTGCGACGTGGTTTTGTCCTTCGACAACGGCATCTGTTCGAGTGGGGACTTCTACACGCTGATTTGTGGGAATGGAAATAAACCGACGACTTGCGCAATGGGTTTCTTTTTGATTTTGCGCGGGCCGCTTTTTCTTCGCCAGCAGGATCGAAACCCCGCTCAAAGCCATTGGTTGAGCGTGCTGGGTGAACCAGACATAGCCGGATTTCCCATCAATCCCCGTTGCGACGCTTTTCAGCCCAGTCCCGTCCATCCCAGGAAAACAGCTCGGCGGTGGAGCGTCGCCTGGCAAACGGAACGAGGGACATTTTGATTTAATCCGTTTATTTGAAGGTCGTTTTCATTATGATGTTAGCCGAACTTTGCAATGACAATGCTGTTCATTGAATTCAATTATGTGGAAACGGATAGCGCAACGGCCTGGTTTAAGACAGATCCCGGAAATCGGCGAAGGGGCCACCTATCTTCGGAAATGGGGGCTCATCGGTATTCTGATTGGCGTTGGGGCCGGCCTGGGGGCGTTGGCGCTGATCTGGTGCATCAACTTGGTCAAGCATTTCGTGCTCGGCACTCTGGTTGGATACATTCCTCCGCTCCCAGGCGGAGAAGGGGGTATGAGCCAGTATTCATTTCACATGAGCCGTCCCTGGATGCTCCCTCTGGTCACGACGGCGGCCGGTTTGGTGGGTGGCTTTCTTACCTGGAAATTCGCTCCGCAGACCGCAGGAATTGGCACGAACGCCGCGATTCGGGCATTCCACAACAGCGAAAAGCTCAACTTCAAGACGTCGATCTTCAAGCTGATCACTTCGGCCATCACCATCGGCGGAGGTCTCACGTCTGGACGGGAAGGACCGATTGCCCAGATCGGTGCCTCCACCGGAGCCAGCATTGCCAACCTCCTGAAACTTACTGCGCGGGAACGGAACATTGCCCTGGCTGCAGGGCTAGGCGCCGGCATCGCCGCGATCTTTAAGGCGCCGTTGGCCGGGGCCATCATCGCTGCGGAGATTTTTTACAAGGAGGATTTCGAAGTCGAGGCTTTGGTGCCCGCTTTGATCGCTGCCGTGGTCGGCTACACCATTGTCGGAGCCGCCACAGGATTTCAGCCAGTGTTCACCCCCCCGCCGCAGGCGACCCAGTTCGACCACCCGTGGACATTGATTCTGTTTGCGCTGTTGGGGGTTGGCTGCGCTCTGTTGGCGCGGTTCTTGTTCACGATCTATTTTTATCTCGAAAAGTTCTTTAAGCGTTTCCCTCTGTGGGTTGCCGCAGCCATTGGCGGTTTTTGCACTGGCATCATCGGTCTCCTGGTTCCTTCGGTGATTGGAACCGGCTATGGGTGGGCGCAATTTGCCATATCCCAAGACGTGCAGTTGTTGCCGCCGCTCATGCTGTTGCTGGCGGCGGTGGCTGAAATTGTAGCGGCGTCCTTGACGTTAGGCTCAGGCAATTCAGGCGGCATCTTCGGTCCATGCGTGGTCACTGGCGGCATGTTTGGCGGGGCCTTCGGTTATGGAGCGGCCAATCTCTTTCCTTCCGCAGTGCCGCATCCGGGCACTTATGCGATCGTCGGCATGATCGCCTTCTTTGCCGCCGCCGCCAAAGCTCCCATTTCCACGATCATCATGATTTCCGAGATGACCGGTGGTTATGGGCTTTTAGGTCCGGCAATGTTCGCCGTGGTCACGGCGTTCATTCTTTCAGGGAAACGAACGATCTTTCCCTCCCAGGTCAATAGCCGTCTCGATTCCCCTTTCCATGCGGACGAGTTCGAGCCGATTGTGCTTTACCGTGTCAAGACCGCCGATGTCATGATTCACCTGCCGGTCTGTGTGAACGCGAACGCGTCCGTGAGCGACGCCATGAGTTTGATGGGAGATTATGGCTTGGCCAGCTTGCCAGTGGTGGAGCAGAGTAAGTTGTCGGGACGGGTTACGCTTCTTGCCATCCATCGGGTCGCCGAGACGGAGCGTCAAAACGTGCAGGTCAAAGACATCATGTCTCGCGATGGGTCCACGGCTTATCCGGATGAAGACCTTTTCACCATTCTGAAGCGATTTGCCGCCAAGGATGTCGGAAATTTGCCAGTAGTGGCGCGGGAGAAACCCGATTGCCCCATCGGGCTGATCACCCGATCCGGACTCTGGGCCGCATTGGAAACGGCCAAGGAAGAACGCGCCGGACGCGTTGCCAAAAAAGAAACGGAAACGCGGTCCATTGATCCAACTTCGCCCGGTTAACGATTTATATGAACTCGACCCGCAAAACCGGTCCCGCCTCTGTTCTGAGGGTTTTCCAATCGAAAGACCAGACCAGGGCGTTTTACAACAAAATCAGTCGCGTCTATGATTTGCTGTCCGAACGCAGCGAAGCCCCCATGCGCAAGGCGGGATTGGAGTTGTTGCGCGCGCGCGTCGGAGAAAGCGTTGTGGAAATCGGCTTCGGCACTGGACACAGCCTCGTAGCGCTCGCGAAAGCCGTCGGGCCGAAAGGCACCGTGTTCGGCGTAGATTTGTCCGATAAAATGCTTCAGCAGGCAAAAATAAGCCTCGCCAAGTTCAACCTCCTCGCACGCGTCCGGCTGCGCTGCGCTGACGCGACGCATCTTCCTTACGAGGCCAACAGCATGGACGCGGTGTTCATGAGCTTTACGCTGGAATTGTTCGACACGCCGGAAATTCCGACGGTGTTGCGCGAGTGCAAGCGCGTCCTGCGACCGGGCGGGCGCATCGTGGTGGTAGGCATGTCCAAAGACGCCAAACATGATCCGCTGGTCGGTGCTTTTGAATGGACGCACGAACACTTCCCAAACTTTCTTGACTGCCGTCCCATCTATGTTCGGGAAGCGCTGGAAAAGGCGGGGTTCAAAATCGAAAGCGCGCTGATGAAGCACATGTGGATTCCCGTGGAAATCGTCCGTGGCGCCAAAGTTCCGTAACGGGACGGGTCGAGGTCGCCACAGGCGCTGCATTCGCGCCATCCGATCATTTATTTCTAAAACTACCGAGTGCCTAACCTCCTGCGGAAGTGGTCATGCGATGGCCATTTTTTTCCAATTCCTCAACTTGGTCGCGCAGGCGTGGGGTATTGGAGGAGGTTTGCGCCACTATTTGTTCGAGCGCCTCCAATTCATTGTAGGCAGACTCTTCTGTCTGTCTACGAAGCTCGCCGCAAGCCGGTCAGCCCGCATTTACCGTGTCCCTTGACAACCACGTCACCACGCCTTACGTTCATTTCGTTGTATGGCGAAATATATTATATGATTATTCGCGAGTTCATGGCCATCACCAAAGCGCTGGCCGACGAGAAGCGCGTCCGGGCGCTCCTGGCGTTGCAGGATGGCGAGTTGTGTGTCTGCCAAATCACCGAACTCTTTGGGCTGGCGGCGTCCACCATTTCCAAACACCTCTCCATTCTCTACCAGGCCGGTCTGGTCGAT
>DASRLE010000092.1:0-24739 GCA_035648615.1 Saccharimonadales bacterium (SeqCode) | reverse complement strand
GTTCACCTGGATACTGCGGGTGAAAATCACGTTGTTCACTGTAAATCTTTTTGGCGGCGCAAAGTTATTCACCGTTGGCTGCGGAGAGGAGTCCCTGCGGCTCTCCTTGCAAACGATGAATAACTTTGGGGCAACTATAAGTTAACAAAGAGAACGAAGAGAAAAAGGCGTTGTAGAGTCGAGGCTATGCCTCGAATTTTGACGACATCCCTTGCGCGGCAAACTGGATACCGGCGGCTCACGGCACCGCGAGTTCGATCATTTTTGCCCCCTTGGGCAATTTGACCGGTGCGGGTTCAAACCAAAGCGCCAGCGCTTCCTTGGCATTGGTGACGGTTTCCGCCTCGGTGTCGCCCGCAGTGGCGCAGCCGGGTATTTCGGGGAAAACTGCCGACCATCGTTTAGCTACTGGATCAAATTCAACCACCACTCGGAATTTCATTACCAAAATGATAACCTTGGTCCTCCATCGAAACAAGCTGGCGGATAAAAACTGCGCGGATGCGTGGGGTGGATTGAGCAAGCGTCAGGCCATTTGGAAGCGTTCTGCGACAGGTTGGAGCGCCGGTGGCCGGGAATGGCGCGCTGGGCACGCCGGTGTCAGTCCTCACTATTGACACAACTTCAGGTTATTTTGCATACAACAGGGTTGGAGACGTAGGTTCCAACCGTTTCTGTGGCTGCCTTCGCGTTGTACATTCTAAACTTCATGTTGGGCTTGCCGCAATCGCCACGCACCAGCGCCACTTTGCTTTTACCCCTTTCGGAAGAAGCGGTAAATTTTCTTCCTTCTTGCCTCATCCGTCGAATTCTTGGCCTACGAGTTTTGCTGCCTGCACAAGCCCACCCTCTCCGTGAAGAAGTGTAAATAGTGAGGACTGACACCGGTACCACCAAAACTTTCGCCCTGGGTGAGACGGCTGAGGTTGTCAGCATCAAGGGCCAGTCGCTCAAGCTGCGCCGCGCCGATGGCAGCGAGGCCGCTTTTTCTCCCAGCCGTTCCGCCCCGGCGTTTGATGTCGGGGAAGCGCGTGAACTGAAAGTGTCGCCCGGTGACTGGCTGCTGCTGCAAGCCAACCACGGCAAGGATTTCATCAACGGTGAGCGTGTCCAAGTCCGGGAGATCCAAAACGGCCGCATTGCCCTGGCTGACGGCCGCTCGCTCCCGGCCGGGTTCAACGCCTTCACCCACGGCTACGCCGTCACGTCGCACAGTTCCCAAAGCAAGACCGTGGATGAGGTTTTGCTGGTCGCCTCGTCGCGCTCCTTCGGGGCCGTCAACCGTGAGCAGTTTTACGTGAGCATTTCCCGTGGCCGCGAGCGCGTCCATGTCTTCACCGATGACGCCGATCTGCTCGCCCGCCGCGTCACCGACTCGCACACGCGCAAGGCCGCCGTCGAACTGCAAGCCCTCCGCGATGGCCTGGCCAAACTCGGTTTCATCCCCAAAGAACGGCTGGAAGAAAAGCCCGCCGCGCCGGTCGTGGAAGATTCTCGCGCCGTGCGCCAGCGCCGCCCGATGCGCCAGACGCGCCTGTCAACCGTGCAACGGCTCGCCACAGCCGTCGAGGACATGGGCCGCTGGCTCGGTCTCGACCAAACAGAAGCCGTTGAACAAAAGGAAACGGTCGCCGAAAAAATCGGGCCAGCCGAGTCGGTCAAACAGGCCAAGTCCGTCCGGCAAACTGAGACGGTCAAACCGGCCCGCACCGTCCGGGAGGCTCTGCGGCACCACCAAGCACACCGTCAACAACAACGCCGCTCCGGCGGCATTCACATCTGAACGCCTATGCTCAAAGATGATTCCTGCTACTCCATCTCCGGCAGATACTGCTCCGCCATCGAGTTTTACCTGTCGGAACACAAGCGCCGCGCCTTCTGCACCAGCCAGTTGATCGAATACACCCTGGAACCCAACCCGGACGCGGCGGACGACAAGGACATCCCGCCGCAAAGACTGGCCCTGGTCTTCTCCACCGCCGATGTGGAGGTGCTCGGCTGGCGGCTCGGCTCCCTGGCCGACAAGCTCCAGGAAAACAACCTCGCCGCCGTCCGCATCCTGCCCAAACGCTACGCCGAACTGGAGCGCAACCAGCCCTATGTCGCCTTCATCGGCATCACGCCCATCGCCAAGGGATGACCGCGAAAAGGTTGAAAAAGGCTGGAAAAGCCCGGAATAAGCCGAAAATCAAGTGCTTGCGAAGTGGGAACAAACAGCCCGGTCTGAGCCAAGGGGGAACAGTTCAATCGCCTATTTTGAGTCTTCGATTTTGTACCGCACTTCAAAGCAATCGGGTGGGATGTTGGTTGAGCGGTCAGGCGATTTCACGTCATCCATGAAGTTCGATGAGACATACTTAGAGTTCTCTATGTAATCCGGCTTCTGCCATTGGCTCCAACCCGAAGGTTTCGAGTTTTGGCGCATGGGCAATCGGAACACTTGACTGACACCTTTACGCCCACCCTCTGGCGAAATTATCACAGCATACCGATGTTCTTTATACACTGTGGATGGAACGACCGTCTCTTGAAGGATGTTGGTAGTTCCCTCCTTCCTTAAAACCGCGAGCTTTAGAGGACCACCCTCAGAAGAGTGTTCGGCAACAAACTCAAAGGTGCCTTTTGAAAAATCCACAGTTTGAGAAGCACGAATTTCAAAAATGACTTGTTTGTCTGCGGCAAACATGGTTGATGTCAAAAAGAAAAGCACTATCGCTGGCAACAGGGTCTTAATTTTCATAGTCTCACCTCTGTCATGGGCGTTGCTCTATCCACAAAACAGCCCCAGCAATCACGACCCAGATAGCCGCGCATGAGATGATAAGCCGAGCGCCAGGCTTGAACACACAGGCCGCGATAACGAATGCCAGAAAAAAAGCCAATGACGCAACGCCTGCGTTTATGCAAATCACCATCGGCATTTCCTTGTCCCGAAACACGGTTCCAAAAAGCTCGGCAAACAACACGGCAACGCCAAGCAGAACGGCGATGATTCCACACGCGGCGGTTATGACCATGCCTTTTGAAAGAGCGCCACTCATAGCCCATTGAGGCCGTGTTGTCGTGCGTTGCTCCGAATCCAGGCATCTACTTTCGGAGAGTTTTCGTCATCCTCCTGCTCGGTCATCTGCGAAGGATGGTCTCCGCCCCAAGGATCACCGCCCATGCCGGAATGGGTACACCAGAAAAACTGCTGCACGTAATTCTGCCCGCCGGAGGTTCCCACATTCCCCCAGTGCGGTCTGGAACCGTCTGCCGGGTCTCGCCGAGCATGTGCCACGTATTCAACATTGCCAGGAATCGTGCTTGGGTGCGCCCATAGATACATCCCAACGGCGTCGTACAAGCCCATGAAATGCACCTTGCTGCTTGCGCCGCATCCGCAAGGATGCTCTTGTAATTTCTTGGCGACCAAAATGGCAATCAATCCACCGCGACTGTGGCCGACCATGTCAATTTCCTCGTTCGGATTGGCCGTTAACGCTGCACAGATAGCAGCGTAAACTTCCTCAACAGTCCGGTGAACGCCGCCTCCTAAATTTCGAGGGCCGTCCCAGTAGCGGGCTTTTCCGCCTGCCGCAAGATAATCGGCTTCAAAGTTCTTCACGAAGCTATTCCGGTGCATGATTCCCACCCATTTCTTGGAGCCGGTTCCATCAATAGCAGCCAAGAACAAGCCAAGCGGGTCAACCGACTCCACTGGGGCATTATTCACGAACGCATAGATATTCGGGCCACCAGCGGTTAGAAACTCGTTGAGACCATCGGAATCATCGTCATCGGACATTTGCCGCCTCGTCGTGAGGACATTAAAACCGGACTCCGTGAGTGGATCACGGCTCAACCACCGGCCTGTGGACGGGTTATAGTACCGATAGCCGTAGTAAAGGAAGTCACTTTCATCATCCTGGTATTTGGTCGAGAACCGGAAGGGATTGAGCTTGGCCATCGGCCCGGTGGCGCGGAGGAGTTCACCGAAGGGGCCATAGTTGTAGTTATAAACGAACACGTTTATTCCGAAGTTTATCGATGTGATTCCCATTGAATGCCAAAGGTGTAAATACCCGGAGCAACATTATTCGTCCATTCCGGATCAAAGCACACCCGATAATTGGAATCGCCCACCACGATTCCCCAATTTCCGAAATTTAACGCAATGTAGCTCGGTTGCTTGTTTGTCAGGACGATGGACAGTTCCGGCAAGATGTCGCCGAGTCTGTTCGTATATGCCAAATACTTTTTGATAAAGAGTGGCATTTCGGAGGGTGCCAGCATCACAGCATCGTTTTCCCACGGTAGCGTATTCCCACCGTTCGTCTGTACCCGTCCGTCCCGAAACCGATGCATAGTGGCAACAGTCCAAGATTGGAGTTGCGGTAATACCGGACTATGACGAAGCTCATCCGCCAAGTCGCTGGCCTTTTGTTCGAGAATTGGCTCTCCCTTCAACAACCGGAGGGTCCGGCTAAATCCGTTCTTCGTATCCGAGAATTCGTGAGCGATTAACAGTCCAATTGCAGCAAGCAGCATTATTATCCCAACTGCAGTGCTGATTCCAACGGTACGATGTTTGAGCACCATTGATGTTAGAACTGTTTGAGAGGTTGCCATTTCCAATGGAACGTTCTGTCATCTACCTGTGAATCGGGCGCGCAGGTAAAATTAATCCAGCCGACATTATCGCCAGACGAACCGTATTTGTAACCGTATCTAGTGAACTCGATGGCCTGCATCGCTTCGTCCTTTCCCAAGTCGCCGAGTCCCCATTTATGGTAGAGAACACCTCCAATCGCAGACCCTAACGAGTAAATTGGCTTATGGAATGCTTGGTGACATTTGCACATTGCCCGACCAAAAAGCGCATAGTTAATGGCGCTCCCGTAATAGCATCTGCCCTGAAACGTCGCTTGACGTTCGCATCCCTCGAGGGATTTTCTGCCGAGTTGCCACATCTCTTGAATATCCCAAGAAGTTTCGGCCCCTTCAGACGGTGAAATCAAGTGCTTGCACTCTCGCTCTTGATCGGAGTTGTTCCACCCATCGAATGTCGCATTGACCGCGTCCAACACTTTGTTAACGGCCGATGTAACGTCCTTTCCGCAGACTCCATCGTCACATAGGCCAAGCAGGTCCACAGCGTTTTCGGGACCATTCTGCACGAAGCAGTAAACGTTCGGTCCCCCTTTTTCAGAAATCGGATCCCGGCTCAACCACCGTCCCGTGGACGGGCAATAATACCGGTAGCCGTAGTAAAGCATGTCGCTCTCGTCATCGGCATATTTGGTCGAGAAACGGAGCGGATTACCTTTTGCCATCGGCCCAGTGGCTCTGATGACTTCACCAAAGGGGCCATATTCGTAAAACCCGAGTGGCCCTCCATTCGCAGCGTTGACCAAGGCGCTGACATTGCCGTTTCCATCATAGGCAACAAAACAATTGGTAGTCGAAGAGCCATAATATGACATTCCCAGCAACCCTCCCACTCCGCCCGCTCCTTGCAACGAACCACTCAGGTCCGATCCCCACAGATAACTCCGGACGAGCGAACCGCTTGCTCCTAATTCAACGACAAGGTTCCAACCATCGTAAAGGTAAAGGTTGGTGGATTGGCCGATGTAGGCCAGGCCGTTGTTGGTCGAAACAATCTTCTGAATTCTCCGCCCCATGTAGTCATAGGCAAAATCGAGTTTGAGTTTGGAGCCGGAAGGCGCATTGGTCAGGCTGGTCATGTTTATCAGCCGGTTCTCTCCGTCCCAAACGTAGGTCCATCGTCCGTCTTGAAGCAAATTCCCGTCTGCGTCGTAGCTAAATTGTTCCGGGGTTTTCGGCACAAAAAGGTTTCCGGCGACACTGCCTTGGCCAGGAGAGGCCACGGTCACATTTTGCCAGATCGCGGCGCTCGTGTTGGTCACACCCACTTGATCACGAAAATATTCACCCTTGCGATAGGCGGCCTGCCCATTAACCGTCACCGCGTTAGTCGCAAATCCCAGACCCATGATGTCCACATCCCCAGGCGCCGACCGGCTGGTGATCTGGTTTAAGCCGTTGTTGGTGTAATTGGCCGTTCGCAGGTTGGCGCCCGTCTGGTCGCCGCCTGCCTGCGTTTGCGTTCGATTCCCGATGGTGTCAAAGGTGTAATCGAACTGCTGGCCGGCCACGGGCGTTCCATCGCTCCAATATTTGTTGCCCCCGGTCACCTGGCCGAGCGAATCGTAGGAATAAACCCAATAACTGCCGTCCACTGGCGTCGCTTTGGTCCGCTGGTTGGCATTGTTATACTGGTAGCTGAAACTCGAGATATTGCTCGCCCCTGCCGACGAGCTAATCGCGGTCAGGCGGTTCAAATAATCGTACGTTTTGGCCGTGGTCATCTTCGTCGCGCCATTTTGACTGAAGGTAATTTGCCCTGCCAACGGCGAATTGCCAGCATAAAGAATGTAGGGTCACGCAGGGCCGATTCATTCTTACCAACAGTTGTCACGGACCGGAACTTAATTCCGACAAGGCAGGGTTCGGCCCACGGCTGGGCCGACCGGACGGCGCAGCGCGCTGCCCACCCCTTTCAAACGGGCTTGCTAATCAAGCCGGTGAAGGGCATTCTCGCGGGATGGAATCCCACGAACTTTTGCGCGATGTTTTCCAGAAGATCAGCCCCAAACAGGCCGCGGCGGAATTGGGCCTTTCTCTCTCCATGGTTTACAAATGGGCCGAACCGCCGGACCAACGCAGTGGCGCGGCTAATCCGCTCGATCGCGTGGCGGTTCTCATGCAATGCAGCGAAGATGCCCAGATCGCGCAGTGGATTTGCCAGAAGGCCGGCGGGTTTTTCATCAAAAATCCACGGCTGGACAGCGCTCATCCGCTCCATCTTGTCCCGGCTATGAATACGGTCGTGCAGGAATTTGCGGACTTGCTTTCGGTCATGGCTGCGGCGGCGCATGACAGTGAGATCACCAAGGCGGAAGCGAAGTCCATTCGCGCGCGCTGGGAGGAACTCAAGTCGGTCACGGAGGAGTTTGTTTGCTGCTGCGAAGAAGGAAATTTTCGCGAGATCAAAAAGGGCGAGATCCCGAGGAAATAGGCCGGCCATGAGATGGATTGCCGAAGGGCTGGTTTGTTTTCTCTTGCTGAGCCGTTCGCTCGAAGCGGAAGTCATCCAAAGCGACTTGTGTGTTTTTGGCGGGACGTCCGCCGGGGTGGTGGCTGCGGTGCAGGCGGGACGGGCGGGACGATCTGTCGTCTTGACAGAATTCGGGAACCATCTCGGGGGCATGACTTCGGGCGGGTTGAGCCAGACGGACATCGGAAACAAGGCCGCCATTGGCGGAATGGCGCGGGAATTTTACCGGCGCATGGGCCGGCATTATGGCACAAACGAAGTTTGGAAGCTGGAACCAAGCGTGGCCGAAGGCGTTTTCGGCGACATGGTTCGCGAGGCCGGCGTTCCCGTCTATTTCAAGGAACGCCTGGCGTCAGTCAAGAAGGCCGGACGCCGGATGGTGGAAATTCGGATGGAGGACGGAAGAATCTTCCGGGCGAAAATGTTTATTGACGCCAGTTATGAGGGGGATTTGATGGCCAAGGCGGGCGTTTCTTGCTTCGTCGGACGCGAGGCCAATGCCCAATACGCCGAAAGTCTCGACGGCATCCGCGATAAGACGCCCAAGCACCAATTTGCCGTGGCGGTGGACCCGTATATTGTGCCCGGCGATCCGAACAGCGGTCTGGTGCCGTTCGTCCAAAATGGGCCGGTGGGAATTCCCGGAGCGGGCGACAAGTCGGTGCAGGCTTACAACTTTCGCCTTTGCCTGACCCGGAATCCAACCAACAAAATTCCGATTGTTGCGCCGCCGGCCTATAATGAGAGTCAATATGAATTGCTGGCGCGCTATCTGGAAGCGCTGGTCTCCGCCGGCCAGTCACCGCGCCTTCGGCAATTGATGGACATTCAGCCCATGCCCAACGGCAAAACGGACATCAATAACAACGGCGGATTCTCGACGGATTTCATTGGCGGGAATTACGGCTACCCCGAGGGCGGCTATGAGGAGCGCGCCCGCATCTGGCAGGCGCACGAAAATTACACGCGGGGCTTTTTGTATTTTCTAGGCAATTCCCCGCGCGTGCCTGCTGCGCTCCGCGCCGAAATGCAATCGTGGGGCTTCTGCAAAGATGAGTTCAAGGACACCGGCGGCTGGCCGCACCAACTTTACATTCGCGAGGCGCGACGCATGGTTTCGGAATACGTCATGACGGAAAGGAATTGCCGCGAATCGCTGGTCATGCCGGACGCCATCGGGCTGGCGGCCTATACGATGGATTCCCACAATTGCCGCCGAATCGTCCGCAACGGCCAGGTGGAAAACGAGGGCGACGTGCAGGTCGGCGGTTTCCCGCCTTACCAAATCAGCTATCGGGCGCTGCGTCCCAAGGCGGAGGAGTGCGAGAACTTGCTCGTACCCGTTTGTCTTTCGGCCAGCCATATCGCCTACGGGTCGATTCGGATGGAGCCGGTTTTTATGGCGCTCGGGCAATCGTGCGCAATGGCCGCCACGCTGGCCTTGGAGGAAAACGCGGCGGTGCAGGATATAAATTACGGGACGTTGCGCCAACGGCTGCTGGCGGCGGGGCAGGTCTTGGAATGGCCCGCGCCGAATGTCAAGAAATAGGCTTCCGTTTCTTCTTTCATTTCGGTTAAATGGCGGTCAAAGCAGTTATGGCATCCGATCCAAACACACCGGACCCCATTGGGGATACGCACTTTGCCAGGCTTAGAGCGAGAGGCAGCGAAGCCAGCCGCTCGCTGGCTCCGGCCATTCCGCCGAGCAAACCTCTCCAGATATTTTTGTTGGTGGCCATGGTTACGACCGGATTGGCCTACGTGGTCGGCGAGTGGACGGATTTAAGCAGCAGTCAAGTCCAGGCCAAACGTCCGTCCAAGTTGAAGCGATTGGTAATCAGCCAAGGCCAGTTTCTCGACGAAACCAAATTGGGCCGCGCGGCGGAGGACAAGAAACAATACAACGAGGCAGTGCTCCATTATCGACGCGCCCTCCAGGCGGAAAATATTGCGGAAGGCCATTATCACTTAGGCGTGGCGCTGCTCAAACAAGGAGGGCCCAGCGCGGCCTTCGCCCAATTCGCTGAAGCTCTTCGCCAAAACCCCGATTTAGCCGGAGTTTACAGCGCGTGGGGGCAAGCGCTCATGGTGCAGGGAAAGCCGGAAGAAGCGGTCGGGATTTACAACCGGGCATTGCAATACAATCCGAACTTTGGCCGGATTCATTACAATCTGGCCGAGGCTCTGGAAGAGCAGGAACGCACCGCCGCTCCCGCTGACGCGCAACGTTTGGAAACGCAGGCGGCGCGCCATTATGCGAGAGCGGCGGCCTTGGGGGTGCAATCGCCTGAATTTTGGACGAGTTACGGCACGTTTCTGAACAAGCAAGGCAAATTCGTTGAAGCCGCGGATTGCCTGAATCGGGCAGCGTCCCAGAAACCGGAGTTGGGTGCGGCGCAGTTTCAATTGGCCCTCGCTGAGGACAAGCTCGGCAACACTGGCGAAGCGATTGCGCATTATGAAGCCACGCTATCCGCGATGCCAAATGATCCAGCCGCGTTGAATAGCCTGGCCCTCCTTTACGCCACGACGACCAATAAAGACGCGCGCAGCCCCAAGATGGCCGTGCTCCTGGCTACGCGCGCTTGCGAGGCCACCACCAGTCAGAACGCCCATTTTGTGGATACGCTGGCTCGCGCCTATGCGGCCGATGGAGATTTTCTCCAGGCCATCGCCTCGGAGGAAAAGGCCATTCGGCGAGCTTCGCAGTTGCAGGAGCAGGATTTATTGAATGAATTCAACGCGCGTTACGCCCGTTTTGTGCAGCACAAGGGGGAATAGCCAGACACCTCGGGATTTCAAAAATGGTTCGGCGCGCGTCGGAGAAATTGGCCGCGAGCCGGGTCGCCCACAAATTTTCCGTCCCGTGCCGCAACCTTCCCGCGCACGGTCACAACCGCCGGGCGGCCGGTGATTTCCATGCCCTCAAAGGCGTTGTAATCGAGGTTCATCTGCTGGGTGCTGGCGGAGATTTTGCCTCGGTAATTTGGATCGTAAATAACCAGGTCGGCATCCGCCCCGAGTTGGATGGCGCCTTTGCGGGGAAACAACCCAAAAATTTTCGCGGCCTGCGTGCTGGCGGTATTGACGAATTGGTGCAGATCGATCCGTCCGGTCTTGACCCCGTATGTAAAGTATAAATTTACGCGGTCTTCAAGGGAAGGAATGCCGTTGGGAATCCGGGTGAAATCGCCCCGGCCCATTTGCTTTTGCGTGTCAAAATCAAAAGGGGCGTGATCGGTCGCCAGGGTGGAAACGAAACCCTTCTTGAGCGCATTCCACAATACGTCCTGGTTATGCTTCTCGCGCAACGGCGGCGACATGACAAATTTGGCTCCTTCAAAATTGGCCTTTTCGGCGTCGGTTTTGTCGCAGAGCAAATATTGAATCAATGTCTCGGCCCACACCTGGACGCCCCGCGCTGAAGCGCGCATGGCTTCCGTCAGGGCTTCTTCACAACTCAAGTGTACTATATAAACATGCGCCGCCAGGATTTCCGCAAAGGTCATCAAGTGATGGACGCCTTCCGCTTCGACGCGGGGCGGGCGGCTCCAATAATGGTATTCCGGCCCGGTCTTGCCTTCGGCCAGGAGCTTCTTCTGCAATTCGAGAATTAAATCCGCATTCTCGCAATGCGCGGTGGTGAGGACGCCCAGTTCCTTGGCCAGCCGCAACGTTTTGAAAAGTTCTTCATCGGTCACGCCCAGCGCGCCTTTATAAGCCAGAAAGATTTTGAAACTGCTCAACCCGCGTTTGACAATTTCTCTTAAATCCCGCTCCGCTTCGTCGTCGTAGCGTGTCACGCCCATGTGAAAACTAAAATCGCAAGCGCTCTGGCCTTGGGCTTTGCCCAGCCACAACTCGAAAGCGTCCAAAGGCTTGTCCGCGCGTCCGGGACAAATCATCTCGATGAAGGTCGTCGTGCCGCCGACGAGCGCCGCCTTGCTGGCCGTTTCGTGCGTGTCCTTGGCGAAGGTCCCCATGAAGGGCAAATAAATATGGACGTGCGGATCGATGAATCCGGGGAAAACATATTTGCCGGACGCATCAATCACCTCTGCGGTATTCGGCGCGGAAATATTCTTGTCAATACGCGAAATGGTGTCGTCTTCGCAAAAAATATCGGCGACGAAACGTTCGCTTGCCGTGACGATTTCCCCGTTTTTGATGAGCAATGCCATAAAATCAACGCTGCCAGATGTCGCCCTCGCCATAGCTGAACCAGCGCGTCATCGTTAATTTTTGCTGGGTATAAAATTGCACGCCTTCCTTGCCTTGCATGTGCAAATCGCCGAAGAACGATTCACCCCAGCCGTTGAACGGAAACCAGGCCATCGAGGCCGGCACGCCAATATTGACACCAATCATCCCGGCCTTGACGC
The DNA here is from genome assembly GCA_035648615.1 of Saccharimonadales bacterium (SeqCode). Classification (GTDB taxonomy): domain Bacteria; phylum Verrucomicrobiota; class Verrucomicrobiia; order Limisphaerales; family Palsa-1400; genus DASRLE01. The sequence goes on along the minus strand of DASRLE010000092.1, from coordinate 13,234 downwards.
GATGCTTGAATTCCCGCGCCGCCTTGCCCGAGCGGGTGAAGATCGAGGCGCCATTGCCGTAGGGCGAACGGCTGGCCTCTTCGATGGCCGCGTCAAGATCGGCGAAGCGCATGATATTGAGCACTGGCCCAAAAATTTCTTCGCGGGCGACGGTCATGCCGTTTTGCACGCCGTCCAAGACCGTCGCTCCCAAAAAGAAACCGTTGGGCGCATCGGCAATTCGCACGCCCCGGCCATCGACGGCGATTTTCGCGCCTTCCTTCACCCCGGTGGCGATCAGTTTCTCGACGTGTTCGCGGTGCTGCCGGGTGATGACCGGCCCCATGTGGGGCTGGGCTTCGCGATCGGTCGGGCCGACTTTGATGGCGCGCGCCGCTTCCAGGATCGAGGGCAGCACGGTTTTATTCGCGTCGCCGATCAGCACGGCGGTCGAACCAGCCATGCAGCGTTCCCCGGCGCAACCGTACGCCGCTTCGATCAAGCCGCGCGTGGCATTTTCCACGTCCGCATCCGGCATCAAAAAAATAAAATTTTTCGCGCCGCCGTTGGATTGCACGCGCTTGCCGTGCTTCGTGCCTACCTCAAAAATATGCCGCGCCACCGGCGTGGAACCGACGAACGAAATCGCTTTGACTTTTGGATGAGTCAGCAGGGCATCGACGCATTCGCGTCCGCCGTGAACGATATTCAAGACGCCTTTGGGCAGGCCCGCTTTTTCCAAAAGCTCGACGATGCGAATGGCGGTCAGCGGGACTTTTTCGCTCGGCTTCAAGACGAACGTGTTTCCGCAAGCCAAGGCGATGGGATACATCCAGAGAGGAACCATCGAGGGGAAATTAAACGGGGTGATGCCCGCGCAAACGCCGAGCGGCTGGCGCACCGTCTCGCAATCAATGCCGCGCGCCAGATTTTCCATGCTTTCGCCCATCAGCAGCGAAGGAACGCCGCAGGCGAACTCGATCATCTCGATGCCGCGTTTCACGTCACCGCGCGATTCCCCCAAAGTTTTTCCGTGCTCTCGCGTGTTCAGCCGGATGAGTTCCTCAAAATGATCCTCCAGCAGCGCGCGAAATTTAAAAAGCAATCGCGCCCGCTCCACCGCCGGTGTTTCCCACCAATCGGGAAAAGCAGCGGCGGCGGCCTCGACCGCGGCATTGACTTCGGTTGCGTCGCCCGCTGGACATTGGGCGATCACCTCGCCGGTCGATGGATTATGCACCGGAGTGCCCGGCAGGCTGGATTGAATCCATTCGCCATTGATAAAAAAAGGACAGGGGGCGAGTTTGGCCGATTGTTCCGTGGCCAGTGGGACATTCTTCATAAGCGCTCGAAAATTAACCGCGAGAGAGGGCGTCGGATTGTTGCACAAAAGAATCGCCGCTCCATTCCCCGTCGGCCGTGACTACTTTCTTTTGGGCGGCTTTTTGCGCGGCTTTGCGCTGGGCTTGTTTGCTGACGAGATCGGCGTGAGTTGTGAAGTAGGGGAGGCTCTTGCCTTTGAAATCCGCCAGAGTTTCGAATTTATGTTTGTCCATGAAGACCAGCAGTTCCTCGCACATCGGCTTGACGCATTCATAACCAAATTTCATCACACCCGTGCAAACCTGGCAGGTGTCCGCGCCCGCCAAAATGAATTGCGCGGCATCCCCGCCGGTTTCAATGCCGCCGATGCCGGAGAGCGAGCGATCGCCAAATTCCCGGCGAATGAGCAGAGCAATTTCCATGACCATCCGCAGCGCAATGGGCCGCACCGCCTTCGACGAATAACCGCCCGGCGTCGTATAACCTTCCACGGTCGGTTCCGGCCGCAGCGTTTCCAGGTTGATTCCCATGACGCAACGGATTGTATTGATCGCGCTGACCCCCTGGCAACCGGAGCGCAAGGCGGCCCGGCTCGGGTCTTCGATATGAGTGATGTTTGGCGTCATTTTAGCCCAAACCGGTTTTTTGGCTGCTGCCATGACCCAGCCGCAAACTTCTTCGAGAATGGCGCAATCCTGTCCCATTGCCGCGCCCATTTTTCTCTCGGGTAATCCGTGCGGACACGAAAAATTGAGTTCAAAACCGTCCACCCCGGCTTCCTGGCAGCGCTCGACAATTTCAATCCAGGCGTCGCGGCGATACTCCTCCATAATCGAGGCAATCAGGACGCCATCGGGAAATTGGTCTTTGCACTTCTTGAATTCTTCCACCCAGATTTTAAAAGGCCGGTCACTGATCAATTCAATGTTTTCCCAGCCGGAGACTTCGTCGCCGTCCTTGGCCATTAGCTTGGCGTAACGCGGGCTGACATTGATCACTTTGGAGGCGTCGAGGCTGACGGTCTTGGCGATGACCGCGCCCCAGCCTTCCTTGAAGGCTTTGCCGATGACGTTCAGATTCGTTCCAGGCGGGCCCGAACCGATGATGAAGGGATTTTTTAAGGCAAGGCCGTCAACGGTTGTGGCAAGTGTTGGCATAGTTTTGACTTCCATTTTACGGAAGTTCCCGTAGTCTAACCTCCAGCCGTTAGCAAGCCAGTTTAAAAAATACCTATGCCAAGAATAGTTCGCGGTGGATTGATTCAAGCCAGCAGCACCCACGAAGGCACCGCGCCGCTGGACGTTATTAAAAAAGCCATGGTCGAAAAGCACCTCGGCTTTCTGGAACAAGCGGCGCAAAAGGGCTGTCAAGTAGTTTGCTTGCAGGAGATTTTTTACGGACCTTATTTTTGCGCGGAACAAAAAACCCGCTGGTATGCCACGACGGAGCCTATTCCAGACGGCCCCACCACGCAGCTTATGTGCGAAACCGCGCGGCGGCTCGGCATGGTGCTCATTGTCCCGATCTATGAAGTTGACGGCACTGGCATCTATTATAACACCGCGGCGGTGATTGATGCCGACGGCAAGTATCTGGGCAAGTACCGCAAGAACCACATCCCGCATTGCGCGCCGGGTTTTTGGGAAAAGTTTTATTTTCGGCCGGGCAACTTGGGCTACCCTGTTTTCCAAACGGCGGCGGGCAAGATCGGTGTCTATATTTGTTACGACCGGCATTTTCCCGATGGCGCGCGCTGCCTGGGTTTGAACGGCGCGGAAATTGTCTTCAACCCTTCCGCCACCGTGGCGGGGTTGAGCGAGTATTTATGGCGGCTCGAACAACCCGCCCATGCCGTGGCCAATCAATATTTTATCGGAGCAATCAACCGCGTCGGGATTGAAAAGCCATGGGCCATTGGCGAATTTTACGGTCAATCCTATTTCTGCGATCCGCGCGGGCAAATGCTCGCGATCGGCAGCCGCGATCGCGACGAATTGGTCGTCGCCGATTTGGACTTGGACAAAATCCAGGAAGTGCGCGATGTCTGGCAGTTCTATCGAGACCGCCGCCCGGAAACATACGAAGCCATCACCCGGCCCTAAGCAACGTGGATCCTTTCCTCCAAGCGGCCATTGACGAAGCAAAAAAAGGATTGGCCGCCGGCGGCATTCCCATTGGCTCGGTTTTGGTTTGTGACGGGAAGATCATTGGCCGGGGCCATAATCAACGCGTGCAACAAGGAAGCGTCATCCACCACGGCGAAATGAACTGCCTGGAAAACGCCGGCCGACAACGCGCGGCCGTTTACCGGCGTTGCACCATTTACACCACCCTCTCCCCGTGCCCGATGTGCAGCGGCGCCATTTTGCTTTACGCGATTCCGCGCGTGGTCGTCGGCGAAAATGTCACCTTCATGGGTGGGGAGGAGCATTTGCGCGCCAACGGCGTGCAGGTCGAGGTTTTGCAGAACGAAGATTGCATTCGGCTGATGCGCGACTTCATCGCCCAAAATCCGCAGTTGTGGAACGAAGATATCGGCGTTTGAGGCAACTTAGCCTTCTTATTGCAGTCCCAAGCCAAGGGTTTCTTTGCAATAAGCCAGGCTGCGTTCCAATCCGTTTTTTTGATACTCCTGCTCGGCTGTTTCATTGGGCGAATGGTGCGGCGGAATCATTTTTCCCAACCGCGTCAATTGGTCAAACGCGGCAAAATCCTCGGCCCGCGCTTTCGGCCAGACTTTCCAGAAATCCTTTTTGAAGTAAGGCAGGTCTCGCGGGAAGCCCGAGATAATTTCCACATTGACCGGCACGGTGGGACAAAGCTCGATGAATCGCGGCACAAACTTTTTGTAGTCAACAACTCCCTCCCCCATCGTGGTCCACTGCACCGTCGCGCCATTCGGCGAGGCCCAGACCATTGAGTCGCGCAAGGCCGAGGCGGCGACATACGGCGCCAGAATTTCCAAACTTCGATTCGGTTCCTCCATCGTCCAAGTGGCATTGCCCGTGTCGAAAGTCACGCCGACATAATCCTTGCCCGCTTCCTCGCACAGCCCGGCTATTTCCCAAGCTTGCATGTCGCCCGCATGATTTTCGATGGCGATTTTTACGCCGGCATCCAGCGCTTGCGAGCGGGCGGTTTTGCAGACGCGGACCGTGTCGGCCATGCGGGCCTCGATGCCGCCCGGAGTATTGCGGTCATCGCCCATTCCTAAAATGCAGCGGAAAACGGGCGAGCCAAGCGTGTGGGCCACTCGAATGCCGAGCGCGAGGTGCTCCTCCGCCGTGCCCCACTTTTTCTTGAAAAATTTCGAGGTGGGACAAATGCTCCATGACCCGGCGTAAATAACCAGCCCGAGGTCCGCCGCCTTTTTCTTCAAATCGCGCAGGTAATTATCCTCGAAACTCTGGTAAACATCCAAGTCAGTCAAGAATAAGGAATCAAGTTTGAGCGAGGCCGCATAATCGATCAATTGGGAGGCATTCCATTTCAGGGCGCGCACCGAAAAATTGTCAAAGCCCAGACGCGTTTTGCCGCGCGGCTTTTCGTTTGGCTCGGCCAGGGTGGTTTTGGCCAGGGCGAGTCCCGCGCTGGTCGCGGCTACGGTTTTAATAAAGGTCCGGCGACTACTGCCATTTTTGGGTGTATTCATGAGATCAAACTAACCTTCAGGATCGTTCAAGAGACTTTGCAGCCGGTCCGCCAAAGGGGCAGGGAGTTGCTGACACCAGCTCGAATCGATCAATTCCACGTCCAGCAAGTCGCGCAAATGCATCCGATCCTTGTCGCGAAATGAAGTCAGCTTCATCCGCACGAGCGCCTTGAGCGTCAATACTCGAAACAGATCTGCCTCTTCGGCTTCGGAAACGTCTGGGGCTGCTTCTGAATAGTGTGGACGAACTTTTTCTCCTGCCAGAACGATATGCACCGCATCGCGGGCCTTGGCCTGTGGTCCGTCAAGAAACATTTCAATACCCGCCACGCGCCGGTAAATAAACCCGGCCTTGGCCAAAGCTAGAGTGGCAGCGGCCAAATCGGATCGCCGTAATAGAACATCAACATCCTGAGTATTCCGCACCGCCGCTTCATCGACCCGCGAAACCCACGCGGCGACGGCATTTCCGCCCGCCACAGCATAAGGAATTCCGGCCTCAGCGAGGGCGGCGGCGGCTCGTTGCAATCGTTCGCGAACCTTCTCCACGGCGCGAATCATCCTCTCCCACGAAACATTGGCCAGCGATACTTGGGGCATACAATGATGTTCCAAATCACAGCCACAAGGTTGCCTTTAATGCCGGTTCTGCCAAGTAAATTAAGGCGGCGCCTGGCGGGCGGCCTGGTTGTTTGGGTCCAAACGAAGGACCGCCTGAAATTCGCGTTTGGCTTCATCCGCTCGGCCTTCGTGGGATAATTCCTGGGCGAGGGCGAGATGGCCTTCCTTATATTGCGGCTGGATCTTAATCGCACGGCGAAATTGTTCAACCGCGTCGGCGGCTCGATTCATCCTCAAAAATATGCGGCCGCGACAAACGTAAAACACCGCTTGTTGCGGTTCGAGTTGACTCGCGCGCTCGCACTCTTTGAGGGCCACGCCATACTTCCCCGTGCTGGTGTGAATGTTGCTCAATTCAAACCAAGCCACGGTCATGCGGGGATATAATTCGACGGTGCGCTGAAAGGCGGAGGCCGCATCGTCCAATTGTCCTGTGCGCTCAAGCATTCGGCCTTCCTCCAGGTAGCCAAGGTAATACTGCGGCAAAATCTGTTCGACCTGTTTCCATAAGTCGGCGGCGCCTTTCCAATCGCCAATCGCCTCGAGAAAATCGCCGAAATCAAAACGCAACCAGTAATCGTCCGGCTCCCGCTGAATGGCTTCGAGATAAACGGCGCGCGCGCCCGGCACGGCGGCCGCGTCCGTATGGCGATGCAAGGTTTGCAGTTCGCTTTGGAGTTTGTTCAGTTCCTGTGGATTGTCATATTGACTGTTCAGCGGCGGTTGCTGCCGGCGGCGCGCCACTTCGCTCAAAGTCACGATCCGGTTCCAGTCCGTCAATGCCAGGCGCTGTTCGCAAACGCCTTGCGCAAGCCATGGTTTGGCGGCTTTCTTGCCAGCCCCGATTTTTTCCGCCCAAGCCCGGCCTAAACGATAATTGCCGTCGAAATTGAAATGAACGTGCTCGAAAAAAATATCGTTGCCGCCCGTTTCCGAGGCTGCGGTATCAAGCAAAGTCAGGTTTGGAGTGGCCGAGGCTGTGGCTGCTGCGCGAATCAGGCCGTTGATGCGGGAATCCGCGCGAAAGGGCAGGGTGTCATAATCGCACGCCTTCTGAAAATGCTCTGGGGCGCCGTTAGATCCAGGCGCTTTTGACAGGCATTCGGCCCAGTTGTATTGCAGATCGGCGGAGAGCGGTTGGAGTTGTGTGGCTTGGCCGAAATCCTGCGCGGCTTCCGCGAAGCGGCCTTTCTGCCAAGCCTGCTGGCCTTCACCAGCGAGGCGTTCCGCGGCGGGAAGATTGGTCAGAGGGATGGACGCGAAGGGCGAACAGTCTTTAAGATTGACAGCAACCGTATTCAGAATCACTTGCGCGCCGGAATCCAGGCCGGCTTGCAGGATGTCGTGCAGATTGCGTTTAAAATTGGCATAGACCTGTTCCCGGCGCGGATCGTCCGGCGGCAATTGGTGGCCGAGAAACATTTCCATGCCGCCCCACGACGCATTTTTGCCGGATTTGAAATTGAGCCAGCGGACGGCGGCCATCAGGGCCTGTCCGACGCGAGTTTCTTGCAGAGCGAGGCTGAAACGCACTGCCCAGACCGGCGGCGCCTGCGCCCCAAAAACGCTGGCCGCGCCGAAGGGTCCCACCATCTCATTGTTGCCCATGTAAACAATCCAATAATCGCCCTGGTGGCGCGCGCACTCGCGGGCAATGGGCAAAATGGCATGGGAGTTAATGGCCGTAATCGAGACGTTGATCACTTCAAATTTTTCGCCGGGAAATTGATCGGTCAACAAGGCCTGCAAGTAACGACCCGCTCCGTAGGCCGGGCTGGGGTCGCCCAGGGCGGCCGATTCGCCCAGGATAAAAATACGGCAGGTGTGGGGCGGCTTTTGCGCTTCCATCCGCACTACGCCGGGCAGGCGAATCAGTTGCGGCGGAAAAAATTGCAGCGCAAAATTATCATTGTTGACTAAAAACTCCCGGCCATTGATGCGAATGGGTTTGAAGAAAGCTGTGTCGTAGCCGTACCCGGCCAAACGCAGCGACCCCTCCAACAAGGCAAAGGCCAGCAGTGGGGCCAGAAACGATGCAATCACGCCAAACCAGCGGCGACGGCTGGCACTCAACGCCTGTTCTTTGGGACGGACTGCCTTGGAATTGCTGCGCCTTTTTTTCAATCACTGAGTCTAAGAATCGCAGCCCATCCTTGGCAATTAGATATGGACAATCCCCCGGTTGGAACAGCATGATGCCTCACTATGAAATCTCAAAGAATGTTTGACATGACGAATTTCCTTCTTTCGCGCAAAGGTCTTTTGACGGCGGTGTGCCTGGGCGGTCTGCTGGCGGGATGCGCCATGACGGGAGGAAAACATGTTTTTAAAGGCCCGGTCGGATTGCAGCTTTACAGTGTGCGCACGGAAATGGAAAAGGACGTTCCCGGAACCATGGCCGAAGTCCGAAGCTGGGGCATTAAATTTGTGGAGCTGGCCGGCACTTACAAGCTGACGCCCGAGGATTTCAAAGCACAGTTGGATAGCCATGGTCTTGATGCCGTCTCCGGCCATTTTGGTTTTGAGCGCTGGCGCGATGATCCCGAAGCAGTCTTGCGCGAAGCCAGGACCCTCGGCTTGATTTACGTCGGTTGCGCCTGGATTCCGCACCAGGGCGATTTCGACGAGGCCAAATGCCGTGAAGCGATCGAGGTCTTCAACCATGCCGGTGAGTTGGCGGCGAAACACAAAATGCACTTTTTCTACCATACCCACGGTTATGAGTTCCAACCTTCCGGTGACGGCACTCTTTTCGACAAGCTGGTGCGGGAGACCAATCCTGAGAACGTGAAGTTCGAAATGGATATATTCTGGATCGCCCACGCCGGGCAGGACCCGGTGCAGTTGCTCAAGAAATATCCGGGACGCTGGGACTTGATGCATCTCAAGGACATGAAAAAGGGCACGCCCACCGGCCTATTGACCGGCAGTTCTGACGTGCGCAACGACGTGGTTTTCGGCACGGGCCAGCTTGACCTGCCCGCTATTTTGCGCGCGGGCCGCGAAGTGGGCGTCAAGTGGTATTTCATCGAGGACGAATCGCCCGATTCCGAACAGCAGATTCCAGCCAGCCTGCGCTATTTGGATTCCTTGCGCTGAAAAATTATTCGACCGGCTGGCCGTCCGGATTGAGCAGGTGAATTTCCCCCCAGCCCAATTCGCGAATGCCCGCCTCGACTTTTGAGCGGTCGCCAATCACCACCCAGACCAAATGGCCCGGATGGACGGCTTCCTCGGCGGCGTGCTGGACGTCACTTTGAGTCAGTGCGCGCACTTGGGCGGGATAGGTGACGAAATAATCGTCCGGCCAGCCGAAGCGAACCAATCGCGCGATGGAATCGGCCACATGCGCTTCCGTTTCCCATTGGCCGGGCAGTTTGAGCGTTTCATCTTTTTTGGCGCTGTTCAACTCCTCCTCGGTGACGGGTTTTTCGCCAACGATATTGCGCAGTTCCTTGTCGATTTCCACCATCGATTCCTTAGTCTTGTCAGTCTGCACCGGCGCCCAGGCGATAAATGGGCTGGGGCCGCGCGCCGGCGTCAGCACGGACCGCGCGCCGTAGGCCCAATGCTTGTCCTCGCGCAAGTTCATATTGATGCGGGAGGTGAACACGCCGCCGAGAATGGTGTTCATGGTTTCCAACGCGATCTCGTCCGGCGCGCTGGTGGAGGGCGCAATATCCGCCGCCATAATCATGGATTGCAGGGAGCCGGGACGATCGACCAAATAGACTGCGGAAGCAGCGGGTTCACTTACCGGGCCGATATTCTTGACTGGAACCGCCCCGGACGGCCACGCGCCAAAAAGTTTTTCCAAAGTCGGCGTCAACGTGCCTAATTCTGCGTCGCCAACCACGACGAGAGTGGCGTTGCTGGCCTTAAACCATGTCTGGTAGAATTTTTCCATGTCCTGCGCCGACATTTGGGCGACCGATTTTTCGGTGCCCGAACCCGTCAGAGGGTTTCCGTAAGCATGGTCTTGGCCGAAAAGCAGTTCCGGCAGAATGCGCATAGCCATGGCTCGGGGATCGGTTTTCTCCCGCTGAATTCCGGCGAGATGGTCTTGTTGGACGCGCTTGAAATCCGCCTCGGGAAAAGAGGGGTGCAGGACGACGTCGGCAAAAAGGTCCAGCGAGGCGGGCAGATTCGGGGTGATGGCGGAAAAATGCACCGTGGAACTATCGAGATCGCAATGGGTGTTGAGGCTGGCGCCCAGCCGGGCGAGTTGATCGCTAATTTCCAAGGCCGAACGGCTCTTCGTGCCTTCGCCAATCATATCCATCGCCAGGCTGGCCGTGCCGGGCGTGGCAAATTGATCGGCCGCGTAACCGGCATTGACCAGCAGTTCGAAATCCGTCAGGGGCAAACCGTGCCGTTCGGCCAATATAATTTTCAAGCCGTTGCTCAGAGTGACCCGTTGCAAGGCGGGGAATTTGACTTGAGGCAGCGGCTCGGGTTGCGGCAGTTGCGAACGGTCCACATCGGTTTTGGCCGTTTGATAGGATGGGAAAGGCAGGACGTTTAAAATATAGACGCCATCGGAAAGCCATTCGCGGCCCGCCTTGGTCAAATCCGCCGTGCTGGCGTGGCTGACTTGGTCAAGAATAGTTTTGTAAAAGTTCGGGTCGCCGCGATAGGTTTGGTTCATGGCCAGAATATCGGAAACGCCGCCAAATCCGCCGAGACGCTCAATCCCGCGAATGAAGCCGGCAAAATAACGTGTCTTGACTCGCTGCAACTCTTCCTCTGTGGGTCCGTGTTCCAGGAGGCGGGCCATTTCCTCGCGGACGGCTTGCTCGGCTTTGGCCGGGTCCTGTCCCGGCCGCAATGTCACGATGATGCCGAACTGGCTGTTGATTTCACGAGGGTCGAGATAGGCCTCGGCGTCCGTGGCAATTTGGTCGTCGTAAACCAGGCGTTTGTAGAGCCGGGACGTTTTACCTTGCGAGAGGATGTCGCTCAACAGATCGAGGCGGGTCGCGTCCACTTCGCCGTAGCGCGGGGCATTCCAAACCTCATAGAGTCGCGCCTGCGGCACATGGTCGCTCACGGATTGGCGGCGCACCCCACCCATTTTGGCGGTCCAGGAAGTGAAGCGCGCCACCGGCGGCCCGGAGGGAATGCTGCCAAAATACTTTTTCACCTTGGCCAAGGCTTCGCCGGCTTGAATATCGCCCGCGATGACCAGGGTGGCGTTGGCCGCGCCGTAGTAGGTTTTGAACCAATTGCGCACGTCGTCCAGCGAGGCGGCATCGAGGTCGGCCATCGAACCGATCACGGTCCAGGAATAAGGATGGTTGGCTGGCGAAGTGGCCTTGACCATCAACTCCTCGACCACGCCATACGGTTGGTTTTCGCCCTGCCGTTTTTCGTTTTGCACCACGCCGCGCTGCTCGTCGAGCTTGACCTGATCCACGGCGCCCAGGAGCGAACCCATGCGATCGGACTCCATCCAGAGGGCGACATCGAGGGCGTTTTTGGGGACGTTCTCGAAGAAGTCCGTCCGGTCCTCGCTAGTCGTGCCGTTCATGTCGGTCGCCCCGAGTTGTTCCATGGTTTGGAAAAAAGCGCGCTGGTTGTGCCCGGTTTGGAGATGCTGGCTGCCGGTGAACATGAGATGCTCAAAAAGATGGGCGAAACCGGTTTTGCCGGGCTTCTCGTTTTTCGAGCCGACGTGATACCAAAGGTTGACTGCGAGAATCGGCGCTTTGTGGTCTTCGTGGACGATGAGAGTCAGGCCGTTGGAGAGGACAAATTTCTGATTGGCGATGTTGATGTCCTTGCTCAAATCAGGTCCGGCGGCTTGGGCGGCGTAAAGTCCGAGGGAAAAAACGAAGGCAAATAGCAGAATGCGCATGACTATAAATGACCTCAAAAGGCAGCGACGCGCAATATGGATTTAGGGGTTGTCCCACTGGCCGAAACGGTCCTTCGGAATTTTGGCATCCTCAGGATAAACCAAATACACAGTGTTCCGCGATTCCTTCCAGGCGTTGATGACATTTTTACGCGTGTATATATGGCGCACCTTCTGGCCTTTTTGCAGATTCGTGGCCGGATCATTGATCACCACATCGCCCGTCTCGGTAAAGCCAATGCAGACCACCAGGTGTCCGCTGCCCGTATTGTGCCGGCCCGGATTGAGCAAATGCCACGGGGCCGAAATGACTACGGGAATTCCCGCCACAATCCAATCCTCCAATTCGGAGAGGTCGCTGAAGCGCGTTACGTACGCGCGCATCCCAGGGAAACTTCCGGCGAAGGCGGTGTTAAACGGCCAATTGCCGGTCCCATTGAAACCGCTGTCAAACACTCCCGCCGCGACCTCCGGCACGTCAATGTCCAGCTCTGGCCGGTGCAGCACCTCGCCCCAGCGCGCCAACACCATGGACAGAGAAGTGGGGCTGCACCATCCCTTCTCCTGGGGATAGGAATTTTGGGATCGTTCCGGCGTCGTGATAATTTTCCCCCACGCGGCGCGGTTCGGCGGCAAAGGCTCGAGAGTCATTCGATTGTCAAGAAACGAAAGTCCCAGAAATTTCAGTTTCGCTTTGTCCAGTGTCACTCGCAGTTGCACGTCCGCGCCCGGACGGTTCAAGATCAGCGTATCTTGCTTGACGGTTCCATCGGCGTCCTTTTGCCGCCGGACGCTGCTGCGCCCCGCATCTTTGCGCCAGAGTCCCATCGTATAGAATTTTGTTTCGTGATCGGGGAAAATGCCGCGAGCCTCGACTTTTATGCCGCCGTTGGTGGAAGCGTCCACGTTCCAGGAGACGATCAATTCATTCCAGTCGATGGGGGCCTTAATAAGGGGCGAGAGAAGCGCGGCGCCATTGCTTTCCGCGGTAAAGCCAGTGAATTGTTTGATCCCAATGAACCGGCTCTGCTCCGCCGGAGAAGAAGCAAGGGCGCTCATTATCAATAATAGGATTGAAAAGTGTTTAAGGGCCATGGAGATAAGGCTGGAGCCGTTCGATTAATTCCTTGGACATGCGCTGGGGCTTTTCCGTGGCGCTGGCGCAGACATGCCGGGTTTCGCCTTCGGCCAGCAAATCGCCCGAGGCATTGAGGATGCGAAAGCCACAGCTCAAGCGAACGCCGCCCAATTCGCTGATCCAGACTTCAATGGTCAGAAAATCGTCGTAACGCGCCGCTCCCTTGTAGGAAATTTCCAGGCCGATCACAGGAAAGGCCGTGCCGGCGGCTTGCAGTTGGAACAAGGGGCAATCCGCTTGCCGAAAAAATTCGCCGCGCGCCGCTTCCAGCATTTCGAGATAGCGGGAGTAATAAACGTGATTGCCGACGGTGCATTCCGCGTAAATGACGCGATGCCGATGTTTAAAAACCGATCCTGACACAGCCTGATTTTATCGGAAGATTTTTCCCGCGCAACCCGCCATTTTATGATAGACTGGGGCCGCTTTGAGGTTCGACCCGGCAACAAAAACGTTTGAGCTTTCCGTTCGTGAATTGGCGGAGGACGACGGCTATTCGCGCATTGGCTTCGAGCGCGGCGAAGGCTGGCACCGGCTTGGGCTGGGCGCGGAATTGCACGCCCGCGTCCTGCGCGAACGCTGCCTGGCGCAACCCGCCTACCGCAGTGAAGTTCACTTGCAAACGCGCTGTCAAGTCGAGGAGTGGACGGCGGTGATCACCGGG
>DASRLE010000091.1:0-33379 GCA_035648615.1 Saccharimonadales bacterium (SeqCode) | reverse complement strand
CTGCTTTCTATCGTTCTCAATTTTGCTCCGGACGAATCCAGCAGGCTGATTTGAAAGTTATGCAGACCCACGCTGCGCAACGATAGAGGCGCTTTAAAATTACCATCGGCCCCTGGTTTGAGAGCTATTGGAATGCTTTTCAATTCACTGCCCGCCTTGATCGCGACCCGTCCTTGAAACTGGGTTTCCTGGCGATTGACCAGATGCACGGTGACCGTTTGCGGTCCCATCCAAGGTTTAGCGCCCTCGATCAGCGAGAACGAAACCGGGCTGGTAATCTCGGCCGTGGCGTCGTCAAACCAAAGTGTTCCCGGCGCATTGGTGTAACCGAGATGAACTTCAGCGGTGGCGACACCCGCCGGCGCCATGGCGGGGCCGGAAATCTGCCTCCATTCGCCATTCACCGCAGTCGAAGTGAAATAAGATCGTTTCAGGACACGCCCATCTCGCTCACGGAAAGCAACGCCGGCATACACACCCGGGCTGGTTGAAGGGAGCCGTTCGCCGCGGACCCAAACTGAAAACTTGATTTGATCCCCAGGCGCGACCTCGAAAGATTTGCTTACCAGGACAAATTTTGCTTCGTCCGCCGCGTGAAGCCGCACTGATGCTTTACCAGAGTGCGCCGTGGCGGAATCTACGGAAGCGGCGCTCTTACCCGAGCCTTCGTAAAGCCACCAACCTCCGCTGGGAAATTCGTTGGTGGACGGGGCCTCTTCAAAGCCAGGATTGGTAACGAGGTTTTGGCCGGCAAATCCAGGCCAAGCCGCGCAAAGGACCAGAAAAAAAACGGCGCGAGTCAAGGATAGGTCACCTTCCCATCGTTGGGCTGGTTGTCGTCCTCGGAAAGGCGATAAACATCCTGCCATTGCTTGCCGGGAACAAATTGCCCGTGGCCATCGCAAAAGACAACATTGGCTCCAGCCAGGCCATGGCCGTCCAGGGGATTGGGCGCATTCTCGTAATTCACGCCGGAATGAGCCTCAAGGCGGTCCATGATAGTAAAGATGCGCGAGGGACCAGGAACCGTGCCCGGAGCATAATTGACATTGGCGTAGGATTGGACGGTGTGCAAAGTCTTGCGCGGAAAAGAGCCGGAGCCTAAGTCGTATCGATGCCACCAGCCGAAGACTTCGTAGCTGTGCCCATTGGTCGAGTTTTTGTTGGCGCCTTTGTTTTCCACGTCATAAAGCAGCTTGAATTGATCGAGCGTGCCTTGCGGGTTTATCAGGTCGTAGGCATCCAGCCGGATCGCGTTGCGAGTCGTTGGACAGATGAAACTCTTGGTGTTCGGAATGTAGCCGTTGCCTGGGGCAGTAGGGCTTAAGCCGTAGAGCCAGTTGAGATCGTCATCGGCCAACTGGGCTTGGGAACCGTCCGTCGTCCCGTGGCCGCCATTCTGGAGGCTTCCGGTCAGACATCCTCGAGGGGCAAATTGCGGAGTAAAATAGCTATTTCCACCGTCGGAATCGTCGGCAAACATTTGCTGGCCCAGACCCATTTGCTTGCAGTTGTTCAGGCATGCCGTGCGATGCGCGCTTTCTTTGGCCAGCGAGAGCGCCGGAAGCAACAGGGACGCGAGAATCGCAATAATCGCAATGACGACCAGCAGCTCAATCAGTGTAAATGCCCCGGACGCATACGCTTTCTCTTTCATACTTGGCGATAGATTAGGCTCATCTCCGGACCACAAGCCGGTAGTACGAGACGTTTGCACTGGCTGGCTGAATGGAATTCGTCTGGCCAACCGTTGTCAAATCCGACCAGACCGGCGCATCCAAACTCGGGCTGCTCTGCAGGACTGCCTCCGAGCTGCCCCATGAGAGCATCACATTTGCCCCCTGCGAGGTTATGGTCAAAGTCAACGAGTTCACCGGAGGATTGAGGACAAACGATACCAATCCGTTGTTTCCGTCCAGGCTATAGACTCTCAATCCGGAGATAATCGTTTGAGATATATAGTTCGCATTGGCAACCTCGTTGGTCGGGAAATTGACGTGCTGCAGGAACAGCGGAGCCGTCGGGTCCGATATGTCATACAACGCGACCGCATCGGGCTTCAAGGGCGCCGTCGTGCTTCCAACATAATCCACTCCCGCTGCCAGGCTGAGGCCGGCGCTGACATAGACGCCACCGAGAGTGCTGGTGGAATTGATGGCCCCCACGATGCTGCTGCCTCCGGTATTGGTGTTGTAAAGCGAATAGAATGTTGCGGCTCCTTTTCGCTTTTCATAAACGGTGTTGGTTGCGCCAAATTGAATGCTGCGTCCAATTGAGCCTGCTCCGCCCGTATCCGAAAACCAGAAGTTGGTGAATTGGGACATGGTGCTGTCGGTCGGCTTGAGCAATGCTCCGTAGGCCCCGTCGTAGGAGTTGAGGATTAGCTCGGTGTTGGTGCCGCTGCCACGCGCTGCCATGACATCGCCCCAACGTTCATTTATGCCGGCGGGCTGATCGGAGGGGTCCCCTTCATAAACCAGGGTGGGTGCGGTGTTCGAGCCGGAATCTGCCCAGCGAAACACATGGAGCATCTTGGTCGGGTCGCCAAACTGCCCGCCCGAGGCATTGGGCGTTAAGCTGGCAATATAGACAGCGCCATCGTCCGCCACCACAATGGAGTCCAAATCCAGCGGGTTGGAGCCTGATACCTCACTACTGCCTTCATTCACGATGCCGGTGGCATTCAAGGTGTAGAGATTGGATCCGGTCGGCGCGTCCACCACATAAACGTTGTAATTGTGAGTACTGACGGGGCAACTGACGACGAGCAACTGGTTGGAAAGCGCGTTGTATGCAAAGCTGCGTTCGTTGGGCGTATTGGCGCCGCCCGTGGCGGTGACATAGGGGAAAGCGGCATTGCCGGCCTTCGCCTGCCAGAGTTCTGTGAGGGTATAATTATCGGCGGGCGACTCGACCGTCACTTGCACTACCTGGCTGGTGACGGACCCGTTAAGATTCGTCGCGACCGCAAAGTAACTTCCACTGTTAGTTAACTGTGCGCTTGCAATTGGGTAACTCGTGCCGAAAATTCCAGTGCTGACAGGTGGGTTGGTCCCCTTGAACCACTGGATCGTCGCGGTCTGGTCGATGGCTATACCCAGAGCGTTACTGTTGTCTTGCAGAACTCGCAGGCTCGACGGTTGAATCAACACCTTGGGCGCCGGTGTGACTCCGCCGGTCAACGCATAACCCGAAATGCCGTTATTGCCATCAATGGCAAAGAGGTAATTCGTTCCCGTAACGACATTTTGACCAAAGATCACTTGTGCGACCGCGTTCGCATTGGCCATGTGGCCACCGGCGTTTGCCCCCGGAAGGTTTTGCCGGCTCAATAACACCGCTTGTGACGGGTCTGTCATGTCGTAATAGTCCAAGGTGTCAGGCAAGGTAAGATTGTTGGCCACAACGCCGGCGAAATTGACTGCCGCAGCAACATTGAGTGTGAAATTAATGTCCATCGGGCCATTGGTGAACAATGGAATCCCCACGTTTGCGATATCCAGGGGGCTGACACCGCCGCCGGGGTTATAGCCCATCGCGGCCAGCGGCGCCCCGCCGAGCTGGTAGCGCTTTTGCCAAAAGGTAGGCAGGCTGCCTCCCGGGCCATTTAGAACGGGCCCAAACTGGAGGCTTCTGCCGATGGAAGCGCCGTAGGCCTGGAACCCGTAACTGCCCGAAATATTTTGCAGGAGGTAGCCCGTTTGCGACCAGTTAGTCATCGTGCCATCCGTTGGACGGAGTATTCCCGCGTACTTGGTGGGGGTCTGTGAGTCCAAAATGATTTCCGTGCTCGTGCCCGACCCGTGAACGGCCAGATTGTCGCCGAATCGATAAAATAGGCTACCCACCTCGTCGGCGATGGGGTTCGCCTGCGTCGCGGAGGAATTAGTGCCGAAAATCAATTGGGGCACTGTGTTCGAAGCTGTATTGGCCCATCGCCAGACTTTAAAAGTCGCGTCCGCCGCCACGCTCGAGGCATAGACAACCCCGTCATCCGCGACTCCGATACCGCACAAACAAAGCAACGTGCTGGAAGTCATTCCGTTGGTGCTCAATAGATACTGATTGCTCCCATTATCGGCGTTAACCACAAAGATGCGCAGACTTGAAAATGTGGCCGGACCGCGCACCACGAGCAATTGGTTTGATAGCCCGTGGTAGGCGATGCAACGTTCATTGGGCGTGGAAGAACCGCCGGTGGAGGTGATATAGTTGGTCGCGCCGCCGACAAAACTCCACAACAATGATGGATGAAAAAAGTTTGCGCCGCTGATGACCGTCAGGGTGCAATGCATGCTCGTAGTAGGGCCGGCGGCGTTGGCCGCAGTCACATAGTAAACATCGCCCGAGTTGGCCGACTGCACGTTGGGCACGTTGAGGAAATAGGTGTTGGCACCCGGGACGGGAACATTGTTGGAATACCATTGGTAATTGGTAACATCAGGAGTGGCGAAGACTTCGAAGTGCGCCGTTGTGCCAATGGCGGCGCGGTTTGTGGCGGGCAGATCAGTCGCTTTGACCGGGCCTCCGGGATAATCCGCGGGCAATATAAATGTAGGCAGCGGCATCGAAATCGAATCAACCTTGCTGGCGAGCAATCCATTGTTGACCACGTTGGCATAGAGCTGGCCTCCGCCGAAATGCAAATACCCCATGGTCGCGGTGGCCTTGGTAAAATTAGGAATATAAGTGCGCGAACTCAAAATGGCAGGCGCCTGATTCGTCGGGTTGGGTATGGCAAACAGCCAGACTTTTCCTGGACCGCCAGAGGCGGTGCCACTGATTTCCTCGATCGCCCCCATCAAACCATCGGGAAGGTCCACCGTAATTCCAGCCAGGTTGAGCAACGGATCTGTGCCACTGAGTGAAGAAGCGCTGTACTGGGCAATAATCGATCCGGTATAGGCCACTGGATCGTAGGCAAGGAAAGACAGCGGCTGGCCCACCTGCTTGGCAAAGAAAGTGTTTCCGGGGCCAAAGACTATCCCGTCCCCAAACATCGCAGTGGTAATGCCGGGAAAGTAAATCCGATGCGGAGAAAAGTTCGTGCCATCGGTCGTGGTAAATAAATAAATATTGGTTCCGCCGCCACCGCCGCTGTTCACTGCCGAGCCGACGGCAATCTGCGTGTTGGTCCCGGCGCCACGTACATCCATGGTTTCTCCAAGCCGGTCGCTGGGAGAAAGGTCGTTGGTAAAGGCAACGACGGGTGGCGCGGAATAATTGGTGGCGCTGGGCCAGCGGTATATCTTGAATCCCGGGCTTGTGCTGGTCAGGGTTTGATTGCACACATACACCACCCCGTCGTCGGCCACTCCAACTGGGACATGCGTATAACCTCCGCCGACAATCCCATTGGTATTAAGTGCGCCGACAATTTGGCCCGAATTCGGATCCAGAATGTAAATAGCAGCGTTGGGCACCATATTCGCTGACCCTCCCGAACCTTCGTGCGTATCCACAAATACCAAATTACCCGAAATCGAGTCGTAGGCGATGCCGCGCATGTTAAAACCATTAGTGCCACCGGCCAAGTCGCCAGGCTGGATACCATAACCGCCACTGGCACTAATCAGTACGTTATTGCCGCTTTGGGGGTTTGTGCCAATTGAATCTCCGGGTTGGATGCTTCCGTCGCCGCGGATGCCGAACGAGGTTAGAGGGTCAAGGGTGAAGGTGGTTTGGGCTTGAGCCATCGTAAGGCTGGCCAGCAGGATCGCTGAAGGGAGAAATGGATTTTTGATTAGTCTCATAAACATAGGGAGCCTTGTTGTCTGTCACGCCAGGCCGTTGGAAAAAGAACTTTGGTTAAAATGACTTCCCGCCATGGCAAGTCAATCTTTTTTTTCAGAATGCTCACAAATTCCGCCGGAAAATCGGCTGTTATATTAAAATGGATTCGGGTAGAAGATACTTGTGACCAATCTCCAAGCTGGAACGGCCAGGCGATGTATCAATCCGCCTTCCAATATTTCCCACGGCGGATGGGGCGCTCAACAACATGAGCAAGCCGAGGGAATCGATATGGATTTCTGGGCCACGGCCCTCGCCCTTTCCGATGGAACCACCATCGCCATCGCTTTGGATATCGACATTCAGATTTTAACGAATCAGCGAGCGGAGCAGATTCGCCTTGAAGTCAGCCGCGCGACCGGATTGCCCGTCGAGCGTATTCGAGCTTCAGCCACGCACACCCATTCCGGCCCGACTCCCTACAAGAGCTGGATTGAAAAGGGTTATCAGTTAGTCGAGCCGTGGTTTGCCGATCTCAGCCGCTGGTGCGCTGAAGCAGCCCGCGAAGCGGTCGCCGCCTTGCAGCCTGTCGTGGTGCGCGCCGGCCGCGGCGAATGCCGTATTAATACGAATCGCCGCAGCGCGACGCCGGCCGGTGAGCGCTTTCTGGGAATCAACCCCAACGGACCTTGCGACCATGAGGTAGGGGTTGTTGTCCTGGATACGCTGGATAACAACGTGCTGGCTACGTTGGTCAATTACGCCTGCCATCCGACGATCATGGGCCCGGGCAATCGTTTGCTCACACCGGATTATCCCGGCGAGGCCCGGCGAGTCGTCGAGGACGCCGTCGGCGGATGTTGTATTTTTTTCCAGGGTGCCGCGGGGGACCAGGGGCCAAAGCAAGGTTTCCAAGCGGATCCACGGGTTTATCGCCAGTTAGGCGCAACCCTCGGACATGAAGCGGCGCGGGTCGCGCTGGAATTAAAGTGTGTGCCCAAAGGGCTGAGACTGCGTGAAGTCGTGCCGTCCGGCGCGCCGTTAGGGATGTATGATGCCGTGTTTGATGAACATCCTGGGTTGCCTTTGCGGGTCTGCGAGCGAGAAATTCAAGTGCCGATTCGCGAAGGATTACCCGAAATAAAAGCCGCGACCACGAATCTTGCGTCGTGGCAGGCGAAGCTGAAGGCTGCGCGATCAGGCGGCGACCATGAAGCCGCCCGAGAGGCCACCTTTATGGCCAGGCGGGCCGACCTCCAGCTCAGGATGGCCGAGGATTTCGGCGGCAAGACTATGGCCGGGGTGCGGACGCATTTTATCACCGCCGGCGACATTGCCCTGGTCGGTTGCAATATCGAGCCCTTTTGCGAAATCGGCTTGGCAGTCAAGACCCATTCCCCATTTCCATGCACTTTTATGAGCGGCTACACCAATGGGCGCATGGCCTACATGGCCACGGCCGAGGAGTGGTTCCAGGACGGCTACGAGGTCGAGAACTCTCCCTTTGGCTCAGGGGCCGCGGAGGCGTTGACACAGGAAATATTGAAGACGCTGACTCAACTGCGCGAGAAAGATGACGTTGCCAAGTGACCCGTTTTGCGTCAACGTGCGGCGCGTATGTTACTGGAAGATTGTTCATGGCCCGAAGTGCAGCGCCTCAAGCCCTCCAAAAAAATAGTCCTCCTCCCTCTCGGTTCATTTGAACAACACGGCTTCCACTTGCCCCTGACCACCGACAGCGACATTGTCACCGCCATTGCCCGGAGGGTCGAGCGGGCGCGGCCAGGCCAGATTCTTTGTCTCCCAACGCTTTGGGTTGGTCATTCCCCGCATCACCTTTTTTTTCCGGGAACCCTTAGCGTCAGCCAGTTGCCTTATTTGCAATTGGTCCTGGAACTATGCCGGTCAATCGTTAGCATGGGGGCGCAAAAGATCTTTCTCCTCAACGGGCATGGAGGAAATGATGTTCCTTTGCGCGCCGTCGTGCGCGAATTAAAGACTGAATCTCCCAAAGTCTGCGCCGTGTTCGCCTCTTACTGGTCACTGGCCAATCTACGCATCCAACACGCGTGCGAAATTGAAACATCCATCATGCTTCACTTGTCTCCCGGGCGCGTGAAAATGTCGCTGGCAAAAAAAGATGGCGACGTCTCCCGCATGAGCGCGCGGCCGGCCTTTTATATCAATGAATTCCACGAAATCTCAAAGACGGGAACGGTCGGAGACCCCACCCAAGCCACGGCGAAAAAAGGAAAGCTCCTGATGGATAAGATTACGGCGGAAGTGACCGCCTTCACCGACGAGTTGGCCAAATGGTAAAAATCACCCGCATTGAAACGATTCCCATCCGCGTCCCGCTCCGGGCCCAGTTCGCCATTCGCAGCGGACGCGGCGGGTCGCATACCGTCTCTCCGTTTCTGTTGGTTAAAGTGCATACTGATGCGGGGTTGATTGGCCTGGGCGAAGCCTCCTGCACCCCGCGATGGAGCGGGGAAGACCAGGTCACCGGGGCGCATTTAATCCGCTCCTATCTCGAGCCTCTTTTGATTGGTGAAAACCCGGAGGACGTTGAAGCCGTCACGCAAAAATTCCGCCTCGCCTTCGCGTCAAACTATTTTACCAAGGCCGCGGTGGAAATGGCGTTGTGGGATCTGGCGGGCAGGATTGCAAACAAGCCGGTCTATGAATTGCTCGGCGGCAAAGTGCGTGAAGCCGTTCCAACAAAATGGGCTGTTTCCGGGGTCGAACCGGACAAGGCGGCCGGCATCGCGCAATGGGCGCGCCGCCAGGGGTTCAACGCCATGAAGGTCAAGGTCGGCTTAAAGCCCGAAGATGATATCGAGCGGGTCAAAGCCGTCCGCGCCGTGGTTGGCTCGAGCGTGAAATTGGGCGTGGATGCCAATGGCGGGTGGAACGCCGAATCAGCCGAAAGCACGATCCAACGCCTGCGCGCCGAGAGCATTTATTTTGTCGAGCAACCGCTTCCGCCCGAGGAAATCGGCGCCACGGTGGCGTTGCGGCGCAGGATTGGCCTGCCGATCATTGCCGACGAGAGCATCGTCACGTTGCAGGACGCCCGCGCGCTCGCGCTGACCGGCGCCGCCGATGTTTTTTCGATCTATATTGGCAAAGCGGGCGGGATTGGCCCAGCGGCGAAGATCGCGCGATTTGCGGCGGGCGAAGGAATCAAATGCACGGTGGGAAGCAATCTCGAGTTGGGCATCGGCAGCGCCGCGATGGTCCACCTGGCCCTGGCCACGCCTGGGATCGCAGCGGAAGAGTATCCATGCGATATCATCGGGCCGTTTTTTTATGAAGACTGCGTGTTACGTGACTCGTTGCCGATCGCCCCTGGGCTGGCCCGTGCGAACACCCGCCCCGGTTTGGGGGTCGAGTTGGACGATGACAAGGTTCAGAAATACCGGGTCTAATCTGCCCGCTCGATGCGCAAAACCTGGGGGCCTTCCCAGCGCGCGCGCCGGCAGGCCTGCGCGAATGGCTGCCAGTCATATTTCCAATCGCCCGGCACCCGCGCAAATAATTGACAGTGGGTCGGCACCCCTTCGTGGGCGCGCAGCACCACACCCCGGCCGTACACCACCACAATCTCCGCCACAGGTTTGCGCCCCCCTGCCGCCCCGATGCTCTCGTCAAAAAAATACAGCAGTTCGCCTGGCAACGGAAGCTGCACCAAGTTCTCGCGCGGGGCGGGGCGGGGGTCCTCCAGCATTAAAAAAACCTCGGCCCCCGAGTACATGCCATGGATCACCTTTGCCTCGACTGGCAACAGATCCCACACATGTTCGCACACACCGGACGCCTCGTCCTCAAGCAACTCGGCCAGGACAGATTCGTTGGTGTTGACATAGCTCAGTCTTATCCGGCGTCGCGGCGGTTTCATGAGGCAAGCTTATCGTTTTGTTCCGCGCCGCGCAACCTCGCAGCCAGACGGCGGGTGGCGGCAATGACGCGGGCTTCGGTGTCCGCGGCAAACGGGCCGGGCAATCCGCTCCACAGCAGGGCGCGGCCAGCCTCATAGCCTCCTTCCTCCTGCACGCGGCGCGACGGGAGATATCCAAACATATCATTGCAGTATCCCGCCACCCAAACGACCGGGCCGGCAAACTCTTTTTGCAACCGTGTCGCATAATCGGCCACCGGTTCGCCACCGAGGGCGAAAAGCAACAATTCACGGCCCAAAAACAATCCCTGGACGGGACAAAGATAACTGCCGGCCAGCTTCCCGCTTATGTCAAGCAAAAACCTGGCCTTGCGCGCGACCGGCGCATCCCGGGATTGCGCGTCCGCCTCCAGCTTCTGCCGCGAGGCCGGTGGCGCGAAATCCAAGGGAACGTCTTCGAAGGCCACTCTCAATCCGCCCGACACCCATCGCCTCGGCGAGGACATGCTTTGTTTGACTGCGTCCGCGAGGGCATGGCCATGCGCGAGCGCCCAATCCTCGGAGCCGCGCGGGGCGGGATCGAGGTCGCCGCCTGCCCCGGAAAGAAACAGCGCCACCGCTCCGGGAAAGGTTTCCTCGAGGTTTTGCTGGGCAATCCCGGCGTAATCACCATGATACCGGCGAAAAGCCGGCGGCAAAACAAGATTATGGCACGCATACCCGAAGAGGATGGCCAGCGGTTGCCCGTCCGGGCGCGACACTTCAAGAACAGGAATATCGTCCAGCGCAATTCCGGGCGGCACGCGGCGGTTGGTGGCAAAGCCAACCGATGCTTGACTGACGCGCAAACCGACGGGCGCCAGATTTTCCAGCGCGGCGTTCGCCACGCCTGCCATCTTCTCCTCCATCATCCGCGCGCAGGAAGGAATTTTGGCGGCGAACGACGGCGGAATTTCAAAAAAGGGCACTTTGTCCGGTCGCACTTCCGGGCCGTTATGCGTGTGTGAAGCATTGAAAATCAGACATTCGCGCGGCAAACCCCAACACTCATGAATGCGATCGGCCACGGCTTCGGCCAGACCGCGCGGAATGGCAATCAGGTCCGCGGTCAATATAACCGCATAACGTCCGCCCTCGTCTTGCAGCGCCAGCGCCTTGGCGCGGAGATCGAGCGCAACCCCGTCGGCTGGCTCGCACCGCGAAGCCCAACCGGCCAGCCACATTGGTTCTTCCGGCGTGATCGTGACGCTCGCCGCCCCCGCCTTCCAAATATTGGATCTCGCGCCGGGCATCACATGGCCGTCCAACCGCCATCGACCGGCAGCACGGTGCCCGTGATATAGGAGGACTCGTCGGAAGCGAGGAACAGGGCGGCCGCGGCCACTTCCTCGACGCGGCCCACACGGCCCAAAAAAGTATTATTGACTTGCCTCCGGTGAAGTTCCGAACCTGGCTCGGGCGAAATGCGGGTGGTAATCGCGCCGGGACAAAGGGCGTTACAGCGAACGTTTTGCGGCCCGAAATCCCGCGCCACGCTCCGCGTCAAACCGATCAACGCGTGTTTCACAGTGGTGTAGGCCGCAGAGTCCCGGCCTCCCACCATTCCCTGGATGGAACTGATGTTGATAATCGAACCGCCGCGCGGCCCGGCCATGAAGGGCAGCGTTGCGTGGATGAAATGAGCCGCCCCGAGCAGTGAAATATCGACCGATTTTCTCCACTCCAGCGCGGATGCCTCCGCCGCGTTATGCCAGCATGGGGCAATGTAAGCCGCGTTGTTGCACAGGACGTCAATGCGTCCCTTTTTGGCGGCGGCCGTTTTCACCGCGCGCGCCACCTGCGCCGCATTGGAAACATCGCACCGAAGGAACTCCGCGCGACCAAGGGCGGCGGCCGTTTGACGCCCCGCCTTTGCATCGATGTCAATAACAAACACTCGCGCCCCCTCGCGCCCGAATAAATCCGCAATGGCCCGGCCGATGCCGTGGGCCGCGCCGGTGACAATGGCAATTTTGTTTTGCAGTCTCATCCCTTCACAATTTTAGCCGCGAGAGAACAACATCTTTAGTCCACATTTTGACGCCATCCCCGTCACGGGCCAGATAAATATTTTTCAACCAGCGCGCCTGGTCGATCTCGGGAAAGTCTTCCCGATAATGCGCGCCCCGGCTGTCTTCCCTGGCCAACGCGGCGCGGGCGGTCAGTTCCGAAGCTGTGACCAGGTTGCGCAAGTCAAGGGCCTGTTGCCACGTTAAGTTGAAAGCCTTTCCGCCCGGGACGCAAAGACGGCGCGCTCGCCCGGCCATGGCCGAGAGCTGGTCTAACGCTTCGCGCAATCGCTCGCCGCGCCGGACAATGCCGACCCGCTGCCACATTAACTTACCCAACTCATCCCTCAATACCCACGGACTTTCGCCGTCCGGCTGCTGGAAATGCCGGAGACATTCCGCTTCTGCCGCGTGGATCTGTTCTCGTATGAATTCGCCGTGTTTTACATCGTTCACCATCACCGCCACCGTCTCCCCGACCCGCGCCCCGAATACGGTGGATTCGGCCACGCCATTGCCACCAAGGCGATTGGCGCCATGAACGCCGGCGGAATCTTCGCCCGCCGCGAAAAGCCCTTCCAGGTTGGTGGCTCCATCGCGGTCGATGCGGATGCCTCCCATGACAAAATGAGCGGTGGGGGAAACCTCGACGCGTTCGCGCGCCAAGTCGAAGCCAACGCGCAGGCAACGATCGCGCATCCCGGCAAAGTTCCTGGTGACAAAATCCGCCCCAAGGTGCGAAACATCGATCCAGACCGCGCTGTTGGCCGTGCCGCGTCCGGCCATGATTTCCATATAACTGGCGCGAGAGACGCGGTCTCGCGTGGAACGTTCCATCCGCTCCGGATCATAGCCGGCCATAAACCGCTGTCCTGCGCCGTTGAACAATTGGGCTCCGGCTCCGCGCAATCCTTCCTCAAGCAGCGCCCCGTTCAAACGCGAGCCGGGCACGACCATGCCGGTGGGATGGAACTGCACCATTTCCATATCCATCAGATGAGCGCCGGCGCGAAAAGCCATCGTCACGCCATCCATCGCTTTTTCCTGCGCGCACGCAGAACGTTCATACTGCAACGGGCCCGCGCCGGTGCACAGGACCACAGCCTTGGCCCGGACCGCGATAAATTTTCCCGTTTGAATATCGAGCAGGAGCGCGCCCACGACCTGGCGGCCGGTTTTTTCAAGCAACAGTTCCACCCCGCGCGTGTACTCGAGACAGCGAATTCCGACGCCAAAAACCTGGTCCCGCAGCCGCGACATGATTTCAATCCCCGTCAAATCGCCGACGTGGACGGTGCGGTCGAAACTCTGACCCGCGAAGGCTTTTTGGTGAATTCGCCCATCGGGCCGACGGTCAAAAAGGCAGCCCATTTTATTCTCCAGTTCGCGCACAATGCCGGGAGCATCCTGGGCCAAAGTCCAGGCGAGGTCCTGGTCGTTAAGAAAGGCGCCGCCGCGGACGGTGTCTTCGAAATGGGCCTGGGTGGAATCGCCAGGATCAAGGGCGGCATTAAACCCGCCCTGGACCATCCGGGTGCAGCCACTCTTGCCCAGCATTCCCTTTGCAACGAGTGTGATGTCCAGCGAGGGATTGCGCCAGTAGGCATGCAGGGCGGCCATCAGTCCCGCTCCGCCAGCTCCGAGGATCAGGATATCGGTGTCGAGAGTTTCGTTCATGCCTTGAAGAAACGGCCCAAGAAATTCCCGAACCAGCCAGCCAAGGCAAGCCGTTTCAGCCGGGAAATCGAGTGGGTGGGAGAAATGCCGCGTGGACAAGCATCCCGGCAATTGCCGAGGGTATGGCAGCCGAACGCGCCGTTCTCCCCCGCGACAACGGCCAACCGCGCCGCCTTTGCCTTGTCTCGAGGATCGACCAGCAAGCTCAAGGCACGGTGCAACGCCATTGGCCCCACGTAGCGCGGATGCAACGTCACCAAAGAGCAGGCGGAAAAACAGGCCGCACAGTCGATACATTGGGGTTGGTGGTTCAAGTTCTGCCACGCTTGGCTGTCATGAGGCATCAGAAAAAAATGATTCGCGTCCAAATCATCCCTCGGGACGAATTGAGGCAGGACCCGCTTATAGGCGGCGAAAAAAGGTGTCATATCGACCGCAAGATCACGGACCACCGGCAAATTGCGCAACGGTTGGATGCGCAACCGGCGTCCGACGGACTCGATCAGGACGCTGCAGATAAGTTGCTCGCGGCCATTGACGACCATGGCGCACGACCCGCACATGCCCACCCGGCACGAGTAGCGGAAGGCAAGATCCGGGCAAGGCCCGCGTTGCAGGGCGAACAGCGCATCGAGAACCGAGGCCTTTTCCGCCACCTCGACTTCGTGTTCCTCGAAGCGAGGCGCGCCGTCCTTTTCCGATGCGCTTCGTTGGACACTCAAGGAGACTGATGGCACGGCGGAAATGGTAGCGAGTCAGGCTGAACTTGCAACGTTTTGGTTCATTGGACCTTGAGATTCGTCCGTTCTTCGGCTAGTTATCAAGGAGACATGAAAGTGAATTTCCCGTTCGCGGCCGTTTGCGCCGCCGCCGTCCTGGCGGCCTCAACCGGGCATGCCCAACTCAGCAAGGCCACCCAAATTCTACTCAATCGAGGGATCGAATTACAGGCCATGGTCCAGTTTAACGATGAGTTCAACCTGGTAACTTATTCCAATGCGAATTACACGTCTGTTAATTGGTTCGACCCCGGCTGGCAAGCCTATCTTGGCCCCGCGCCGGGTTTTCCGTGGGGGCGCTGGGTTTCCGGGCCCTCCGACATGCCGCCGGTGGACGCGAATAATCAATTTGGCTTCAACGCCGAGACGCCTTGCCTGAGCCAGCTTATCGACTTGGAATTGGGTGATGAATTAAATCTTGATGACGGCGCAACCTTGACCAACGAAATTAACTGGTTTAATTCCTGCGAATCCAATTTTCCCAACACCATTCTTTATATAAATAATTACGCCGGACAAGCCAGCGATGCCTCATTGAGCGCGATGATCACCCAGGGGCATGTGGATATGATTTGTTTTGATGAGTACCCCTTCACCTCGCAATACAACACCAACTACACCAACGACATTGGACCGGCGTATTCATGGCCTTACACGAGCTGGTTTAGCGAACTGTGGCGCTACCGCCAGACAGGCATCAATTACAAAATCCCTTTTGCGACCTACATGCAGACTTTTCACTCCGTGCAGGATTACGACATGACAGTCTATCGCAATCCTTCCGCGTCGGAAATGCGTTTCAATACGTTTGCCTCCCTGGCTTTCAACGCGAAGATGTTGATTGGCTTTGTGTATAATTCGGGCGCGGCGACCCTTTTCAACATTCTGCCCAATGGTTATAGCGGCGACACTTATACCAACGCGTTTTGCCAGGAGCAGGTGGATATCAATCATCGGGCGGCGATCCTGGGCCGCTCGCTGGCCTGCTTGCAGCCCGTCTATGATTTGCACAATCCAAATGACAGCAATCCTCCACCCGGGCCGGCCAGCGCCTACACGTCTTTCCCGGATGGCACGACGACTAGCATCATGATTCTTAAAGGCAACCCCACCACGTCGAGCAACACTCCCGAACCGATCGGTTTTACCGACAGTGTGGCCGCGCCCAAGTCCTATAGTTGGTGGGAATTTCAGAAAAACGATCCCTATTTAAATGGTTGGGCTGTGACCAATCCTGGCACCAACAATGGCGGTATTCCGGGCCAGGTCATCATCGCCTGGTTCAAGCTCCTGGACGAAAATCTGGACGGTCCAAACTATAACAACGAAATTTACATGATGGTGGTTAACGCCCTGACCTCCACCAACGGCCCCGCCTCAAGTTGCCTGCAAACGATCAAGCTCAACTTTGAAACCGGAACCGGCCCCGTCACCGCCGTTAATATGCTTGACTTGGAATCCGACCTGGTCACGACAAACTCGATGCCGGTCATCAGCGGCAGCGGCAGCACTGCCAAACGACAACTCGTCCTCAATTTGAACGGGGGCGACGCCGCCTTTTTTAAATTTGCCGACGGCGCGCCTTTTGTCGGCCACGTCCCGCCCGCCCCCGCGCAATTATCCGGCTCGTGGCAGGGCAATTATCCGGCGGTGACGGTGCAAGGCACGCCGATGGCGCGCTACGTGTTGCAATCCGCGCCCACTCCCACCGGCCCCAATTGGGCGGCGGTCGGATACCGCGTCCTGACCAACTCCTCCGCGCTCTTCATCGATTCGACAGCGGCTAGTACCAACGCCATTTTTTACCGCGCCGTGGGCATTCCTTGAGTTGTCAGGTCAACCGGGTTTGCGTGCTACGCAATCAATTTCAATCTTGATCCCTTTCCAAAGCACCGATTGCACGGTGGTGCGGACGGGAAGAACCTTGGCGGTTTTGAAAAACTCGCGATAGACGCGGTTGTAGCGGTCAAATTCCTCCATGTCCGCCAGGTGGACTGTGCATTTGACGATGTCGTCAATCGAGCAACCAGCTTCTCGAAGGATGCGTTCGATGCTCCCGAGAACCAAGGCGGTTTCCTCTTCAATCGCGTCAGGGATGGGCTGGGCCGTTTTTGGGTCCACCGGCCCTTGCCCGCTAACATAAACCCATCCGTCTATTTCCACCGCCGAGGAATAAGCGCCCGTGTTTTTTTCCCTGGCGGGATCTTTAATTTCTGTTTTTCGCATGTGTGCTCACTTTAGTTTTGTCAATCAATGGAATGCAACGCCTCCAAAAGCGCGTTGACCAGCGTTGCGCCGGATTGAGGGGTAAACGGAAACTGGCCGGTGAATTTTGGAGACTGAATCGTCGCATAACTGGGATGTTCAAATTCCTTCGCATCCGGTAAGTAGCCGATCGAGCTATTCGAGTATCCCAGCACGAATAAATCTCCGGGCCACTGGCGGCGAAGGTCCAGCCCCAAACTCGTGAACAGTTCGGAAGGATGGGCCGCGATCCAAATATCCCCAATGCGGAGCGCCTGCACCTCCGCCTCAAGCTTCTCCGCCCGAGTGTCAAGTATTGGCAGAATATCGTCCGTCCATTCAACGGCAAAACGGGCGAGGGCCGCGACTGCCTTCTCAACGCTGCCGCCGTAGCGCAATGGCAATCGTTCAGGCTGGTTGACGCTGCGGCGGGCGAGGCCCTCCAGCCATCCGTGGACATCGCCTGTGCGCATGCGGTGCAGTCCTTCCTCGCGGTCGCCCAGGATTTCTGAGCGGTCCCAGCGTCGGGTTGGCAGCGCCACGTTAAAAGCGATGGATTCGACTCCGGGCCGTTCCACGAGCCGCGCCATCTGCCATGCGTTGAGGGCGAGCATCGACAGGGCGAGGGCGGGCTCGAACCGTTTTTCGGTTCCATTGAATTCGCGGCGGAAATTGACATCGCCAGCGGTGCCTTGGCAATAAATCGCCATTACCCCTGGCAGGCTAGTTTCGATTTGATCCACCACCTCTCCGGGCCAGTCACGGGATACCGCCTGCAAATCTAATTCCATGTGGGCCGTGCAATGCGAGTGAAAATTGATTGCGGCCGCCATCGGCCGCCCGGAGGTCTCCTCAATCCGCAACACACTGAGCAGACGATCAGTCGGCCCGTTTTCGCGGGCGCGATTGAAGGTCATTTCCGTTAATTCACCATGGCCCGCGAAAAGAACGGCAGGCCGGCGAGCGCGCCAGGCTCCAATGACTGCATTGGCCGCAGCGCGAGCGGCGGCCTCGAGATAAGCTTCATCGCGATCGCCGCAGCCGCGAATAAAACCGGCCGTGGGCGCGTTGTGGCTGTGCGAGACATTGACGCAAATGGCCGTGGGACAAAGATCGGTTTGAGCGCAGGCCAATTGCCGGACGCGGCGAGTAAACGCAAGACCGTTATACATCAAATCCAAGGATACAACGGCAACGCTTCCTTCATGGTGGTCTGTCACGACCAGGGCCGTCGCAGTGAGATCGTCCCGAACGCGCCGCCAAACGCGGTGGAGATAATAACCCAAACCGGCCAACTCGACCCCGGCAGGGGGATTGATGGTTCGCCGGGCCACTCCGGCGCGCCAGGCCGTCTGTTTGACAATACTTGCGCTCACATGTTCCGATCCCAAGCTAATCTTTCTGGCATTTATTGGCGAGTCATTCACACTCCCTGCGGCTGTTTGCTATGCCCGACTACGCGCAACTCAATGTCCTGGATTTTGGGGTGTTTCTGGCCTATGTCCTCATTCTTCTGGGACTGGGCTTATGGGTTGGGCGGCGCGGGCATCGCACCGCGCGCGGTTATTTTTTGGGGGACAAAAAAATTCCATGGTATGTGGTCGGCGCATCGATGGTGGCGGCGGACATCAGCAGTGAACATTTCATTGCCAATGTGGGCGGCGCCTACCAATACGGCGTGGTCCTGGCCGCTGGAAGCTGGAACACATGGATTATCTATAGTTTGCTGATCTGGATTTTTCTACCCTACTACGTTCGCACCGGCCTCTATACCATGCCTGAATTTTTGGAGCGGAGATACAACCCGCTCTGCCGTTACATATTCGCCTTGGTTCTGGTCATTGGTTATGTGGCGGCAATTATCGCCGGGTCGCTTTACGCCGGGGGCATCGCGCTGGAAAGTGTTTTTGGATTAAACGTGCTTTATGGGATCGTGTTCTTCGCCCTGGCCGCGGGCCTTTACACGATTTACGGGGGGTTGAAGGCGGCGGCATGGACAGATTTTTTGCAAATGATTGTCCTCTTAGGAGCGGGGGTACTGGTGCCAATCCTAGCCCTGAGGAAAGCGGGCAGTCTTTTGCCGCTGGTGAATGAATTTCCTGAAAAATTCCAAATGTTTCATTCGCCTTCCTCGAAACCGTTTCCATTCACGGGCGTTTTCACCGGCTTCCTGACAGTGGGCATCTGGTACAGTTGCACCAGCCAGCATATCGTGCAACGCGTCCTTGGAGCCAAGGACGAGTGGAATGCCCGGATGGGTGTCGTTTGCGCCGGCTTCCTCCATATCATCACCCCCTTCTTTTTCATTTTGCCCGGCATTGCCGCGTTTAAGCTTTTTCCCCACCTCCAACGTCCCGACCAGGCGTACCTGGTATTGGTCAAGACCCTGGTGCCCGCCGGCTTCAAGGGTTTGATTTTGGCCGCCATGGCTGGGGCGTTGATGTCCACCCTCTCCACAGTGCTCAACTCCACCTCGACCATCCTGACCATGGACCTCTATAAAAAATGGTGGAACCCGCGCGCGGACGAGACGCAACAGGTTCGCTTTGGACGCTGGAGCGGCGCGTTGGCGCTAGCCGCAAGCGTAGCCGTCGCCTTTGGCTACGCCGCCAGTTCGACTCCGTTATTTGTCAAAATTCAGAACGTCTTTTTTTACATCGCGCCGCCTTTTGCCGTTGTTTTCACCCTCGGCTTGCTATGGCGTCGCGCCAATGCCGCCGGGGCGGTCAGTACTATTTGCGCGGGTTTTTTCTTTACCTGGCTGCTCGATGCGTGGCTCTTTCCGCATGTGGCCATGCTTGGCCCCTACAATACCTATCTGCACCGGGCATTCCTGGCGTGGCTTTTTTGCATGGCGGTCATGGTGGTCGTTTCCCTGGGCACCTCCGCGCCCGCCACTGAAAAAACCAGGGGCATCATCTGGTCTCCGCATTACGCCGCGCTGCCACCCCAGGAACAGGCGCGTTATCACGGCTGGAAGGATTTTCGCATCTGGTGGCTTTTGTTTGTGTCAATCATTCTTTCGATTTACGGTTTCTTTATTTGGTTTCGGTTGCGCCATCCATGGTAAAAGCTGGCCGCGGCAGCCGACCCGCGCGCGGGTAATCGTTGTCCTGGCCAGATTAGCCACGTAAAGCTCGTCAAAATCTTTTCCGCCGAAAGCCATATTCGTCGGGCTTCCCAGCAGAATGGCCCACGGATCCCACGCCAAGAGATCTTTTTCGCCCGAGGGCCCAATGCGCCATATTTCATCCGAGGCATAACAGCATACGTAAAGATTGCCGTCGGCATCCAAGGTCAGCCCGTCGGGAAATCGCCCGCAATCCGCCGCGTACGTCGTGGCCGCGCCGATGGACTGATCAGCGCGAATCTCGATCCGAAGGACGGAATTGGTTTCGCTCTCGACCATGAACAGCGAACTCCCGTCCGCGCTCAACGCCAAGCCGTTGGGATAGCCAAACGGACCGGCCAGAATTTCGCCGCGCCCGTCAGGACGGAAACGCAACAGGAATCCGTTTCGCTTTTTCCAATGACCCGAATCCGTGAGGTAGTAATTGCCGCGGACATCGAACAAGCCGTAATTCGCGCAGATGATTTTATGCTCGCCGGCATGACTGGCAAAAACAGAAAAGGCACCATCGGTCTTGACTCTGACAACGCCGTGCGGAGAGTTGCAGACGAACAAGTCACCCTCCGTGGAGAAGGCCAATCCAGCGCAAAACCCGCCGAGCGTGGCCACCAATCGCACCACGCCCTCCGCAGTGATCCGGTAGATTTGCCCACTCTCGCCCCCCGCCCACAAATGGCCCTCACGATCAAACGCCACGCATTCGGGATGATCCACCTCCGTGGCGAAAACGGAAAACGATTCAATAGGAATTACCGGTTGCACATTTAGAAAACGGGCCGCATCAATCAGTTGACACCCGCATTGGCCCGCTGTTTCGGCCTCGGGTGAAAAATACCCCGATACAATGCGGCTATTAGAACATGACAAACTTTAAGATTCATCGCTTCACCAGTCACCCACGCTTCCGTCTTTATAGAAGGTTCGCTGTAGAGTCTCCTGCTGGAAAGGATGCTTCTTGACCTCCTTTTCGTTTATTTCAATGCCCAGGCCGGGCTTCTGAGTTGGCAGCGCCAGTCGCCCTTGCTTCTTGATACGAAGCTCTCCGCTGACGATGTCATGGCGCCAGGGGACGTCGTTGTGGACGCTCTCGCAAATGATATAGGAAGGTGTGGCAAAGCCGAACTCAATCGAGGCAGCAGTGCTGATTGGTCCCTGAGGGTTATGAGGCGCCAGGGCGACCCGATAAGCTTCCGCCATGCCAGCGATGCGCCTGGCTTCGCTTAATCCCCCACAGTGAGTTAGGTCGGGCTGGATCACGCTGGCCGCCCGTTTTTCAAATAGTTCGCGAAAGGCATGGATGCCCACCAGCCGTTCCCCCGTGGCGATCGGGGTCTTTACCGCGCGCTGGATCAATGCCAGATCGTCCATCGTTTCCGGCCAGCATGGTTCCTCCAGAAAGTACAAGCCAAACGGCTCCAACGCCTGGGCAAATTGCATTCCCATTCGCGGGCTTGGCCGGGCATGGCAATCCACCATGATGTCAATATCGTTACCCACTGCCGTGCGCATCGCGTTCACGCAGGCAGCCGCATAGCGAATGGCCGGCAATCCTTCCAAGGGCATCGTTTCCGGGACCGCCATGGCTTTGAAAGCGGTGAATCCCTCGGCCACCGCGCGTTGGGCCAGCCGGCCAAATCGCGCCGCATCCTGCGGCTTGGTTTTATAAAAATCCTCCATTTTCCCGCCACCCAGATGGCAATACAAACGGACGTAGTCCCGCACGGGCCCTCCCCAGAGTTTATGGCAGGGCACCCCATGGATTTTTCCAAGGATGTCCCATAGCGCAATGTCGATTCCACTGAGGGCGGTGCCGCGGACGACGCCGTTCCCATGCCAGAAATGCTGGCGATACATCATTTGCCAAAGATGTTCGATTCGCGTGGGATCCTCACCGATGAGGAGCGGCGAAATATCTTCGAGTGCGCCGATGACGGCGCGGGTGTGCCATTCCAGCGTCGCCTCACCCCACCCCCAGAGGCCAGGTTGGTCGGTGAACACCTTGACGAAAATCCAATTGCGCATCCGCGCATGGCAGACATGGGTCTGAATGGATGTGATTTTCATGGGTTCTGCAGGACGGGCTCTAGGATATGGCATCCATGGGGGTAGCGCTTGAGGATGTAAAGGACCGAATCCAAGCCATTGAAATTGACGATATGAACGAGTGCGCTCAACACATCCAACATCAACATCACATGGCCCAACAAAACAAGTCTGAATTATTGAGTACCGTCCTATAATTACCCAACGACGAAGGCACCGATGACCTGGCCCAAAACCTATGCGGAATGGGTGAAATCACAAACCGCTTCATCCATGGCGACACAAACAGGCCGCCTCGTTTCAGAATCGCCGATGGACGAATCCGTAGTTTCACCGGCACCGGAGAAGCTCAAAGGTGGCGAATGGCGGCTGGCAACTGGCGTGGTTGTACGAGCGGAACTCAATTCCTACACCCTTGAGTCCACACTCCACGCCATTGAACGAATACCGTCGGAAGGTTGGGGCAGACCGGCGAAGTTCGCACCTATGCGCTTCATCTTCACGAACAAACTTGGCAGGGTCGACAAATTGTTGCTGGTCTTTGACGCACTTGTGCTTTCGGAAGCGGTGGGACGCAAGATAATCGTCAGCAAAATTGTGCATGGCGACGACCGCGCCACATTGAAGGTTAACACCCCGGTGCTGGCCGGTGAGGTGCAGAAACACATTGAGAAAATTGCCGCGCTGCTCTCCAGTGCTACCCCGCCGGACCTGGTCCTAAACCGGCACTGCGCCGGGTGCGAGTTCCAGGCCCGCTCCTGACGGAAACCTTCAACTGGAAAAGTCTTTCCATCATTGGCGGGTTGGCGTTGTGGCGGTTTTACTTTCAAATTCACAAGGGCAGCATCAAAAGCCCGCAAGTCATTGAGTTTCTCCGGCACCTGCAACGACATATCCTCGGCAAAATTCTGGTGCTGTGGGATGGCGCGCCGATCCACCGCAGTCTTCTGGTCAAAAATTACATTGCCTCCACCCAACAGCGCATGGCTGTGGAACGCCTGCCGGCCTACGCGCCGGAACTCAATCCGGTCGAATATATGTGGGGTCATCTTAAAACCCATGAAATCGCCAACCTGATCGCGACAAAAGCCTGGCAACTGAGCTTTGAAGCTACCGCAGCCCTGCGGCGGATGCGACGGCGTCCATCGATTGTCACCGCCTGTTATGCCCAGTCTGAACTTTGGCCTTAATGTCACCCTATTATGCGAGTTTCAATAAATCGCAATGTTCCATCCTCTCGACCTGAAGTTGAAGTCGATGGGAAAGACGTTGAATTGTTTCACCGGATTATCGGAACATTCGACTCCCCTTATTGGCATAATCGTATTCGTAATATCCTGGTTAAGGCGGGATTCACCATAGGTTCTCTATTCCGCGAGGAGGTCCATCCGATCTGGCAGGCATCCTTGACCCGCGTTACTTTTAACCTTTCTCCAGATATGAAGGTCGCAGTCAAGCAGATGCGCAAAACGCTTGCCGACGGAGGTATAAAAATCGACCGAGACCAATTCAATATCATTGACCGTCGTGGCGATAAGCACGCTTGGCTTTAGGATGCCCCTTGAGATTGAAAACCTCCACGTCCCCTTGCCAGATAGTTTCGCCCTTAAAAACCTCATGCACGGGCACGGATTCAACCCAAGCTGAATCGCACTTGTGCAAGTGGAATATGACCGATTGCAACCGCTCGATGTATTCTTTATTCGCCACAGCGTTCAACCAATTCCGCAACGCTCCATTGGCTTTTTTCGACGCCAGCGGCCATAGCAGGCTCGTCCTCCCCCGTGTTCAATCGCCGGTCGCGAGAGCAAGTTGCGCAGGACCGCTTCCGTGGTAACCCCGTTCGAACCCCGATGGGCTATGATTCCACAAGTCCAACCTGGGATTCAGCGGATGACCATCCACGAGGACATCCGCAGCGGTGCCATTGCGCTTTCCTACATAACGCTTCACGCGACACCTCCAATCAGACGGTTGATTTCGTCGGCTGACAATTGCTCAGGCTGTGCGCCCGGTTTATCGAACTGGTGAACCTTGACGAAACAAAATCTGGCTAAGCTGATGGCGACATCATCGCGTCCGGTTCGTCCTGCGTCGTCTTCGTCAAGCATGACAATGACCTGGCTTTGGCCATTTGTGGATTGGCGGATTAGTTCTTCCTGTGCGGTTGACATGGTGCTTCCCATGAGGGCAACGACTTTGCGGCACCCATGCTGATGCAACTTCATGCAATCGAAGAAACCTTCTACGATAACCAGTGGCATTTCACCCGGTTCTTTGATTGCCCGGTCAATGTTGAAAAGCTCCAGTGACTTGCGAAAGCCCTGGGGAAGTTTGTGTTTCGGAGTGCCTTCTGATGGTTCACCGGGCCAGCGACCTGCGTAGGAAACGACTTCACTTTGTGGATTACGTATCGGCAAAGCTATTTGATCTGCCATTGTGCCTTTGCTACAGAAGCCGACACTGAAGGCCGCGATGGTTTCCGCCGTCAGTCCGCGCTCTGCAAGGTATGAATGGTCGGACTGAAGCTTATCCGTTTGTGCAATCCTTAACCTTCGCCACTGCACCGGTCCTCAGCGCGTAGTGACCGTTGGGACGCCGGAGGCGAAAATCCGGGAATGTTCTGCGATTCATCGCGGCGAGTATGCCAAGGCCAGTTGGACATCCGCTGGGCAGGGTGTTTTCTGGTTTAGCGAGGCGTAAGGAGCGAATCCTCCATTCGTAACTCCCTGGGAAACCAGGCTGGCAAACCGTGCTTCACTGATGGGACACTGCTCTTTTCATGATGATGTCATCGTTTGAAATCCCGGCAAACTCGTAACCCTCCTTCGCCAGGGCGTTCATAACGATGTTCATGTAAAAGGAGCGGTCATCCACGCGGTCGGGCTTTTTCACTTTGGCGAGTTGAGGGCCGACGAATTCGACTTGGCCGTTTGGGCGGATCACGTAGCTGTTGTCACGTCCAGCCCACCTGATCGTTGCATACTCGGAAGTCTGTTGATGAATAGGGTCCGTCGCGTTGGCACCGGGAGCCAAACAAAGACAGAGAATTATTGCAAAAATCAAAGTCAGGAGATGATTTTTCATGTGTTCCAAGGCCCCGTTCATGGGTGTTCGCCGATGTTGATCTGTTCAGTTTTTACGTGCATGTCGAAAAAAATCTTTTCGGGAATGTGGTCGCCCTGTTGGAAGAAAGCACTCGGGCGAAAAAGCTTTCTCTGCACGTACAGGTTCGTTTCTCCTGCTGGGGGCGTCGCGACGAATTCGATCATGCCCCCCCTGTACCCAATTGCCGTTAAAAGACCGGTCGGAGTTGCCGGCAATCGTATAGGTTGTTGGAGTTTTGCCCACGTAATCATTATTGACCTCAACCCTCACCCCTTGCGGGTCCGAGTCAATGCCCACTTGGAATTTTGGAAGGCTGCCGCACCCGGTCAGCATTCCGCAGAGTACCGAAGTCATTATAGCGACTGTTTGCCGTGAAAGGGTCACGGCAGTTTTGTGGCAGAAAGCAGAAGTGTTGGCAACCAGCAATTTCTCCCAAAATCCACTTCTCTCTGAAGCCCGGTTTCATAATCAGGCCACCCCTACAAAAGCCCCCCATGCCGGGGGTATGGCAGTCACGGTCGGCGCGAAACACGGGAGTCCCATTCTCCCAATATCGGGCGTACCATCCCAGCCGGACTCCCCACCCTCACGGCCCGCCTCTTTGTCGCCGCAACAGAGCGCCATGCACACTTGCCCAGTCGTACAGGCACCGTCTGCCGATCTTGATGTATGGCAGGACTCCCTTTGCTTTCCAGTTGCCCAAAGTGCGGCGGCTAACTGGCAACCTTGCCAGCAGCCTCTTCTCGTCAATGAAACCAATCTCGCCAAGCGGTCCAGGGGTCGGAAAATCTGTCTGCTCGCTGTTCATGTGGCTGCTCTCCTCTTAATCATGGAGCAACTTTAGCTGAACCACGAAAAGCGCGGATGTATCTGATACACAAAAGAGCACGCCTCCGCAGACATTATCAACGCGAACGAGTCGAGCGCAAAGTGTCCACCTGCTTCACAAATCCAGTTCAAGGAGCATCGAAATTGCCGCGCACAAAAATAAAAACGCTAACGCATTCGCGGGTCTTCACCTAGCGGTTTTGGAGGGTACAAGCCTTACCCCTTGCCTAGACAAGGTTTTTGCGTCCGCGAAGAAGACGGGGTTTGGACGCGGAATGTCCGCGCTATAGAGCGGCCAGCCGTCCGTGGCCTTGTCCAGCCCGCGCCCGCGTCCAGTCAGAAAACAGTCAATGTCCGCGCCCCAACCGTGTCCGCAACCAGTCCACAACTATGCCCGGACCAAGCCCGCAGACGTATCCGTGGTCAGTCCGTGTCCGGGCCGTGTCCGCGTCCAGTCCGCAGCCGCGCGCAGTCCATGACCACATCCGCGTTCGCAGCCAGTCCATGCCCGTGTCCGTGAACAATCCGGCTCCGCCTTGAATCCGCCAAATGTCCGCGTCACCATTGCATCGCGTCCCCGTTGCGGACGATTCATTTCCAGACATTATCCGGGTATATCCGCATTTGATTCAAACAATGTCCTTGGCATTGCCGATCAATTTCCCCGTTACAGCACAACCACCGGCCTAAGCGGCAGGGCCGCTGTCGCGTTCCCAGCGCGATGAGTCCGAGGGCAATTGTACGGCGGGGCCGGAAAGTTCAAGGATGCTACGGGTCCGCTCCCTATGCGTGCGCGTCGTCCGTTCCTCCTTGAGCTTTCCGGCCCCCGCCAAGGCCGTTGCCTCTAAGATTGCATCGCGCATACCTGTCGCTGCGCGACAAAACATGAATTCAGATTAGTTAACGAAACTCGCGGAAATAACGCGAGTTTTCACCCTGACGTAACGAGTGTTAATTTGGTAAACCACCGATTTCTCACCGTGGTCCAATTTAATTTCAACGGAATCTTTTCTGGGAGCCATTCCCACCAATCCAAAGTACTCTTGGGTCATTTCCACGGAGGCCGCATTTTTTTTATCCTTCGAGTTATTTACGAGATACACCTCGGTTAGCTGGCTTTTCGGCACAAGTTGCAACTTGGTTGAGATTAAGGCCGACGCAGGAAGCTCCTTCACCGGCGCTGGGCCGGCTGTTGTAACCTCAGGGGCAGCAGCCAAGATTATGAGTGCTGCCAACGAGACACTAACGAAGAAACGAAAATCAAATGTATTCACGGGCCTCCACATCGAGGGTTTGTAAAGCGATAACTGACCTTAGCGTTTCGTTTGAGGCACCATCACCGGAGGATTGCAAGCCTTTTGAGCATTAACGAGGCTGTGGGCAGGGCCCATTCATGAGAGGTTTTTAAGGGCTGGGCGTTTGCAGAGGACAAATCGCATGGCCGCCGCGCGATGATTTTCCGCCATCAGGGTTTGGAAGCTGGTGGTCGTGACCTGTTCTGGGCGTCGCTGTTGGGTGCTCCATTCGACAAAGAGGCTGTTGGCCACGCGGCGAAACATGCCCAAGACCCATATCCCATTATTACTTTGCACCCGGCAGCGGTCATCGTTGTAGGAGACATCCAACCGCTGGTGCAGGCCGCTTTCGATGCCCCAACCCTTGCGGTTGAGCTGGAGCCAGAGCATCGCCGACAGCACGGAGACCGGAGCGCTGGTGATTAAAGCCACCTCTTCGTCTTTGCGTCCTTGGGTCTGGCGCAAGAGACGCGCGGCTTGTTGGGCCATCGGGAACCCCACGTCTTCCGGGTTGACCGGAGTGGTGCGAATGGCCCGGCTTTCCGCGCGTCCCTTGTTGATTTCCCGGGTGCGGGCTTGGGTGTCGGTCGGGTGCTTAGGAGGAAAAATCCGCTTGGGGAGCGGCGACTTTCTTTTCGAGGTTGGCCCGCAAGGTGGGCTGATTGTCTTTGACGGTCAGCAGATAATGCCCTCCGGCCTCCAGGACGACCGTGCGGGCCGTTTCATCCTGCGTGTGCAAGGCATCCAAACTGACGAACCGCCCCGCCAAGTCCAAGGCCGGGATCAGTTCCTTTTGCGCCACGGGAATCTCGTTGGTCTTTTGATCCACCAGCGCGCTGCCCAGGTAGTGTTGACTGGGCACGGTGACGGCGGTGAGAATGGAGGCGCCGCTGCCATGATTGGGTTCCTTGCCGTCCATCACGACTAATTCCTGCGGAGCGCGTCCCCTGAGCAGACGCTGGATCTGGAGCAACCGCTCGTTGAGTTTGACTGGGTCAATGCCCGCCAGGAAACGGCTGAAGGTGGATTGGGAAGGCGCCGGATATTTGTCTTGGGGATTAGCCCGAATGCCCAAGGCGCGGCGCTGGCCCTGGTTGAGACCGCGGGCGAACTTGGCCAGGTCGGTTTGGCCGCGCGGGGCCTCGCACAACATCGCCAGGAAAATGAGCGCGGCCAGACTGAACAGAGGATAGGATTCCACCCGTCCGCGATATTCGGGCAGGGCTTTGAAGTGCTCGACGATGGAGCCGATTTCCTTGACCCTTTGGGTGCAGCGGGCCGGCACCCTGGCTTCGACGATGGCCAACTCCGGCTTGAGATGCTCGGCTTGGAGGCTGCGGCAGGCGTCGCGCCGGAGCGGGCGCACAAACAAGCGCTTGGGTTTGTCGTGTTTTACGTAATAATCGCGCTGACATCGGCCCCAGCCATCGGTCTGGCCCAGTTCGGTCCAGCCGCTGGCGGTGTAAACGGTGCCGCAAAACTGTTCTGGATCAAAGAACGTTTCGACTACTTCCACCGGGTGGCCGTAGCGCGTTTGCCAATCCTCCCGCAACCGCGCCAGGGTCAACCGCAGCACGCGCGAGCCCAGATTGGGCACCGTGAAGTCGGGCAGCAGCAGAAAGCGGGAGTTGTTGGTCACCAGGCTCAGACGGCGGCGGCGTTGTTCTTCGGACCAGCCGATCCACTCCTCCCGATGCTTCAGGTGTTTGGCCGCCGCGCTGAAAACCAGCAGGGCCACCCACTGGCCATCTCCATTCCGTGCGATGTAGTAAAGGCGCTGGCCCACCGGACGCAGACTACCCAAGTAATGGTGTTGACTGAGCAGTTGGTTAATGCGCGGTATCTGGGGGGAAGTGGCGAGTTCAACGCGAACCTCGTCCAAAAGCTGTTGCTGGGTCTGATCGGGCAATCGTTTTGATTTCTTCATGCCCCATGCTAAAAAAGTTGCGCGCCGGTGTCCAGCAAAAACACTCAAATTTCAGGCCGTCAATTAGTTACGCCCCGCCAAGCATTGGCCCTGGGCTGTGGGCGCACGCTCCCGTCGTAAGAATTGCTGTAGCGACTGTGGCCGCACCGGGGGCAACAACGGCAACACCGACAGCTACGGTTGCAGTACCGCATTGCAGTGCAGCACCCACTTGCGCGTTCGCGCATTGTGGGCTGAGTGTGGCTGGTGTAGGGTTATCTGCGACCGCTGTATATGTTGAAGCGAGAATGACTGCGAGTTGAAAAAGTTTCATATTCACCCTTTCGAGTATTTGTTATTTCGGCTTTCGTAGGCTTCTTAGCCATCCAGTAACAAGTATACGTGCAGATTACCGCGTTGGCAACCTGGGCAAGAATTAACCTCGAACCGCGCTCTGTAAATCGCGTAAAATACTGTAAGTAAAGATGATGCATGAGAGCGCAGAAACAATCAAGAGATTAGATCGCGACCTTTGTGGGAAGTCTCTAAAGCGATCAGGGCACGTTTCCACCCAGCGCGGGCCAATTACCTTCTCAGGACCCAACGCAAAACTTTCCAAAAAAATCGGTTCGCGCAAAACGGGGCATCCACAAAACGACCCCGGCCCCGATTTCCCCCCCGGCATGGGCATGGCGGAGACGGTCTGGCCGGCAAAAGAGATGCCTTACTCGGCCATGCCGCCAGCACCGGATACCTCTCCAGCTTGCGCTGGAAGGCTTGCTTCAAGGGCCGGGCGGTGAGCGTGGCGCGTCGTAATTGTGAAGACTCCAAGTGACACACTTCGTGCCCGGCTTGCAGTGATCCGCTTTCCGAATCCGAGCAAGCCGTCTGTGGCCAGCGCTGACGGGATGACGCGGGATTGACGGCTTGAGGATCAAAACACCCGCGCCGCCCTGACGCCCCGACCACGCACCTGCCGGTCAAGACGCTGGTCAACCTGGATGTGGAGGTCCGCCAGCGCGCCGCCTGACCGCCCAGCAAGGCCACAGCAAGAGATTGGACGGCGGACCGCTCCAAGAACCAGCCCGCGCCAAGCCCGGCGCGTCATGCGGACCAAATCATGGCCGTGGCAACTGCGACCCACAGCCAAACCCGCCACAAGCCGCTCCAATCGCGCATAATGGCCCGCCAGGGCGCGTTTGCACTGGTGGCCGTGGCTACCAGCGCCCGCACAGTTCCCGCACAGAATTCGACCGCCGCACAGTTCCCGCACAACCGCACATTCACGCACAACTTTTTCTGCCGATTATTGCCCAAAGATGCAAAATAATCCTTGCTATACGAGGGAAACGCTCGTATAAGTGCGTATAGGTTACCGCACAGAAAGGCAATTATGAGCAACGATGGAAACACAAACAATGAGGCTTCAATAGGTTCGAGTCCTACCTTTGGAGCCATTCCATTAAGTCGTTGATGTTCAACGATAGGCTCCGAAGGTGGCCGCGAAAAAGCGCTGTTTTTAGGCCAAGTGCCAGAGAAAGTGCCAGAAGAATTGCAGGATTTTTAGAATCTTGCAGAACTCCGGCACCATTCGACAAAACGCGCCCGCTACACCCAAACGGTGTTTCTCGCTCCGTTTCTATGATACGGATATGAAACAACGGTTTTACCTTTACCGACGCCGGGGAACATTTTATTTACAGGATTCCCGCACTGCCAAACAACAATCCCTCGAAACCAAGGACAAGCAGGCCGCGTTGCGGCTGCTGGAAGTCAAACGCCAGGCGGCGGCCAATCCCGGTTTCAATCAGTTCATTCTGAAAGCCTGTTTGAGCACCCAAGACCCGTTGCTTCCTAAACGAACTTGGGAAACAGTCATGGCGCAGATGCAAACCCACGGCAAGGATTCCACAAAAATTCGTTGCGCCCGCGCCATGAAATCCGAAGCCTTCAAGGCGCTTCGCGGGGTGAAGCTGGTTGAGACGACCGCCGAGGATTTTCTGACCATCTTAAGCGGCGGCAAGGTCTCGGTTATCCACTACCTTACCTAGCTAGTGTAGTGTCCCGGAAATGACTAGACATATAAAAATCGTGGATTACGAGGGAAATGGCCCGAACCAACGAAGCCGTCCTCTGATAATATGTCTAGTTAATTGCGAGACACTACACTAGGGATTTTATTTAAGAGGGCTCTCCTCAATATG
Source organism: Saccharimonadales bacterium (SeqCode) (assembly GCA_035648615.1). Lineage (GTDB taxonomy): Bacteria > Verrucomicrobiota > Verrucomicrobiia > Limisphaerales > Palsa-1400 > DASRLE01. The sequence continues at coordinate 2,483 of DASRLE010000091.1, read as the reverse complement.
GGCGTCACTCCGCGTCAAGACCTCCTCGCGCAGCTTGGTTCCCAAACCCGGCGTGGCCGGCAGACCAAGGTGGCCCTCCGCTATCGGGATCGGGTTCGTGACTACGTCTTTGTACCAACCCGAACAATAGGCGCGGACCGTTTCCATGATCATCGCGTTGCGGGCGTGCAAGGCCAGATGAGCGGCGGAGAATACCGCAACCGGGCCCACCGTGTCATGGGTCGTCACCGGCAGGTGATAGGTGTCCGCCATGTTGATGATTTTGCGGGCTTCCGTGATGCCCCCGGTCCAAACCACGTCGGGCATGATGATCTGGGCCGCGTTTTTCTCGATGACCTCCCGGAAGCCGAAGCGCGTGAAGAGCCGTTCGCTCACGCAGAGGGGGATACTCGTCGCCTGCGCCAGGCGGACATAGCACTCGATGTTGTCGGCGGGAAGGATCTCTTCCAGCCATAAAATGTCGTAAGGTTCCAGCGCCTTGGCGATCTGAATGGAAATCGGCAGATTCCACTTGGCGTGTCCTTCTATGGCGATCTGCATGGCGCCGCCCACCGCCCGGCGAATCTGCTCGATCGGTTGCAAGCCCCGCTTCAAGTCGTCCGAAGACAAGTAGTGGCCGATCGGGCCGACGGCTCCAACTCCCGCGTTGCAACCAATCGGGCCACCGAGCGAAACGCCAAATTGATCCCACGGCCAGATTTTCATCGCCCGGATTCCCTCGCGGAGAAGGTCCTGGGCCAGTTCGCCGGCTTCGCCTTCCGCCCACCGCTGGTAATCCTTGCAGGCCCCGTGGCTGACGCAGGTGTTGTAGATGGGAATGCGATCACGGCTCCGGCCGCCGAGCAGGTTGTAGATCGGCTGTCCTGTGTATTGTCCCAGCAAGTCCCACAGCGCGACATCCACCGCGGAAATGGCCCTCATCTCGGCTCCGGCGAAACCGAAGAAGCTGACCGTCGAATACATGTTGGTCCAATGGCTTTCAATATCAAAAACTTCGCGGCCCAACAGCAGCTTCGAAAAGACGTCGTGAATTATCGCGGCGATGGCGCGAGGCACATAGTAGGTTTCACCGACGCCGATAAGGCCTTCGTCGGTGTGGATTCGCAACCAGAGATTGTTCGGATGCTCGTCGAGCCAGATCGTTTGCAGGCGGGTAATTTTCATTCTGGATTTGGATTAGGCGTTCAAATCGCGTTTGATGACCGAGCAGCCGCCGTCCACGGTCAAAACTTGCCCGGTCATGTAATTGGATTCGTTGGAGCACAAAAACGCGTAAGCGCGAGCGATGTCTTCCGGCGTGCCCAGGGCGTTGAGCGGGATCATGGCCAGCAGTTTTTCCTTCAAGGAGGGATCTTGCTCGCACAGCTTGCGCGTCAGGCCCGCGTAAAGAATTCCAGGGGCCAGAGCGTTGACGCGGATTTGGGAACCGGCCAACTCCTGGGCCATCGCTCGGGTCAGCGCATCGACTCCGGCCTTGGTGACAACGTAGGCCAGCGACGAGGGCACGGGAAACTGCGCCACCCAACTGCTGGTAAATAAAATTTTGCCGCGGATGCCGTCGGCGTCACGGCGCCTGCCGCAGCATGAGGCGCGCGGCGGCTTGCGCGACGTGGAAACTTCCGCTCAAGTTGACGCGGATGTGTTCGTTCCACGTTTCCACGGGAATTTCCTGGAAGGCATGGCGCGCGGCCACGGCCGCATTGACGATCACGACGTCCAAACGAGGAAATTCGGCGGCCAATTGTCCCAAGACAGCGTCGAAGGCGCGACGATCGCCCTGATCGCACTGGCGATAGCCCGCCGCGCCCATTTGTCTGGCGCGAAGGGCGCCTTCCTCGGGGCCCACCAAGTCCAGCACTATAACCCTGGCCCCTTCCTGGGCAAGCTGTCGCGCGGTGGCGGCGCCGATATCCCCGCAACCTCTGGTAATGACTATGATTTTTTCATCCAATCCGCGCATGGTTTAGCTTTCCGGGTAAAGGTAACAGACTCCGTGAGTGAGCAGGCGGTAGCGGTCTCCCAATCCCAGAATTTTGAGGTTTGTGCGCAACATCTGCGGTGGCTGGCAATTGTCCATAAATAAATCATGGTGGCACGGAATGACCACCTTGACATCAAGTTCTTGGGCCAGCAGGGCCGCTTCGGCAGGGCCGAGATTGCAGAAGGCGCTGTTGATGACGAAGCCGGACTGGCCGAACCACCACAGCCCGATGGCGTTCGGTGGGACAATCTGTTCTGCTATCTTGGAGTGCATAATCAACTGTTTACTCGAACAGGCTTGACGCCGTTTCGGCAATATCGCCGGACCGCATTTTGTAAAGCTCTGTCAAATACGGAATGCTGCCGCTGACGCAAAAGGCATCCGGCAGAGCCACCTGTTTCCAGCGAATGGCATAGCCGCCCCGGGCCGCGACCTCGGCCACCGCGCTGCCCAAACCGCCACTGACTACGTGGTTCTCGATGGTCACAACCCGCTTGACTCG
>DASRLE010000090.1:0-3697 GCA_035648615.1 Saccharimonadales bacterium (SeqCode) | reverse complement strand
TTACACCGAAACTCTGATTGACAAAGTGCGAGCCGAGTTTGGCCGCGACTTCTGGGGGTTCTGGATGCTGGGGGGAATGGCGGGCGGCGGCATGGGTTTCATTTTCGATCCGCGAAAAAAACCCGCAGCCCAGGAGCGCTTGCAAGACATCATGACCCAAACCAAACGGGAAATGGAAAGCGGGCTGCCCTTTGCCATGGAGCCGGTCGTCTATGATTTCGCCATCAACGACCAAGGCACATGGGCCGATTTGTTGACCGGAGAAGATTCGCTTTTGCCCGCGCGCTATTACGTCATGATCGTGCCGCAACTGCTCAAGCAGGATTTACAGAATCTCTCCCCCTTGCGCCGGGCGGAACTGGATAAATTCTCCGCAGGCAGCCGAAATAAAACAGAGTTAAGCGGCGTCGTGCAGGCGGTCTTCGATCGTTTGCTGCCGCGCCTGAAAGAAGATTCGTCGGCTGGACAAAGTCTATCCACGCTGCTGCGCGAAAATGGTTTTGACCGCGGGGAACACGAGCAAATTCGCATTGACCTGAAAGAAGGAAGAATCGGCCTCGCGCAAAATCGGCTGCCGGCCAGCGCCACCATCGAAGACGTCCAAGCGGAGGACGTCGTCGATGCGACCGGGCCATTATCGGATGAATACTTGACACTTAGCCGGGAGTCACTCGCTCGCGGCGAGGCCGCAGTGGTCACTCTCGCTGCCGGTGTGGGCAGCCGATGGACCCAGGGCGCAGGCGTGGTCAAAGCGCTCCATCCTTTCGCCAAATTGGGCGGCCAATATCGCACTTTCCTGGAAGTTCATTTGGCCAAAAGCAGGCGCATCAGTTCGCAATCCGGTGCGATGCTTCCTCATATCATCACCACCAGTTATCTGACGCACGACGCGATTGAACAGTTTCTTGCCCGAGTAAATAACTACGGGTATCCAGGCCCGGTCTTGCTTTCGCCCGGTCGCGCCATCGGTTTGCGTTTGGTGCCGATGGAGCGGGACTTGCGCTTTTTATGGGAGGAAATGCCGCAGCAAATCCTGGACAAACAAGCGCAAAAAGTCCGGGACAGCCTGCGCGCCGCTTTGATCGCCTGGGCCAAACGCGCTGGCGAAGGCAGCGATTATACAGACAACGTTCCCGCCCAATGCCTTCATCCTGTCGGACATTGGTACGAGATTGCCAATCTCTTGCGCAACGGCGTCCTCCTGCGTTTGCTCGCGGAACGGCCCAATCTGAAACATTTGTTGTTGCATAACATCGACTCACTCGGCGCTGATTTAAACCCTGCTCTCCTCGGCCTGCACATCCACCACGGCGGAACGCTGTCCTTCGAAATGATCACCCGCCGGCTGGAAGATCGCGGCGGCGGCCTGGCGCGGGTCAACGGCAAAGTGCGCATCGTAGAAGGCCTCGCCGTGCCGCGCGAAGAAGACGAATTTAACCTATCCTACTATAACTCGCTCACTACGTGGATTAATCTGCCAAAGCTTCTCGAAGTTTTCCAACTGACCCGTGACGACCTAAGCGACGTCGAAAAAGTAGCCGCAGGCATCCGCCGGCTCGCCGCGCGCATGCCCACCTATATTACGCTCAAAGAGGTCAAAAAGCGTTGGGGCCACGGCCAGGAAGACACCTTCCCCGTCGCGCAATTCGAAAAATTATGGGGCGACATGAGTTCCCTGCCCGAACTGGAGTGCCGCTATTTCGCCGTGCCCCGCCAGCGCGGCCAGCAACTCAAAGACCAGGCCCAGCTTGACGGCTGGCTGCGCGACGGCTCCGCCGCCAAGGTGGAATCAGTCTGCCAATGGAACTATCGGATTTGATTTTCCGCCATTATACCAGCGAATTGTCCAACGCTCTTTGACAGCGCCAAGCGACCTCCACACCCGCCTTGTCAACATACCAGGTTTATTTAACATCCGGCCAGTTCGATGTCTTCGCTCTTCAAACCGGCCAACAATTCTCGCACCGTTTTGGTTTGGCCGGGCAAAATAAAATCGGGCGCGATTTCGCTCAGGGGTTGCAAAACAAATCGGCGCAGGTGCGCGCGAGGATGGGGCAGGATCAATTCCGGGGAGTTTGCCGTGCGCAGTCCGAATGCGATCAAATCCAAGTCAAGCAGGCGCGGTTCGTTGATCATCGTTTTCGGTTCGCGGCCAAAAAAAATTTCCAGCCGCCGCAATTGGCGCAATAGCGTCTGCGGAGTTTCTTCGGCGCGCGGTTCCAAGCCCGCCACGGCGTTAATAAAAAAAGGCGAGGCGACAGGACAATCCACCGGGGCCGTCCGCCACAGCGAGGATTTCAGCAAAGGTTTGTCGGACATGGATTGCAACTGCGCCATGGCGTTGCGAACGATAGCCTCCGAATCCCCCAGGTTCGATCCTAACGAGACGAACGCCATCATAAGCCCAGCACGTCCTGCATGTTGTAGAGGCCCGGCTTTTGGCCGATGACCCATTGCGCGGCCCGCAATGCGCCTGCGGCAAAGGTTTCGCGGCTGGAGGCTTTGTGGGTCAGTTCCACGCGCTCGCCCGTGGTGGCGAAAATGACGGTGTGATCGCCGACCACGTCTCCGCCCCGCACGGAGTGCATGCCGATTTCCACCGCGCTGCGTTCGCCGACCATCCCTTCACGGCCGTGCCGCACTATTTCGTGAAGCTGCTGTTCGCGGACTTCGGCCAGAATCTCGGCCAGGCTTTGCGCGGTGCCGCTGGGAGCGTCCTTTTTCAGCCGGTGATGCATCTCGACAATTTCCAAATCGTATTCCGGCCCCAGGATTTCCGCCGCCTTCCTTGTCAACCAGAATAACGCATTGACGCCGGTGGAAAAATTTGAACTCCACACCATCGGAATCTGGTTGGAAATCTCGCGCAACGCCGCTCGCTCGGCCTCAGTATGCCCGGTGGTGCCGATAACCATGGCTTTCTGGTGCTGGGCGCAAAGCCGGGCAAAGGGCACGGTGCTTTCATGAAAGGTGAAATCGACCACCACATCGGTCCCGGCGATGAGTTGGGCCAATTGCTGGCCGAGATCAATCTGGCCGACGACGGCCATTTCCGAAATTCTTTCCGCAGTGCGAAGAAGGGCCTGCCCCATTCTCCCTTTCGCGCCCGTGATGATGATTTTAGTCATGGTTTTAATAGACCGCATTTCCGCAAAGTGGCTTTCAGAATTTCCCGGCTTTTCGCGCTGATCGGCACCATGGGCAGGCGATACTCCTCCTCGATCAAGCCCATTAACGCCGCCGCAGCTTTGACGGGACCGGGATTGGTCTCGACAAATAAATCTTTGAAAATGGGATAGTAACGCTCATGCAACTTGAGGGCGTCCCCCAAATCGCCCCGCGCATACGCTTGGACCATGTGCGCCACTTGCTGCGGAATAATGTTTGACGCCACGCTGACCACTCCCTGCGCGCCCACCGCCATGAAAGGCAGCGTCAACGCGTCGTCGCCGGAAAAAATGGCGAATTTTCGCCCGAGGGCCGCCCGCAATTGGCTGACCCGGGCGGGGTTGCCGCCTGCTTCCTTGATCCCGACAATTCGCGGCGTGGCCGCCGCCAGCCGCCGCACCGTCTCGACCGCAATCTCGACCCCGCAACGCGACGGGATGCTGTAAAGTATAACGGGCAGCTTGGTGGAACGGCTGACTTCCAGGAAATGCTGGTAAAGCCCTTCCTGCGTCGGCTTGTTGTAATACGG
>DASRLE010000089.1:0-3033 GCA_035648615.1 Saccharimonadales bacterium (SeqCode) | reverse complement strand
ATATCACGCCTATTTCCCGGCAGACCGGCAAGCAGCTTGAAAGGAAACACCATGAACGAACAAACCCCATTGTTTCCGGGATTCGACATTGTGAAGCCCTTCACCTTTCCCGCGCAGCCCTATGAATACAAGGTAACGCCGCTCCGGGAATGCCCAACGCCGGAGAGTTTGAAATTGTGCGATACGCCGCAGCGAGTGGCCGACTATTGGAGGCTGCATGTTCCCTCGCATCCGTATTTCAACGCCGAGTGTGAATGCTTCGTTGTTCTCCTTCTGAATACCCGCCGCCGTGTCAAAGGCCATTATTTGGTCAGCATCGGCATTATGGACGCCATTTTGGTGCATCCCCGCGAAGTGTTCCGGCTGGCCATTATGACCGCCGCCGCCGCCGTGGTACTCACTCACAACCACCCAAGCGGAAAGGCTACGCCATCCGAAGCTGATATTAAGGTGACACGCGACCTCATACGCGCCGGACAACTTCTTAAAATCGAAGTGCTTGACCACGTAATTTTGGGCAACCCAAACCATGCCTCGCTCCGCGAACTTGGTTATTTCGCTTAATCCCATGAGAACAAAACGCACCTACCGTTTGCCAATCCCGCAGCACGAGTTTGGTTTTGTGCCCGACACATTCACCTTGATGCAGGAAACCGGACTTGACGGCGACCGCATCACCAAAGAACTGGCCGAGGCAGACCGCGCCCGCCGCGCCGCCGACGCCGCGCAAACCCGCCTGTTTCACAGCCGCACTCAGAGGAAATCCCGCACCACCAAGGAGGCATTATGATTCTTGGCTCGATGATGAAATTTCCGCTTGGCCGGCTGGTTATCACCCCCGCCGTACTCCAATCCATCCCGGAAGATGAAATTTGCCGCGCTCTTGACCGGCACATTTTGGGGCAATGGGGCGACCTCTCCGACCATGACCGCGCCGCGAATGAATTGGCACTCTCCACAGCCTCACGGCTGCTTTCAGTTTACCACACCAACACCGGAACGGAATTGCGGGTAATGACAACCGGCAACCGTTTTGCGACCACTGTTTTTTTGCCGAATGACGCCACCCCTCAACAACTGAATTCCCATGAACACCAATGAAAACGACTCGCCTTTTGGCGATGTCATTTACACCTACACCCGCGCCCATGCCGTCGCCGACGGCTTTCAGGTTGAAGTCACCAAGACCGCGCAGGAAGCCGGAATCCGCTTCCCGGTTTTTCTCACCCGCGCCGTTTATGATGTTTATGTGACCGTGCCGCCCGGCGTGACCGGCCAGGACGAAGCTGGCCGCCTCTGGGACCTGGTTTGGATGCTGAGATTTGCCATCCATCGCGCCCGCCCCGGAGTTCAGCGCATCCCCGTTGCGTTCTATGTCCGCAACGACAACCGCGCCCCGCGCCTGGTGAAACTCATTGCCACTTGCGGCCCGCTGGATATTGACGACCCGCAACCCGCCATCACCATCATGCAGCCCGGTGAAGATTGACCGTCAAAAACACCCACGCGGCTGGACTGGCAGCGGTTCAGCCGTTTTTCTGTCGTTGGGGACTTGCGCCGTCCCCAAACCCCGGCGCTGGGCTTCACGCCAGCCCAGGCCCGCGCCAGAGGGCAAGCCCTCATGGACTCCAATTCCGCTCGCGCTGGCCTTTACGCTCCGCGCCCTTTCCGGTGGGCGGAAAGGATTTCAGTTTTAACTCGCAAATTTGCCGGATTGTGATAACTTCGCATCAACGCGCAAGGCCGGGAAATGACGTTGGCACTTGCATCAATTTGCATCAGCGTTTGGTCATCACCGTGCCTTTTGATGCGGAGATGGTGGAAGATATGCCGTTTGCAATGCACTATGATTGGGCAATTTAACGAATTATGAACATTTTCAGACAGGATTCGATTCCCTTCACCCGCTCCAACTTCGATATTCCGGGAGATCAGAAGTTGCATTCGCCGTGTAAAACTTGAATATGGGCTGCCGCAATTTCATGAGTGTGTTCATTACAGGCCAACGGTGGATAAGCGAATCGGAGCCGGAGCTCGGATTGGGCACGGTCTCGCAGGCCGGAAATGGTCGTGTGCAGGTCGAATTCAAAGCTGCGGGCGAAACACGCGTTTATGCCGCTGAACAGGCACCGTTGAAGCGCGTGCGCTTTCGCGTTGGCGACACAATACGAACGCAAGCGGGCAAGGAGTTCATCGTCGAGGAAGTCGCCGAGCATCAGGGGTTGCTGATTTACGGCGGCGATAGCCAGCAACTGCCCGAAGCCCAAGTGAGCGATCACGTCAGTTTGCAAGGACCGCAGGAGCGTTTGTTGGCCGGACGCTTTGACCCCTCGACGACGTTTACACTGCGCCGTCGCACACTGGAATTGCTCCACCGCTTTCGCAAATCTCCGGTGCGCGGTTTCGTGGGCGGCCGCATTGATCTAATTCCGCATCAGCTTTACATCGCTCAAGAGGTCACCAACCGGCATGCCCCGCGCGTGATGCTGTCGGACGAAGTGGGACTTGGAAAAACCATCGAGGCGTGTCTGATCCTGCATCGTCTGCTGCTGAGCGGACGGGCCAATCGCATCCTGGTGTTGGTGCCGGAATCGCTCGTGCATCAATGGTTCGTGGAAATGCTCCGCCGCTTCAATGTCTGGCTGCACATCTTTGACGAAGAACGCTGCGCCGCCATCGCTGCGGGCGACCCCGGCGCTAATCCTTTTCTGGATGATCAACTCATTCTGACCAGCGTCGATTTTCTCGTGCGCGATGCCCGGCGGGCAGCCCAAGCCGTCGCCGCCGGGTGGGATGTACTCGTCGTGGACGAGGCGCATCACCTCGAATGGTCCGCCACCCAGCCCAGCCGCGCCTATCAAGTCGTGGAGGACCTCAGCCGCCAATCGGAAGGCTTGCTGCTCCTCACCGCCACGCCCGAACAACTCGGCGCCGAAAGCCACTTCGCCCGGCTGCGGTTGCTCGACCCTGATCGCTATCGCGACCTCGCCACCTTTCAGGCCGGAGCCGAGGATTATCAAGCCACCGCCGGAC
>DASRLE010000088.1:0-2202 GCA_035648615.1 Saccharimonadales bacterium (SeqCode) | reverse complement strand
TGGCCGATGCCATGCTGGAGGATGCCAGCGATGCCCAACATTGCCTGGATCGTCTGGCTTGTAGTCAATGATCGGGCGCGAGCCGATACTTTTATTTTCCCTCACTCGCTCCACATAAATCGGCGCTCCACATAACACAATCACCCAAGCGGGGAAAGCACCCCGTCAGAGGCAGACGTCAAAGTGACCCGCGATTTAATCCGCGCCGGGCAGCTTTTGAAAATGGAGTTGCTTGACCATGTCGTTATCGGCAACGGCAATTTTTCATCACTTCGCAGTCTTGGCTATTTTCACCAATAGAACCGACCATGAAACGAAACAGACGCCGCTTGCCGATTCCGCAACACGAGTTTGGATTTACGCCGGACACGTTCAATTTGATTGCCGAAGCCGGACTGGACGGCGAGCGAATCATCCGCGAACGTTCCGAGACAGCCCGCGCCCGGCAAATTGCCGAAGCAGCTCAGGCAGTTCTATTTACCCCAAAGAAATCTCATACACCGCTGACACCATGAACACAAACAACGAAAATTCACCTTTTGGCGAAGTCATCTACTCGTACACCCGCGCCCAAGCCATCGCCGACGGCGTGCAAGTCGAAGTCACAAAGATCGCGCAGGAAGCCGGAATCCGTTTCCCGGTTTTTCTCACCCGCGCCGTCTATGACGCATACGTGACCGTGCCCCCGGACGTTGAAACCCAGGACGAAGCCGGAAGATTATGGGATATTATTAACCTCCTTAAATTCGCCATCCGCAAAGCGCAGCCCGGACAGACCCGGTTGCCGTTTGGGATCTACGTGCGAAACGACCATCACCGCCCCCGGCTGGTGAAGTTGATTGCCACTTGCGGCCCGCTGGACATGAACGACCCGCAGCCAGCCATCACGATTATGCTGCCGCACGAAGATTGACCGCCCCGACCAAATCACGCGGCTGGATCGCAACGGTTCAGCCGCCTTTCTGTTTCGGGGACTTGCGCCGTCCCCAAACCCCGGCGCCGGGCTTCTCGCCAGCCCAGACCCGCGCCAAAGGGCAAGCCCTCATGGACTCTTTTTCCGCTGCGCTGGCCTTCTCGCTGCGCGCCGCCTTTCCACGTCTGGAAAGGATTCGAGTTCATTATTGCCAGGTTCGCCGTTCATCCAACCCCGAAAAGTCGCTTTGACACAACACCTTTGGCTTGGAGGGCGGTTTGAATATTTTAAATGCCTTCGGTCGTTTCGGCTCGCGTTTATATCTCTCCGGGTCCCAGGCCATTTCCACGCGCGACCGGCACCTTTCTTTCCCATGCCGCCGTTCGATCATTTGCTTCGCCAGCGAGAATGCTTGCATCCGCGATCTCTGAACATCCGCCATCGGCAAATCCAGTTCGGGCCACGGCCACGGCGAACCATCAGTCACGCTGACCAAATCCCAACCATCAGCCCTGGCCCGCTTCATGGTGTCGTAGCGCGGCAATACCAGAAGTTCAATCACCGGCCTCAAATGGTAGGCCCATTTTGGTCCGAGTTTCCGAGTAAAATCGTCCGTCGATTCAAAGTGCAGCATCCCGGCCAAAATGCTCAACTTGGTCCGCCAGAGACTCCCGGCCCCGTCAGACCAGGAAAACCGTTCGCTGCAAATGCGCCCGACCCGCCTGCTGCAACCGACCAGGCGCACCCCTTTGTCTTCCGGCCTTCGGTTCTCAAAGCCCTTGCTGATGTATTTGGAGACATACATGGCCATCGCCTGGGGCGTGCTGATAATCGGCAACAAATGGCAGGCGTCAAACTTGTAATACCGTTTGCCCTTGGAATTGCGCCGTGCTTTGAACTCACGCACGCCGCACAATCGGCGGAACTCCTTCCAGATCGCCCGGAGATTCGGCGAGGCCAGGCGCTTAATCCCGGCATAGTAAACAGCCTTGGTGATCTTCCGCGCCTTATTGTCTTTGAGCAATTGATTGAGGGCGGGCACATCGCAACCAGTGCGAATGTCATCTTTCGTTACCACGACAACATGAGCGTGCCAAGCCCCGCGCTGTTGCCTCTCAAAGACCCGAATCCAATCGTGATAGATTTTGGGAAAGATGTTCGTCGAAATCGATTTGAACCGCTTGTTGAACTCCTTGCGGTCTGTGACATTCTCGCGAATGGTCAATGTCTGCAATCCGACGTGTTCCACGCCGTATTCATGGACGAGCCACTCGATGCGGCTGCGAATG
>DASRLE010000087.1:0-16721 GCA_035648615.1 Saccharimonadales bacterium (SeqCode) | reverse complement strand
CATTCGCAGCCGCATCGAGTGGCTCGTCCATGAATACGGCGTGGAACACGTCGGATTGCAGACATTGACCATTCGCGAGAATGTCACAGACCGCAAGGAGTTCAACAAGCGGTTCAAATCGATTTCGACGAACATCTTTCCGAAAATCTACCACGATTGGATTCGGGTCTTTGAACGGCAGCAGCGTGGGGCCTGGCACGCCCATGTTGTCGTGGTAACGAAAAATGATATTCGCACAGGCTGCGATGTGGCCGCTCTGAATCAATTGCTCAAAGACAATAAGGCTCGGAAGATCACCAAGGCTGTTTACTACGCCGGGATTAAGCGCCTGGCCTCGCCGAATCTCCGGGCGATCTGGAAGGAGTTCCGCCGATTGTGCGGCGTCCGTGAGTTCAAAGCACGGCGCAATTCCAAGGGCAAACGATATTACAAGTTCGACGCCTGCCATCTGTTGCCGATTATCAGCACGCCCCAGGCGATGGCGATGTACGTGTCCAAATACATCAGCAAGGGCTTTGAGAACCGAAGGCCGGAAGACAAAGGGGTGCGCCTGGTCGGTTGCAGCAAACGGGTCGGGCGCATTTGCAGCGAACGATTTTCCTGGTCCGATGGGGCCGGGAGTCTCTGGCGGACCAAGTTGAGCATTTTGGCCGGAATGCTGCACTTCGAATCGACGGATGATTTTACTCGGAAACTCGGTCCAAAATGGGCCTACCATTTGAGGCCGGTGATTGAACTTCTGGCATTGCCGCACTATGACACTATGAAGCTGGCTCGGGCCGATGGCTGGGATTTGGTTAGCGTGTCCGATGGTTCGCCCTGGCCGTGGCCCGAACTGGATTTGCCAACGGCGGATGTTCAGAGATCGCGGATGCAAGCGTTCTCGCTGGCGAAGCAAATGATCGAACGGCGGCATGGGAAGGAAAGGTGCAGGTCACGGGTGGCAATGGCCTGGGACCCGGAGAGATATGAACGCGAGCCGAAACGACCGAAGGCATTTAAAATATTCAAACCGCCCTCCAAGCCAAAGGTGTTGTATCAAAGCGACTTTCCGGGGTTGGATGAACCGCGAGCCTGGCAAGAATGAACTCGAATCCTTTCCATCGTGTGGAAAGGCGGCGCGTAGCAGAAGGCCAGCGTAGCGGAAACAGAGTCCATGAGGGCTTTGCCCTTTGGCGCGGGCCTGGGCTGGCGTAAAGCCCGGCGCGGGGTTTTGGGGACGGCGCAAGTCCCCAAAACAGAAAGGCGGCTGAACCGTTGCGATCCAACCGCGTGAGTCTGTTGGGATGGTCAATCCTCATCCAGCATCATTACTGTGATGGAGGGTTGTGGATCGTCCATGTCCAGCGGGCCACAGATGGCAATCAATTTCACCAGTCGCGGCCGGTGATTGTCGTTTCGCACGTAAAGCGCAAACGGAAGTCGGGTCTTTCCAGAGTGCGCCTTGCCAATGGCAAAACGAAGCATCCAGATAATATCCCATAGCCGTCCCGCTTCATCCTGGGCTTCAACGTCCGGGGGCGCCGTCACGTATGTGTCATAGACGGCGCGGGTGAGAAAAACCGGGAAGCGAATCCCGGCTTCCTGCGCGGTTTTGGTGACTTCAATTTGCACGCCGTCTGCGATGGCCTGTGATCGGGTATAAGAATAAATGACTTTGCCAAAGGGCGAATTTTCGTTATCTGTGTTCATGGTCTTTAACGGTTGAGAATGGGAACTTCGGAATTCGGACAGATGCGAACCAAGCCGGGCTTGGGTTGGATACGGACACGCACGCCAAAAAGCGTGGTGAACTCTCTGACGTGCTTTGTCACCGCAACGACGGCGGAACAATCGGTGACGCGAAGAACTCGGCATGGCTTGCCCTCCAAGCGAATGACATCGCCAGCGCGGAGACGGAATTGGGAAAAGGTTTTCATGGCGTCTTAGGCAAGGTTCATGTCGGCGGGAAAATAGCTGCGATACTTCCGGCGTGGGTCTTGATTGCTGGATGCCGCAATCGTGCCGCACGGGTGCTGCCACGCCTGTCGTCTCCGGTTCCAATGAAATCCGAATTCGGACAAAACAGTAGTAATTTGGCTTGGCTGCTTATGCTCAAATTGAATCCAAACCCACTTGCCAACTACTTCGGCCACGTTCCAAAAATCCGGTGCTTCCCGGCGTATAAGATTTAACAGTGAATCGGTTGGCAATCCTCGATTGCGTTGTCTGCGGGCAAAATCAATTCTTGGCAGTGGATTGCGCTGTGCGGTCCGGTTCTGGAGCCTTGAATCTGAATTTGTATTTGTTTTCATAATCTTTTTTTTTGCTCTGCTGTGCGTTCTCGGTCTCTCGCCCTTCAACCGAAAAGCCTGCCGAGCCAAGCGGCCAGTGGGAGTAGTCTTCAGAGGGCACCACGTCCGGCCCTTGGCTCGAAAGCAGGCTGGTGAGGGCGAGAGGCCGTGAATCCAAAGCAAAAAAACGGATTTGAAAACATCAAAGGGCGCGGGGTCGCGCTCCCTTGTCTCTCAGACTGAAGGCTCGAAGTGAAGCGGTCGCCCATTGGTAAAGGCCCAGACGCACAGAGCAAGCACAGCGAGACCGAGCATCGTAGCTGAAGCGAATGGGCGAGTAAGCGGAACGAAGAGGGTTCAGTCTGAGTGACAGGCTGAAATCGGGCGCGGCCTGAGTGCGGCGGTTTCGCGGAGCACAGCCTCGGACAAAGGAGAAGCATAGCCGGAAGCAAAAGCCGCCGCTCTCAGGACGCGGGGAATGCCTGTCTCCGACAATTTGAAACGAGGAACGGAGCGGAAGGGAAGCGATGAACAGTGGAGCGGTTCACTGGCGGCGCTGAAATGAAGCAGAGTGAACGTTTTGAATTGCCGGAGTCAGGCCCCAAAAGCAGCCGATGTGTCGTCGCAGAATTTAGAGGCACTGGCTCGGACGAAGGCGAACCCTAGATGAAGAATTCTGAGGCGACTCATTGGCGGTCGTCGTGGCAAACTAGAGTATCACAGTGCATCAACGGGGGCGCGGCACGGTGGCGTGAGGTAGAGTTCTGATTGGGATGTTGATGGCGGAAAGCCCAAGGAGGACACCAGAGCTGCCGTATGCGTTATAATTCTTTTCCCCGACACGAAATTACGATTTAACACGCGCCCATAATCAGGCGCAACCCGACTAGCCGACTTCTTCTTTTGAGGGCATATTTTGTTGCTGATTGTCGCCCAAAACGTATGAAATTTTTCAAACTCTTACTTGCGGCCTTAATTAGGTTCGTCAAGACCTGGTCCGAAACAATTGCTTATTCGTTGATTTTCATTTATGGCTGGACTCCTTCTTTGGCCATGGGACAAACGGCTCCTTCAGCAGCAATAGCCACAACTAAGAGTTATGTTTGCGTCCAGCGCGGGCCGCATTCGAGAGTGTGGCAACTGAATGAAACCTATACCTCCCCAACAGGTATGACCACCATTAATCGGCACTCATATACTGAACTGGCTACTGGCCTATGCTACCAAAAAGATGACCAGTGGGTCGATTCAGTCGAGCAGGTAAATCCAGTGGCGGGTGGGGCAGAGGCGGTTCAGGGAGCACACACCGTTCGCTGGGCGTCCGACGCCAATACAACGGATGGGTCGGTTCATTTGACCGCTCCTGATGGAACACAATTTTCCAGCAGGGTTTTTGGGTTAAGCTATTTTGACTCTGCGACAGGAACAAACGCCCTTATCGCTCCGCTCAAAGATTCTCAAGGGGTTATTGTTGGCCAGAACCAAGTAGTCTATCCAGATGCCTTTTCTAATTTAAAGGCGGATATCCAAGATACCTATACACTCGCCGGTTTTGAACAGGACATCATTCTGAGGGAGCGGCCGCCGTCGCCGGCAAAGTTCGGTTTAAATCCTGCCACTACGCGATTGCAAGTGTTCACTGAATTTTTTAATCCGCCCGACCCGCAAAAGACGACAGTCCAAGCCAATGGGCTGAGTGATGATCGCGAGCTTCGATTTGGCGCTATGACGATCGGTCAAGGTCGGGCGTTTCTGCTTGCAAACCAGACGGCCACGGGAAGGGGTGGCTCTGTTGCCAAGCATTGGGTCAAACTTGACAATGGGCGGGTGTTTTTGGTTGAGGAGTTGCCCTATTCCGCCATATCCAATTCGCTTCAGGCATTGCCCCTCCATTCCTCGGCTGGCAGGATCAGCGACACAATAAAACGGACGGCTTCGCTAAAATCACTTTTACAAAAACCCAGCGCCAAGACAAATCCTGTTGAGCCGATCAAGCTCGCACAGGTTCTTCCGCAGCAACCGGGATTCGTCATCGACTATTCACTCGTTACCGGCGTAACCAACTTTGTCTTTCAGAACGACAGCACCTACTATATTTCTGGCAATTATAATCTCTACGGATCCCCAATTATTGAGGGCGGCGCGGTTATTAAATACACCAATGCGGCCACAGCCGGATTAGTGCTGCTTGATGCTCAAAGCAATTTCGTCTTTCAGACCTACCCGTATCGTCCGGCAGTTTTTACGTCTGCTAATGACGACTCGGTCGGAGAGAGTCTTCCTGGCAGCACGGGAGCACCAACAACCGGGTCGGCCACCTATCTCTCCACAATGAACACATATAATTCGAACGTATTGATCGATCACGCGCGTTTTTCCTATGCGGGTACGGCGTTTTGGTCTCAAAATGATCGATCTGAAATCTTCAAAGATTGCCAGTTTGTGCAGTGCGCCACCAACGTGGCGTTATATTGGGCCACCAACGTCTTTTTTGGAAACATTTTATCGGTCAATTGCCCAGTGGTGTTCGAGGGATACGCGGTCAATGTCGATGGAGAGAATATGACGGTTGATGCGTGTTCGTCGTTTGCACTGACGCAAACTGGTTATTGGGATTTTTACCATGGAGGCTTGACGAATTGCATTCTCAGCGACGTAGATAGCAGCATCAGTAAGTTCGCTCAAACCAATACGGAAGTGGCTTCGAGCGGAAGCGGGATATTTCAAACCGTTGGATCGGGTAACTATTATTTGGCGGCTAACAGTCCATATCTTCAGGCAGGGACAACGAATATTGATCCGACGCTTCTGGGAGAACTGCAGACGCTGACCACCTGCCCTCCGATGGTGTTTTCAAATGCCACGATTTCGATGCCAGCTACCTTCGGGCCGTATGCGCCCAGGGATACATTGCCTCCGACGTTGGGGTATCATTATGACGTGTTGGATTATGCCTTCGGTGGGTCAACCGCAGCCGCCAACATAACGTTTACCCCAGGAACAGCCGTCGGATGGTTTAGAACCGGTTCCGGCTGGTATCACGCCGGACAGGGAATCCATATCGACGATGGCTTGCAAGTTACCTTCAACGGCACCCCAGAAGCTCCGGCTCAATGGGTGCGCGCCAATACTGTCCAAGAAGGGGGAAATGCGAACTGGAATGGCGGGTATGGCCCGGGCGGAATGACGGGCTGGGCAACGTCGTTTGCTAATGCCCCGACGTGCAAGATGCGGTTTACCCGCTGCTCAGTTTTGGGATTCAGCGGGCAGGAAGGGCACTTCCGAGACGACAATGGGTATTTGCTCTTGGACTTGGGAAATTGCGAGATCGCGGGCAGTTTTGTGGGCGGCTATATCAGTTCAGCGATCATTACGAATTGCTTGTTCGAGCGGGTAGGAGTGGGAGATGTTCAGTATGATTCCGAAACCTCCTTTATTGTCCGCAACTGCACGATCAAGGGCGGCACTATAGCGAATTCCACTTATTTCAGCATGCGCTATTGCGCGTTCGATGACACGACCAATTTTCAGTCAGGCGGCGCGACAACGGATTTCGACTATAACGGATTTTTAAATGGGTCTCTTAGAACCAATGAATTTGCCGGGCTTAACGACCAAATAACAAACGGCTTTAGTTGGGTGACAGGTCCATTGGGCAATTACTATCAAAGCAACACGAGTTCTCTTATCAACCGGGGCGACGTTACTGCGGATCAAGTTGGTCT
This sequence comes from Saccharimonadales bacterium (SeqCode), assembly GCA_035648615.1. Lineage (GTDB taxonomy): Bacteria > Verrucomicrobiota > Verrucomicrobiia > Limisphaerales > Palsa-1400 > DASRLE01. Next base: position 10,723 of record DASRLE010000087.1, on the reverse strand, counting down.
TTATCATTTTACGGTCATAACAAATACGGTCAGCGGAGTCGAAATTGCGGAAACCAATTCTTCGGTGGATTTTGGCTATCATTATGTGGCACTGGGGGCCGATGGTCTTCCTTTAGATTCCAATGGCGACGGCATACCGGATTACCTCGAAGATGCAAACGGGAACGGAGTGGTTGATTCAGGAGAAATCAACTGGCAAGTGGCCGGGGATTTAGGACTTACGGTGGTCATTACCCAGCCGGTGAATAACTCACAAATTCCTTAATCCTCAACCGGACAATAAGTTTATGATAACCAGATCCATTTTTGCCTATTTGAGAATAATAAAAAGCATTGTTCCCAAAGCCGTTCGAATCATTTGTTTGATCGCCATCGTTCAGCCCATTACGGCTGCGATCAATGATTATTCCAACAAGGTGAAGCAAAGCCATTTTGTCGGGCGTCCATTGGTTTGGGTTGGGGAAGCCCCTCCGAGCGAAACGGAAGCAAGGGAGTTATGGACAGCACTTGGAGAGGGAAAGGCAAAAAGTCGTGGGGACGCGGCCTCCAGTTTGGAGGATTTTGTGAAGGCCCATCCAAACTCGACTTGGCGGCCGGCGATCGAGGACCGGTTGGGGACCTACTACCGGGACTCCGGTTACTTTTCACTCGCATTGGATCATTGGGAAGCTGGCTGGAATTTGGCTAAAGAAATGAAAGACCCTAAAGCAATTTCGGAGGCGGATCATGCCTTGACGGACTGGATGCAGCTTCTGGCTAGTCTGGGGCGGACGGACGAGATGAAATCCTTGTTTGACCAGACGTCGGGGCGGCTGATGACAGGGTTTGAGCGGGATACCTATAATCGCCTGAAGCATGCCTATCGCCATATGCTTGTGCATCCGGAAGATTCCTACCGGTGCGGCACGTACGCTCTCAGCGCTGTCGGACACGCGTTGACCCGCACCAACGTCTATCCTGATATTGCTGTGCTTGCATCCCCACAACGCGGGTTTTCCATGGCTGAGTTGATGGCAATTGCAAACTCCAACCAGATGGATTTGGTGGCTGTGGAAAAGCCTCTGGGAGATGACTTGGTGGTGCCGTCCATCGTGCATTGGAAGGAAAACCATTATGCAGCGATAACGGAGAAACGGGGCGACATGTTCCGCGTGGCTGATCCGACATTTCAATTAAACCGGTGGTTGACCGCGGATGCCATTAACCACGAAGCAAGCGGACAATTCCTAATCCCCGCAAAGCAAAAGCCGGCAGATTGGCCTGCCTTGACGATGGCCGAATGCAGCCACATTTTTGGAAAAGGATTTCCCATAGCATGGGCATCACCTCCCGGGCCTCCCTGCACTCAATGCCCTTGCCCTCCCGGGAGCGGGGGAAGTGGCGGAAGCAGCGGGTCCGGCTATGGAAGTCTTGGCGGTGGCCCTGGAGGGGGCCTTACACTCGGGGCGTCCGCTGCATGCAGTTCATGCGGAGGTGGCGGACAGGCAGGTACTGGAGGAATGCCCCAGTGGACAGTCACCGAGCCTAACACTATGTTATGGGTCATCGACGAGCCGCTGGCATATCAAACAGCCACCGGTGGTCGAATGTCGTTTAAAACCTATTATTATGACGAACAGACCCAGGCCTATCCTCTTGCTGGCGTCTCATTCACCTTCTGTTGGGCCGCCTCATGGGTTTCCTATATCGAGTTTAATGGCGGCACGGCTGCGCTGTACCCTGCTGGTGGCGGAATGAGACAATACGAAATCAGTGCGGACCATACCTCGGATCCAGACTATTTTAGCAACACACGAATGCTGGAAACTACCAACAGCGCTGGCGCAACCACCGGGTTTGAGTTGCTCTACCCGTCCGGCGCGATGGATGTTTACGCTTTTATCCCGTGGAATGCTGGCGATTACTACTATTTTCTATCGCAACAAATCGATCCACATGGCCGGACGACGACCTACGTTTACGATACGAATTCCTATCTTCTTCAGTTTGTGATCGACTGCGATGGCCGAACAAACACATTCTCTTATGCAACGAACCCCACTACGGGATCGAGTACCCTGGTCAGCCGCATTACCGATCCTTTCGGCCGGTATGTGACTTTTTCATATTACCCCGGCGCGGATGGCGACTCCCTGAGCAACGTAGTTGATGCGGCTGGGAACGAGACCGTATTCACTTATAGTGATTCTTCGGAGATCGAACTGACCAACATGACAACCGCCTACGGAACAACGTCATTTGACTATTCCTTTAACGATTCTGACCTGCAAACGACCAACATGGAGGATTTGAGCTACCAATATTGCCATGTGACAGAGCCGGACAACGGCCAGGAGATGTTTCTCTTTGTGGCTGGGGAAGACTTTTCCGGCGTGCCGCGAACCTATACGGACACAAGCAACGTGCCCACCGTCCGACCCACGGGCACGTTGGACAATCCGGATTGGGGAAATCCAGGGACCAATGACTATTTGAACTGGGCCAACAGCTTTTACTGGAATCGGGCCCAATTCGCCAATCTCCCCGGCGCTTTCCTTAACAGTCCAGCCACTACGGGAACCTGGGATTTTGACGACTTAAGCGCGAACGATTATGCCAATGCGCGACTGCGGCATTGGAACACAATTTCGGGCACTACACAAGGTAACTCGCTCTCCATGGAACGGCTTCCCAGCCCTGATGGCGTAACCCCCGGGAAAATGACCTGGTGGGACTACCCCGGGAAACCCACCTTCCGCTGGCAGGGAACCAGCGCCTTCCCGTCATTGGAAATTCGGGTGCAGCCTGACGGCACTGAATGGTACCAGATGTACCAGGCGGATCAATGGGGCAATCGCACCAACGTTGTCAGCACCTATTCCATTAACGGAGTGGTCGCGTTGCGCACGAATACCTACGTCTATTCGACAAATACGGTTGACTTGTTGCAAGTAATAGGGCCGGATAGCGTGACGACGGCCACCTACACCTACACCAATCACGAGCTATTGTCAATGACGGACGCCACGAATGCAACAACCACTTATACCTACAACGCCAACATGCAGGTCACGAGCACAACCGAGCCGACCGGGTTGGTTACGACGAATACTTACGACAGCAACAATCGGCTTTACATGACGTATAGTTATGGCGGGGGGGTGTATTACGGCACAAACATCTACACTTACACCAATGATTTGGTTGATACACACACAGATCCTAGAAACCTTACAACAATAAATACCTGGGATACTTTGGAAAGGCTAACGAATGTCGCCTACCCGGGAGCCTCGAACATCACCTATGTCTATAGCAATCTGGACTTGGTAACATTGGTGGACCGGCTTGGCTTAACGACCTCGTTTACCTATGATAAGATTCGCCGCAAGACCTCTGAAACGGATGCAAACTCTCATACTACCTATTACGGCTACTGCGATTGTGGCGGCCTAGCTCACATCACCAATGCCCTCGGAAAAGTAACGCAATTTACCCATGATAATCAGGGCAATGTAACCGGAATATATTACCCTGACGGTTATGGTATTACAAACACGTTTAACTCAATCCGACAATTGACGGTGCGAACAGCGGGGGCGAACGCCCTCACCCACACTTACAATAACCAAGGGCTCTTAACTGCGGTCAGCGATGGCGCTGGGCTTAACCTGTCGCGAACTTATGACATCAACGATCGGTTGACCAATTCGGTGGATCAAAACGGCGTAACCATCCAAATGGTTTATGACGAACTGGGACGCATGGTGTCGCGCAGCTATCCCGACGCGGGCATGGAGCAATTCGGCTATTCCGAATTTGGATTAGTGGCTTATACCAATCAATTGACCAACGTCACCTATTACAACTACAATCCGAAAGGGTGGAAAATTGCCGAAACCAATGCACTCAACTATGGAACGCAGTTCGGTTATGATCCGGACGGGGATTTGAACAGCCTGACCGACCAAAATACCAATACAACCCGGTGGCTCTACGATCAGTACGGACGCGTGACAAACAAGGTCGATGCAACAGGCGCGTCAATCTTGCAGTATAATTACGATGCTGACAATCGTCTCACCACTCGATGGAGCATTGCCAAAACCAACACAGCCTACGGCTACGACAATGTCGGCAACTTGACTAGCGTCAGTTATCCATCCAATCATGCGGTGTCCTTTTCTTACGACGCGATGAATGAACTGATCACAATGTCCGATGGCATAGGCGCCACCGCCTTTACCTATACGCCCGCCGGACAGATGGCATCTGAGACGGGCCCTTGGGCAAGTGACACCGTTACATATACCTACAGCAATCGCTTGCGCGCAAGGCTCAACCTTTACCAGCCAAATGGGTCTTCCTGGATGCAGAATTATGGGTATGACGCCGAAAATCGGCTCCAAACCCTCGCCTCACCCGCCGGAACGTTTGGATACACTTATGATCCGGGCTTGGATGGCACGTCAACTTCTTCGTCGCTGATCGACAAGCTGGTTTTTCCCAATGGGAGTTGGATCAGCAACTTTTGGGATGACAATGCCCGCATGACCACGACTTGCCTTTATAACAGTGGGGGAAGCAATCTGGATTCCAGTGTTTATACTTACAATAAAGGAAGCCAGCGAACGCAGGTGATTCGGAACGCCGAAAATTATGCGAATTACACCTACGACAAGACTGGCCAGGTGACCGGGGACCAGGCTTACGAGAACGCCGGCGGCGCTCGACTGAACGAGCAGTTAGCCTATGTTTTTGATCCGGCCGGGAATCTGAATTATCGCACTAAGAACGCGCTAATCGAGAATTTTCAGGTCAACACGCTAAATGAACTGACTGCCAATACGAATGGAGGCACGCTGACGGTGATGGGCACGACGACATCCTCCAACACGAGCGTGACGGTGAACGGGACCAATGCGTCAAGTTATAACGACGCGACATTTGCCGCTACCAATATGCCCCTGAGCGCGACTTATACGGCAATTGCCCATGACGGATATGGGCGAGAGGCAACAAGCACGGTAAACGTCAGCCTTGCCACCAACATCACCTATCAGTATGACGGCAATGGAAACTTAACTAATGATGGCTTGAGAAACTTTGTTTACGACGATGAGAATCAGTTGACCCAGGTTTCGGTTTCCAACCAGTGGATGTCGCAGTTTCAATATGACGGCAAGATGCGGCGGCGGATTCGGAAGGAATTTGCTTGGCAAAGTGCCTGGGTGCAGACGAACATCGTGTACTATGTCTATGACGGCAACTTGGTCATCCAGGAGCGCGATGCCCATAATTTGCCGACCGTCATCTACACGCGAGGCAAAGATTTGAGCGGAAGTCTGGAAGGCGCAGGGGGCATTGGCGGTCTTCTCGCCCGGACAGCACAGGCCTACGCTGATGGATTGACGGGCGGCAATAGCTTCTATCATGCGGACGGAAATGGGAATGTTACGATGTTGATAAATTCGTCTCAAACTGTAGTGGCTAAGTATTTTTATAACGCATTTGGAAATACGCTTTCCAAATCCGGCCTTTTAGCGGATGCTAATTCTTACCGCTTTTCTGGCAAAGAATGGCATCCAAATTCGGGATTGATTTATTATTTATACCGGTACTACGATCCGAATTTGCAAAGATCGCCAAATAGGGACCCGTTGGGAGAACCAGGATTTGAGAGTCTTCATCTTGTGAGTCAACCCTTATTCATACGGAATCTTCGTTTTGCGATCAACGAGTCGGAAATGCAGTACTTGCTGGCAATGGCGATGCAAAGCGGAAGCGTTAATGTGAGCAGCTACCTTCGTAATTCCCATGTGGCGTTCAGGGGAAATGCAATATCAGCCCTCGGCTTTTTCAATCTTCTGCGAAATGGGCGAGGCTCCTATGCACCCAACTGGCCCGCCGAATTGCTGGAATATCCCAACCTGTATAAATATCTTGGGAGCGATCCGATCAATGGCATCGACCCGGGTGGGTTGAGTTGGTATAACCCATGGTCGTGGGGGATTTGGGACACCCCCGCGGAAGCAATTTGGAGCGCAATCCAGTACATTGTCCCGGGATCAGAGTTTCCTGCCGCCGCAGGGTGCGGGCCAGATATCTACACCATAATCACCAATCAACCTCCGAAAAAGCACTTTGATCCGTATGATCCCAATTCTCCCGTGCCTATTCATCCTGGATAGGAAAGTGCTTGAATTGGCACACGCCACCTTATAAATGCCAAAAACCCTTGAAAAGTGGCCAAAATGCGTATGTGTGAGATAGTCTTTAATAGGGCAACATCTGGATTTGTTAAGGATGCACGATGAAAACTGTTGGAAGAACTCCAATGTGGGCAATCATCCTTATTTTGCTTCTATTGGCGCATCTCAGTTGGATATTTTGGAATTTGTATGGGCACACTACACTTCGTGTCGCCATCAAGCAATTCAAATTTGAAGAGGTACATACAAACGACATGTCGGGCATCGGATTGTTCACGGCTAAAACGGGTCAACCTATTTGGACGCGGTTTAATGAGAATGGGGAACCATTCATAGAAAATTATTTTTTCCGTGGTAAAGACGTGTTTGACGTAACGTTAAAGAGCAATCGTCCTCCCGTATTCAACGTTTATTTTCGCGGCCTTAGCAATAGTGTCACCTGGTGGCTCAATGCAGGCGGTGGTGATACATTCACTGAACGCATTTTTTATGATACGAATGGTAGGTTCCTCAGCAATGAGGTGTGGTATAACCAAGCTTGGCATACCGTTGATAGACGCAACAATAAGAATGGCATCATCATTAATGAGCAGTGGCATCAGCTTGCGTTTGACACGAATGGCATGTGGACGATAGAAGCGCCAACGAACATGCCATGATTTGGCCAAATAGGGATCCATTGGAAGAACCGGGATTTGAGGTGCTGCATCTAGTGAGCCAGCCGTTGTTCGCGCGGAAGCTCCGTCTCGGAATCAACGACCCAGAAATGCAGTTTTTGCTCGGAATGGCCATTCTAAGCGGAAGTGTCAATGTCGACGCTTACCTTCGCAACTCGCATACGCCCTACCCGGGCAACGCTATCTCAGTGTCGACGTTTTTTAACCTCTTAAAAATCTCACAAGACAGCTATGCGCCCAACTGGCCGGCCGAATTGTTGGAATATCCCAACCTGTTTGATTTTGTTGGCGACGATCCGCTTGATGGTATAGACCCATTTGGACTATGGCATTGGTATAATCCAATATCATGGCCGGTTGTGGAGGCGATTTGGAATGCAATCCAATATATTGCTCCTGCTGGTGAGGGAGAAGGTGCCGGCGCCATAGAATGCGCCCCAGGTATGTATCATATATGGACCAATGAACCACCAAAATATAAGTTTGGAGACGATCCGGATAACGCTCCAATACCCCCCACTGCTGGTTAGTCCGAATGTTTGAATTGACGCGATAATTGGTTTTGCGAGCACTGCACTATGAAAACAGTTAAAGGGACTCCAATTTGGGCAATAATTCTTATTCTGCTGTTGTTGGGAAATTTAAGTTGGGTGTCGTGGAATGTGTATCAGCACACTGCGCTTCGGGGCGTTGTCAAGCAATTTAAATTTGAATTGCTGCGGACAAATGGCGTGTCTGGCATTGGATTATTTGAGGCTAAAACGGATCAGCCTGTTTGGACTCGGTTTAATGAAAATGGAAAACCAATTATAGAGAACTATTTCTTTCGTGGAAAAGATGCGTTCGATATTATTTTGAGCAGCAATCACCCGCCTAAATACAGCGTATATTTTCGCGGTGCTGGAAAAAGTGTAACATGGTGGCTAGATGATACCGGTCGGGGATCGTTCACGGACCGAATTTACTATAATACCAACGGTGACTTTTTCAAGCGGGAAATTTGGTATAATCAAGCTTGGCATACAGTTGATAGGCAGAATGGAACACATGGCATCGTCCTCAATGGACAGTGGCGCCAATTTGGATTCGACACGAACGGCATATGGAGCATAGAAGCCCCGAATTAGAGAAACATAAAATGTCAACAGGTCCTTAAATTCGCGCAGGCTGTTGATTGTTGGATTTTTTTCGAGCTTTTCCTTCAAGGTTTGTCACTTGGGTTTGCGAACTCTTTAGAGAATTCAGATATTCATTTTCAGGAAGGAGGGGTCAAACCGTACATTTGCTTTATTGTGTGTTTGCGGCCGCGGATGTTTTGCGCTGGTGAATGGGTTAATGGTATTGTAATGAGTGGTCATAAAGACGCCAGTTCCAGCTTCAGTTTCCAGCAATGTCCCGTTCTTTCTTGATCGAAAAGGAGCGGTTTAATTCCCTTTTTCAAGACGATGCGTCAACGTCGCGGACTCGGTTTCCGCGTCAAAGTCATCCTAGTCGTGAGGCTGGTTTCCAGACTGCGCCCTCTTTTGTCAGCGAAGGGCCAAAACCAGCCACTTAAGTTCGGATCAAAGCCAATTAAGTCTTGGCATCAACCGGGATAAGTGTTGACGAAAACGGTTTTAATTCGTTTCAAGTCGCCGCATTATCCGGCTGGCTTCCTTCACGGGATCGGCGTTACATGCGCGGCAGAACCAAAAGAATTCGACCATATCCAGGCGCCGTTCACCCAGTTCCAAACGCCCAACCAAACTGCGTTCGCGGTCGAGTTTTTGGGCCAATTGTCGCTGCGTCAATCCCGCTTTCCTGCGTAAGGCCACCAAGCTTTTGCGAATGCATTCGCTCTGGCGGGAATGGATAGTTTTATTTATGCCCGCAGCTTGCGGGCGTTATTTGCTTGCTTCCAAAATGCGAGCAACTAAATTAGGCACCGTTGAACATGATGGAATTGCAGCAAGAAACGACGCTGGTAAAGGTGCGATTACACTGGGGAGTCTTCATTCCTGCTCTGCTCGTTGCATTGCTCCCGATTCTGGTATCGTTGCCATTCATAGTCCTGGTACACGGGTTGGTGAACTCCTTGAGGCAAATGGGAATGCCATCCAGCGGGCCTGCTGGCATTCCGAGGCTTAACCTGATTTGGCTGTGAGCTTTGGCTCCGTTCTTCGTGATTGATCTTGGCCTGCTTATGGGAACATGGTTCACCTATTTAAAATCGGAGGTCACGTTGACCGATCGGCGCTTGGTTTTCCGCACTGGATTCTTATCGAGGCGTTCTGGCGAGCTGCCCTTGGAAAATGTCGAATCCATCTACATTTCCGAACCGTTGCTGGGGCGTTTGTGCGGGTACGGGAGTGTTTTGGTTACAACCATTGGCGGAGCGACCCACCGCCTCGCTTTTATCGCCTCGCCGAAAAGCTTCTACTCTACATTACAATCGGTGGTTTTGAACGCTAAAAACTCCGCTTCGGATACCTCAAGGCCGCCCCGAGCACCGTCGCCTGCACAAAAGGACGATTCGCGGTTTATGCCTAAAGAGTAAAAATAGTTTACCGCGTCGCGAGCGTGAAGTTCAAAACTTCCCACACAGAGAAATTCCGGATTTAAAAATTGATTTATAGTACTATCATAGTATGACATTACTATGAAACAAATTCTTATTAAAGAAGAGGTCGTAAAGGTGATTGGCGATTTGGTCGGCCAAGGCAAAAAACCGACTCTGGCCGCCCTTCATGCTGCGCTTAACAATCGGGGATCAATGTCAACACTGGTGCGTCTAAAGGCGGAGATCGAGGCCGCCGCATAACCGGTGACCGACTCGCCCGACGGGTTAAAAACATTCCGTGATGTCTGGGCGTTAGCCGTTGAGGAGGGTCGGCAACAACAAAGTACGGCCCTCGCGGAACTGCGGGAAAACATCAAGGCCCTAGCGGCGGAGAACGAACGCCTCGAGGGAACGGCCATGGCGGCGCAAAACCGTGCGGCCGAACTTGAGCAGGCAAAGTCCCGTGCTGAGACGGAATTGAGCCAATTCAAAATTCTAGTCGAGGAAGAAATGAAAGAAGCGAGGACCGCTCAGGCCGAGGCAACGACTCAGGCGGCAACGGCGCTACAAAACCTAGCGGAAAGTCGCGGTGCTCATGTCGCCCAGGTGGCAACTTTGCAGGCGGATCTGACCACCGCAGTGCGCAAGGCTCACGAACTTGAATTGAATCTTGTTCGTGCCGAAGCTCGATTGGAAGCGAAAGGGATCGAACCGCCAACAGCAGCATCGCGGAAACCCAAGTATACCAAAGAAACATCAAGCTAACCCGGACAGGTTTAAAAGTATTTTCAATTTCACTTACGGCTTTGCGCTCTCTCTGTCACGGCGATAACGCAACGAGGAATCGGCTCGCTTCAAGTAGCAATTTTTACCACTTGACAATTCTAACACTTCAATGCACAGTAGTGGAAGTAATGGACACCGAGTTCCCATATTTGCAGATGACAACGCCCGAGAGAAAAAAATTGGTCGGCAAGCCAGACAAAGGCACGCGCATTTACCGGCGGCAAGGAACATACAAAGAATCCGGTGAGTGGTGCGTTGAGATGGATTACGTTTTTGATGACCAGTTTGTCTCTCCGGGCGGTGTTTGCATGTTCGTTCCCTCCGTCAGTCGATCGGCGGTTCATAAACGCATGAAGGAAGGTCGCCTGACAGCGTTGTGTTTCCACGTTGTGCATGACGAAAGAACCTTTTTTGGAAATGTGCGAAAAGCCAAGGCTACGCCCTTTGTGTTCATTCCAGTTTCGGAGTGCAAGGCATGGGCAAAGGAACTTGAGGAAAAGAGGGGCGGAGTTGAAAACGTCGATCCGAAT
>DASRLE010000086.1:0-6119 GCA_035648615.1 Saccharimonadales bacterium (SeqCode) | reverse complement strand
TGGCTGCACCGGGGTGGTGAACATTCTGCTCGAACCGCTCACCTCCACCTCTCCGCTGCTGGCCTTCCTGCGAAACCTTCACCAACGACGCCAGACCGGCGTGGCCGCCACCATTTTTAAAGTGGAAGGTTCGATACCGGCGCAGGTGGGCGACCGATTGTTTCTGGATACCCACGGCCAAATGACCGGCCCCGTGGCCGATTCAATTATCAAAGAGCAACTTCTCGACGCCGCCCAAAGGGTTGCCCAGAATGGTCATTCCGCCAACGTTCGAGTCGAGACGGAAAGCGGCGCGCTGGAAGCATTCGTCGAAATGATTCAAGCTCCCGCCGCCCTAGTCCTATTCGGCGCGGGCTACGACGCCGTGCCCATGGTGCGCTTGGCCAAGGAACTTGGTTTTCATGTCACAGTGATCGACGGACGCCCCGCCTATGCTCAACCTGGGCGATTTCCCCAGGCCGACGCCGTCATCGCCGCGCATCCCGGCCAGGAATTGCCCTGCGCGTTGGACGAAAGAACTTCCGCCGTGATCATGTCGCACAATTACCTGATCGACCGGGCATGGCTTAAAAAGCTGCTTCCCCTCAACCTGCGCTACCTGGGCCTGATGGGTCCGCGCAAACGCGCCGAGAAAATGACGCGGGAGTTGCGTCAAGAAGAAAGTATTTCCGCCGCGCCTCTGCCGGCCCATCGTTTGCACAATCCCGTCGGGCTGGACATTGGCGCCGAAGGCCCCGAGCAAATCGCCCTGGCCATCCTGGCCGAAATCCAAGCCGCCTGGACCGGCCATGCTGGGGGGATGCTCCGCGAGAAAAAAGGGCCAATTCATGGAAGAGAAGGAAGAATGAAGAAAAGGCAGAAGGAAGAATGAAGAAGTAAGAAACAAGAGATCGGAAGCGGGTCTGTAACTTCTTCCTTCTTCCTTTTTACTTCTGCCTTTGCTGCCTTCTTCCTTCTTCATTCTTCATTCTGCCTTCTCTTCCAGCTCGTTTCCGCACCTTACTCGCCACCACGCCAAGGCGTGCAGTTGACGGAAGCGCTCCCGCAACGGGTCGGGGAGGCCGGCGAGGGTCATTGGCTGGCCGGAAAGCGATTCGGGCCCTGCGGCGGGCGTGACTTCGAGAATGAATTCCGGGGTGACCACGGCGTTGGCGCCAAATCCGATTTGGGGCTGGGAATAATCCAGCAGATTTCGCCCAAAGGCATGGTAAACAAAGCCGGCGGGAGCGGCCAGTTCGATCAAGGTGGGCAGAATGTCCAGGTGCGAACCCGCCATGGGCTGCGGGGGCTGCGAAAACGGAAGGATGCCCGGTCCGAGCAGAACCAGCGGCACGGCCCGGCGTTCAAAAATGGTGGGATGCGGATTCAAACACCGTCGCGAATAATGATCTCCCGTGATGGCGAAGAGCGAACGCGCCAGTCTGCTTTGTGCCTGGCGTACGAATTCCCCGAGGCAATGGTCTGAGTACCACAAGTGGCCCAGGATGCGGACATCTTCAGCGGACGCCTTGAACTTTTGCGCCAGCTCGGCGGGCAGGACTTTTAGCGCGAAGCCCGCCGCCGCGACGTCCACGCTGAAGGGTGGGTGGTCCGATGTGGTCATGATGATGTCAAAGGTAGGCTCGTCGCCGGTCATTTTGAGGATGTAATCAAAAAGCATCCTGTCTTCCACCCCCCATTCATTGCCGGTCGGATGGTCGCTCATCTCCGCTCCGCCGTGGACTTCGTCAAAACCCTGTTCGCGGCAAAAATCGCCGAGGCGCTGCCAGGTGGGATAGCCGCCATAAAAGAAACGGGTGCGATAGCCAAGGCGTTTGAAAATCGGCGCAATAGCCGTCGAAAGACCGGCTCGAACCGACGGCTGATAATTGACGTGCAACCCCACCTCCGGCAATCCGGTGATGAGCGTGGAAAGGCTGGGCATGGTCCCCGGTCCTGCCGACACGAAGGCCTTCACCAATAGGCCCGCGCGGCCCAATTCCTGCATCGCATCGGTCAAATGCAACGCCGCAAATTCCGGCTCCATCGCCCAGGCATCGTAACTCTCCATGACGACCAGAAAAATATGTTGCGGTTTGGCCAGCGGAATTCCCAAGGCCGTCCGCTGAAGATAGTCGTCAAGAAGGGTGCTCGGCGCCATGGATGGATTCAACGCGCGCGCGGCCTCGCGAATGTGGCCATGCGGCCAGATCATTTCCAACGCCGGCCCTTCGTTTACCATTTGATAATCCAGCAGGGCGGAGCGAAACGCGAAAAATGGATTCATGACGATCTTGTCCAGAAACACATCGCCGCAAATGCCCGCGTCCTTGAGTTGAATGGGCCTGCGCCCCGCCGATCCCCTCAGACCAATGACCAGCGCAGCCGCAAGGGCCAGTGGCATGACCGCGCGCGGCCAACTGCGGCTCAACCCATCGGGGATGCGAAATTTTGCGGCCGCAAATTTGGTCCACCAAGTCAATCCCCAAACTCCCACCACCAGCCAGATCGCCAAAATTCCGATGACGACACAAATTACGGGATAAGTTTTCCAAATGGTCACCGCAATGGCGTGCCGGTCGTCGAAGGCCATATCGAATACCCAATGGTCGAACTGGTTATGGAATTCCTGGAAGTAAGGGACATCGATGACAAACACCGTTACGCAGAGAAGCGATGCCAGCCAGGTGATCCACTTGCGCAATCGCGCGTGCCATACATTGAACGGCTTCCAAAAGCCCGCCACACTCATCAAGGCCAAGGGCAAAACGACCCGGGACACCACCGAACAGTCAAATCGAAATCCCGTCCCAAAACAGCGAACGATCTGGACGGCCCTGGTCCCCGGCGCCAAATTATCGGCAAACCACACGAGCAGGAAGCCACGGAACAGTTGCATCAACAGCACCAATCCAAGCCAAAGGGCGGCATCGGCCACGACTTGGCGCAGATGTTCCTGTCGAATGAGGCTGGAAGAGCAGGGCTTTTGCAGCATTTCAGATTTATTGAAAATAGTTTTTTCAGCTTACCGACCGGCTGGACCAGATCAAGGCCGGAACCTCATGCGCCGATCCTCGACAATTGTAAAATCCCACCCATCGGAATGAGAGGCAAAAAAGATAACGGCAAAGGCGGAGGAACCGAAGTGGATGGCCTGATGACCTTTTGCCACGATGCCTGAAAGGGCGGAGCCACCGGAAGTCATTGGCCTAAGCATTTGCGCCTCCGCTCTGCTCGACCCCTATTTTTTGCCTTTGCCACCAATGGGAAAGCAGCCAAATTCGGCCCGCCACGCTCCTTATTTTTCCGTGACACCCGATTGAATATTTGCGGAAAAGGATTGAGTTTTTGCGTCACTCCCCTGATGCTTTCTGCCTAAATCATGTTGCGCAGCTTTCAAAAGAAAGGACCTTTGGCCCCCAATCGCGTCCGCGTCGCTCTTTTGATCGAATCCTCGCGCGCTTATGGCCGGGGCACATTGCTGGGCGTGGCCAAATATGTCCGGCAGCACGGGCCTTGGTCGATTTTCTTTCAGGAACGAGGATTGGGCGATTCCGCTCCGCCTTGGCTGGAGAATTGGGAGGGAGATGGCATCCTGGCGCGAGTCGAGAATCCCCAGATGGCGGCGGCCATTCACCGAGTGGGCGTGCCGACGGTCGATTTGAGATATTTGCTCCCTAACCTCAACCTTCCATCCGTCCGCACCGACGATGCGGCCGCCACCGCTTTGGCGTGGGAACACTTGCGCGAACGGGGATTCCAACATTTCGCCTATTGCGGATTTAACGGAGCCGATTATTCCGACATTCGCCGGGATCAATTTGCGCAAAAGGTCGCCCAAGCCGGATTGCGCTGCCACGTCTATGTCGATCCTCATCAATCCAGGCACCACGCCAGCACGTTGAAATACGAGGAAGTCGGGCTGACCGATGGCGACCGGGTGGCGCAGTGGATTAAAGACCTTCCCAAGCCAATCGGGCTGATGACCTGCAACGATATTCGCGGCCAGCAGGTGCTCAATGCCTGCCGTTCCATCGGCTTGGCGGTCCCGGACGACGTCGCTGTCATTGGGGTCGATAACGATGAAGTGTTGTGCGAATTGGCCGACCCTCCGCTCTCGAGCGTTGTCGCCAATACCGAACGAATTGGCTACGATGCGGCCGCTTTGCTCGACCAGCTTATGTCAGGCAGTCCGGCGCCAACGCAGCCCATCGTGGTCGGACCGCTGGGCATCGTCACGCGACATTCGACCGATGTTTTGGCCATTGGCGACCGGCATATTGCCGCAGCGGTGCGGTTTATCCGTGAACGGGCCTGCGAAGGCGTCGGGGTGGGCGATATCTTGCGCGTCGTGCCGCTCTCGCGCAGCGTGTTGGAGCGGCGCTTTGCCAAGGTGTTGAACCGCTCGCCCAAGGAGGAAATTCTACGGGTCCGCCTGAACCGCGCGAAACAATTGCTCATGGAGACGGATTTTCCCCTTTCGCTGGTGGCGGAGAAAATTGGCCTGGAATATTCCGAGTACCTAAACGTCATCTTCAAAAAAAAGACCGGGATGACCCCCGCGCAATTTCGGTCCAGTTCACGGGTTGCCAATGCGACTGATAACCGTCTTCGGCCCGGAGAGAGAGTGTGACTTCTGATGAGAGACAGCCAACAGTTGTGCTTTCGGAGGCCCGTGCGGCGCCGAAACGCTTTTCCAGAGCAATCCCGGTTTCCCAAGAGATGATTTTTCTTTTATGCCCAAATTGGCTTCGATCCTCGTCCTGATTTTTACGCTGGCTGGCGCGGCGCGGGCGCAGGATAAATGCCGGGTGTTTGTTCTGACTGATATTTCCAATGAGCCGGATGACGAGGAATCGCTCGTGCGCTTTTTGGTTTACGCGAACGAGTTCGATGTCGAAGGCCTTGCGGCGGTGACTTCGACCTGGCTCAAAACCAAAACACGCGAGGATTTGATTCGGCGCGACCTCGCCGCCTATGCCGAGGTGCGAACCAACCTCTTGAAACACGCGCCGGGTTTTCCCGCTGCGGAACAATTGCTCGCCGTCACCACTTCGGGTCAGCCGGGCTACGGAATGGGGTTTGTCGGGCCGAGAAAAAGTTCGGGCGGTTCGCAATTGATTATTGACGCGGCGGACAAGCCGGATGCGCGTCCGCTTTGGATCACCATTTGGGGCGGAGCCAACACATTGGCGCAGGCGTTGACCGACGTGCGGGCCGCGCGCAACGCGGACGAATTGAAAAAGTTTGTCTCAAAATTGCGCGTCTATTCCATTTCAGATCAGGACGACGCGGGCGCGTGGTTGCGAAAGGAGTTTTCCGGTCTTTTTTACGTCGTTTCGCCCAGCACCCAGGATGGAAAGGAATATTGGCGCGCGACGTGGACGGGAATTTCCGGAGAGCGGCGCTACAAAAACGGTCCGCTGCACAAATTCAATCTGGTGGACAATCCGTGGCTTGAGGAACACATCATTAAAAATCATGGTCCTCTCGGCGCGTTATATCCGAGGCTTGCCTACATCATGGAGGGCGACACCCCATCGTTCCTCGGCTTGATCAACCATGGTCTTGGCTGGGAAATCAGTCCGGCTTACGGCGGTTGGGGCGGACGTTATGTGTTTTATCAGCCGTCCGGAGAAACCCGCCCTATTTGGTCGAACAACGCTGACAGCCGGGACACGGTCACGGCGGACACGGGCGAGACGGAAACGTCCGACCAGGCTACTATCTGGCGCTGGCGCGAACAATACCAAAATGATTTCGCCGCTCGCATGAACTGGTGTGTGGCGGCTGATTTCACGAACGCAAACCACAATCCGATCCCCGTCCTTAACGGCGACCGCACCAAAAACATTATTACCATTTCCGCCACGAGTGGGGCGACGGTTTCGCTGACGGGCGAGGGCACCAGCGATCCCGACGGAAATTCGGTCCGTATGACGTGGTGGATTTATCCTGAAGCCGGAAACATCCCGGGGGCGTCACTGACGGCGGACGAAGGATTAAAAACCCAGGTTCATTTGCCGCAAACTGCCAAAAGAGGAAAACTCCATGTCGTTCTTCAGGTGACGGACGACGGCAACCCACCTTTGTCCGCCTACCGCCGCGCGATCATTGAGGTCGCCCCATAACTTATGTGG
>DASRLE010000085.1:0-2959 GCA_035648615.1 Saccharimonadales bacterium (SeqCode) | reverse complement strand
GTTTATAAATGTCGTCGAATTCCTGCGCCTCCGTCTCGGCGGTGCCGGTCATGCCGGCCAGTTTCTTGTAAAGACGAAAATAATTTTGAATCGTGATGGTGGCCAGCGTCTGGGTTTCGCGCTCAATCTCGACGCCTTCCTTGGCCTCGACCGCCTGGTGCAAACCGTCGCTCCAGCGCCGGCCATACATGGGGCGCCCGGTATGTTCATCGACGATGACGACTTTGCCATTCTCGATGACGTAATGCACATCCAGTTGATAAATGCTGTAGGCTTTGAGCAACTGGGAAATGGTGTGAATCTGCACCGCCTTGGCCTCGAATTCGACCTGCACCTGCGCCTTGGTTTCGAGGCGCTTGCGGACATCGGTTTCCGCGCCGGTATCGATTTCGTGAAATTTAACGGTGAGGTCCGGCAGGACGAAGGCGTCCGGGTCTTCGGGGCGCATGAAGCCGCGGCCTTTTTCGGTCAAGTCGGCTTCATGGGTCTTTTCGTCCATCGCGTAGAAAAGTTCCTCTTTCTCGGCGTAAAGGGCTTTCTTGGATTGGTCGGCGTGCAGTTCCAATTCCGCCTTGTTCATCATGCGGATGTTTTCCGGCGCTTCCAGCAGCGCGGCCAATCCAGGAGAACGGGGGAGACCCATCTTGACCCGGTACATGAGCAGCCCTGCTTCCCTTTCGATCGCCGAGGGGTTGGTAGGATTGGAACCATCAGTTGGATGCAATTTTTTAAGGAGCGCTTCGGTCTCGCTGATGAAGCGGGCGCACAATTTTTCCTGGGCATGGACCAGCGATTCGATGGCGGGCTTCAACTGGTCGTATTTATTATCGACCGTGATGATGGCCGGGCCGCTGATGATGAGGGGCGTGCGCGCTTCGTCGATCAAGATGGAATCGACTTCATCGACAATCGCGAAATAATGCCCGCGCTGCACCTGGTGTTCCTTGCGCACGGCCATGCCGTTGTCGCGCAGGTAGTCGAAGCCAAACTCGGCGTTCGTGCCGTAGGTGATGTCGCAACTGTATTGCGCGCGCCGATCCTCGGGCGATTGGTCATGCAGGATGCAGCCCACTGTCAAACCTAGAAATTTATAGACCGCCCCCATCCATTCGCCGTCGCGGGCCGCCAGGTAATCGTTGACCGTGACGACATGCACGCCGCGGCCGGTCAGGGCGTTGAGATAGACGGGCAGGGTGGCGACGAGGGTCTTGCCTTCGCCGGTCGCCATTTCGGCGATTTTCCCGCGATGGAGGGAAGTGCCGCCGATCAGTTGAACGTCAAAAGGGACCATCTCCCATTTCAAAGGATGGCCGCGTATCATGATTTCCTGGCCGCACAAACGGCGGGCGGCATCTTTGACGATGGCGTAGGCTTCGGGCAAAACCGCCTCCAAACGGCGGGCCAATTCTTCGTTGTCTTGGATTTGGGACAGTTCCGCTTTGAGGGCCGCGCTTTTTTGGCGCAGTTCCTCGTCGGAGAGCGACTGGAGGGAAGCCTGGGCTTGGTTGATCTTGGCAACCAGGGGCCGCATCTTCTTGACCTGCCGCTCATTTTGCGAGCCGACAACTTTTTTTATGATGAAATTAAGCATACTGCTCTCTCAGACCGGTATGGCGGAGCTTGGCAACGCTAAGGTAACAATGCCGCGCGGTCAAAAAAATAAGCACGCTCTCAGTCTTGTGTCTTATGCGAAGCGATTTCCATTTTGTCCGGTATTCCTGACAAGGAAACAATCGGGTCTTCTTCCATGAGGTCCGAAGCCAGGGGGAGAATGATTTCGTTTTTTTCGTTGGCGGTCAGTTTTCGATCGCCGGCCCGGGAATGGATCACGACCAGCGCCTTGGCCGGCTGGGCGGGAAAGACCAGCTTCAACCCGCTCGCCATCACTTCCTTGGCCAAGCCGGGAAAAATGCGTCGCACTTGTTCCTTGAGTTCATCGCATTCGCGCACCGGATGCATCAGTTCGGCGTAATGAATGGAATTCGTCGTCAGGATCATACCGGTAAAGCCAGCCTGCCAATCCAGTCTCATGGTGCCGCGAGGCTGGTTGACCAGCAGCCAGGGATTCTGCGCCAGCAAATTGTCGCTCATTGGAATGGCGAAATCTCCCGCCGGGCCAATTTTGACAAGGATTTTTCCGTCCCGCGCGTCGATATAGACATTCAAGTCGCCACTCTTCACATTGGTCCGCGTGGATTGCATGCTCAAGACCGCCTCGAGATTGGTATGGGACTGGCGGAGTTCGAGCTCGAGCTTTTGAATTTCATAAAGTTGCCGGTAGGGCAACCGGGCCTTTTCCGTCTCCTCGGCCTGGCTCGGCCCAGCGAGCAAAAACACGGCGGCGAGTGCGCCGGCAAGAGGATTGACTTTCATGCTAAGTCGCGAGAGCGGACGGAGCATCGAGGCGGGGAGCAGGGGCGCTGGGTGGCGGCGCTTTGAAGCTCGCCCAATACCTCGGCGGGCAGAGCGCGATGCCAAGGAGGACAAGCTGGCTGAGATCGAAACCGACCAGCCACGGGAACTCCTGGTCCATGAATCCGTAAGAGTGGAGACCAATGCCAAGCATGTTGACGCCAAACCAGGAGAAGCTGGTGATGATATTTCCGAAAATGGCCATGGCCATCAAGCCGCGTTCTTTAATCATCCCGCCCCAACGCGCGTGCAGAGTGATGGCGTTCCAGAGCACGATGAGCAGCGCGCCATTTTCTTTGGGGTCCCATCCCCAAAACCGGCCCCACGATTGGTCCGCCCAAATTCCGCCCAGGATGGTACCGACAAAACTGAAGAGCGTGGCAAAGCAAACAATCCCATAGACCATTCGCCCCAATGCCTTCGCCGTTTCGCTGGTCAAAGTGCGGGTAAAGAATCCGCGCACGATATAAATGGTCGCCAGCAACCCAGCCACAAACATCGACGCGTAACCGGTCGTGACTACCACCACATGGGTGGAGAGCCACAG
>DASRLE010000084.1:0-7529 GCA_035648615.1 Saccharimonadales bacterium (SeqCode) | reverse complement strand
CACCTCCACTGCGCACTGGGGGAGGAGGACAATCAACAACAACAATCAACAACAATGTTCAAAGTACCAAATTTATTTCAGGACTTGACCATGCGTTCCGCCAGAGGGACAATTGAATGAATTGGGAGTTGATTTTGAGGTGAGATGAACTCCACACTTCTTGCACTGGTAGTTTGTAGTGCCGACATCTCCAAGGTCTGTCCATTCGTGGGTTCCCCCTCCGGGACAATTGAATGGGTTTGGCCGAGAAGCGTTCTCAACGTGCGTTTTGCATTTGCGGCACATGTAATTTTTCATGGCGAATCTTCGGCTGGAACCACGAACAGCTCAATCTCATTTTACCGAGAAAAGCGTCTCGGCTCCATACCCGTCCGTCGCAATAACTCGGACGGCGTATTTACGTTCACATGCTCCATCATCGCCAGCAGCACGCGTCCGGCGGCTTCGGCGTCGGCTTGGGCATGGTGGTGGTTGAAAACGTGGCCGATGTGCGCCGTCAATGTGGAAAGTTGATGGTTTTCCAGTTCTGGCCAGACACGGCGGGCGAGTTGACAGGTGCAAATATAATCAAACTCCGGTTTGGCCATGCCGAAATGGTCCAAGGTCGCACGCAGATGTTCGATGTCGAAGGCAGCATTATGGGCAATCACCACATCGGCGCGGGTCAGCCGGGTCAAAATTTCCGGCGAAATGGCGGAAAAATCCGGGGCGTCCAAAACATCAAGATGTGTCAGGCCGTGGCATTCAATGAAGATTTCGTGAAACCAGCCGTGACCTTTGGGTGGTCGCACCAGCCAGTAGGGGGTCTCGGTCAGTCGGCCATCCTCAAAAACCGCCAACCCTGCGGCGCAGATGCTCACGCGGGACGGATTAGCCGTCTCAAAGTCTATGCTGGTCATATTCATGGACCAGAGTATGCGCCTGTCGAAACCGCAAATCAAAGGAACTGAATGTCCCCAATCGTTGTCCCAAGCCTCCTTCACGGCCAGACTGTCGAACCCTGGCTAAATTTCGAGCATTTTTTCGGGTTCAAAGCCCCGCGCAATCTCGTTGGGATAACCGCGCTGATTGCTGTAAATTCGCGTCGCCCCGATTTTATAGTCCACGTTGTAATGCGTATGGCCATGAATCCACAGTGGAATACCGCTGGCTTGAATCATTAAATCCAAATCCGAAGCAAATGCGGTGCTCAACGCCTCGCCGACGTTGTGCGGTGGGATTGAGCGGGAACTCGGCGCATGATGGGTCACCACAATTGTCCGCAATGGATCGTGGCGGGACATCCGCCGTGCCAACCACTTGACTGAGGCCGCGTGAATTTGTGCCGAGTCCTTGGCGCAAAACAACCCGTTGCCTTCCTTCTTTTTAATCAACCAAAAATCAGACATTTCCCGGTCAGCCACAGACATTGCCTCGCGGGCGTCCGGGCATAGGTGAAAATTCGTCCAGAGCGAAGACCCCAGGAAAACGAAATCGTTAATTATGAAGGCGTTGTTCTCCAGCACATGAACATTGCTGCCCTTTGCTTCGCGCCTGAGAGCCTGGAACAAATCAGGGATGGAATGGTTATAGAACTCATGGTTCCCCATCACATAAATTACCGGACAATCACGGCAGTATTGTTTGGCCCATTTCACCCCCTCCGTCCCTTTGTGAATATCTCCCGCCAGCACCACGACATCAGCATTTGTGATTGTCGGCTCAAAACGGCCAAATTCGAGATGTAGATCACTGAACACCTGTAATCGCATAATCAGACTTTCACCGTACCAGCGGCGCAGATGCTCACGCGCGATGGATTGGCCGTTCCAAAATTGAGGCTGGTGAAGTTCATAAGGAGTCTTGAACCGACAGCATCAAACCGCAAAACCGATACGGGGGAGGTCAATTCTGTCTGCGTCGTGACCGGCAAACACTTCGGCTAGGGAATAATCACGGGCCGCTGGCAGTTTTCTGCCGAGACTATCGGCCAGGCGGACTGCATGGGCATAGTCGAGGCGGTTGAAGACACGATGGCAAAGCAGGCGTCCAGGACGTAGAAGGGCCGGATCAATGTCGGCGGCGGAACAGTTGATCGTGCAAATAATTTGCAGACGGAGGAAATCGGCGAGCATTCCATCGGAAAGGTTTAGGATGGCGCTGACTTGTTCGCGATTGTCAGAGCCGCGAGTCATCAGCGCCGCATCCGAATCCTCCAAGATCACGACAAATTTTCGGTTGTCATGGATTCTGCGCTGGTCGGCCCAGAACCCGATAAATTCGGGCTTTGACAGAACGCCCATAGTCGAAGTCGGTATAAAGTAAAAGCGATGCGACTCCTGGAGCACCCCCATAAGGTGGCGAAGGTAGAATGTTTTGCCCGTTCCGGGTCTTCCTTCAAAAATCGCAAGGCCATGAGTTCTCTGGCGGAGTTTAGCGACAAAATCCTGGTGACATTGTGTGCTGTCGCTGCCGTAGTGGAGGCTAAACGCCTCCGCGTTGAGGATGGTGGCGAGAGGCAAAGTGACCGTTTCACACTCGATGTCGTATCGCCCTTGCTTGATCAGATAAAAAGTCCCGTCGGTAGGAGCGGGGGACTTGAGGCACGTCTTGCTTATTTGCGCCACGAGACGCTCTGCCTCCTTCGGCGTGGAAGCGAAACCCACGATTCGGTTCTTGTCAGCGTAGAGAAAGGACCGGGGACCCAATTGGAAGGTGAGATCATCCCATTCCGCCACGGTGTCCTCGAAAGGAAGTTTGCGGATGGATCGGAACAGGGCATCGGAATTCTCCTTGACCGCCCGATCCAGATCCCACGAACCCTGCAATCTGCATACATGCAAACGCTCTGCGCCAAAAGCAACCGAGACCGGGACGTGTGGTTTACCATGATATTCGCAAAAGGCGTTGGCTTCGGCCAGATCGCAGACCGTGCTTGATGGAGAACCAGGCTTCCCTTGTTCCTGGGTTCCCGCCTCGGACACTTGCACGGATTCGGCAATGGCAGATTTCAGGGACTCTGTTGCGTTTAACATAGAGTGATGATGCACCTGTCTTAACTGCGGATCAAAGGAACTGAATGTCCCCAATCCTTGTCCCAAGCAGGGAGAAAACTACTTCGTCTTTTCCACCGACCGTCTGTTCTTGAATTCCACCCGAAGTCTGCTGATGCGTTTTGGGCTCGTGCGCGAGTCCCAGCCAAGACCATTGCACAGGAACTCGTGCTTTCGTTCACCTTTCAAGCCGAGGAGGAGGGCTTGCTTGTCGAGTAGAGAAAGTTTTTCGGCGGCTTCCATCCGTTCGGCAAGCCCTTCGGCAAGGGCGGAGCCTTGGCGGCCGGGAACGCGCGCACCGTGGAGGCTGGCAATGGCATCCCAGCGGATGTCTCGCTTCGGGTCGAAGGACCAATAGGCGGGGATGTGGATCATCGTCCCGTACGGGGTAATGTTGACCGCAAGTTTGAGCAGGAGCGGTTCATCGTTTTGCATTCCATAGAGGTTCCAGCGCAAGCAGAAGGCATCGAACGCGGCCCGAAAAACATCTTCACGGCGACGCACGTTTACAGAAAACGACGGGCGCAGATTGCGCTCGGTGCTCATGGTCCGGCGAATCACGCCCTTATGGTCGCAGTAGGCTTTGACATTGAAGGCAGCTTTGATGCGAGCCCATTGGCAGAGCAGTTCTGGATCGGTGTGGATGGCGATTTCGTTCTGAGAATATTTGGCCTGTGTTTTGACCAGGTTTTCGTAGGTGCCTTTTTGAACGTGAAGTTCGTGGCCTGCCACGGCA
Organism: Saccharimonadales bacterium (SeqCode); assembly: GCA_035648615.1. Classification (GTDB taxonomy): domain Bacteria; phylum Verrucomicrobiota; class Verrucomicrobiia; order Limisphaerales; family Palsa-1400; genus DASRLE01. The sequence continues at coordinate 3,761 of DASRLE010000084.1, read as the reverse complement.
GCGCAGATGGTTTCGTCCGGTGGTTGAGGCAGTAGGTCGATCAGAAGACGGTGCCGGGAATTCAGGCTTTTCCCCTTTTCCAAGGCAGCAAGGCAATCCTCCCAGGACATCCTGGATATTAAACGGCCATAGCGTTGGTGGGACAAGCATCCAGTCGTGAAGCGTTCGCAGTTGTTGGGCAACCAAGCCGTTAAGCCTCGGGCTCGTGGCGTGATAACGCCGGAGAACCCCATCCGCCGAGTCCGCGATGTCATAAGCGCGGGCCTTGAGTTTTTTCAGGTCAATATCGAGTGCGTTTGCCATGCTTGTTCCGTGGAACCGAGCATATCCTTGCGCGTGTTCCAATCCAAGTGCCGAGAAGTCTAACAAGCGGGGCCTTTGACTGGGCTTCGGTCTGCGGATGGTGGGCGCTAGCAAAGCGAGTGGCGGTCACGACCGGCTGACCGTTAGGGATTTCTCGTCTGTGGTGGACCTCAGTAGGCGTGGTTGGCCAGCGCGCAGCACTCGAAGCGAGAATCCGTGTCGATTTTCAAACGACTCCACCTTGGCCTCAATTTCAAGCACAGGGTATCGGATTGTTGCGAGGCCGTAGCTTCTGTAGGTCTGAGCGAACAACTCCGTTTCGACGATGCCAGTCCAGTCGGCGAGACTCAGAAACTTCATTGGCTCACCCGTGATTTGGTGGTGCGTGCGTTGCTCGACCACAAGCCCGCAAGTCGTAACGGTCTGGCCGACGAATTCACCGAGGCGATTTACCGGACAATACGTGTCCCATGCCACATCGGCGAACAGTTCCAACGGATGGCCGCTGACAGCAAAGCCGAACAAGTCCGTTTCCCATTCCAAGCATTGGCGGCGCGTTGGCTCATTGAGCGGGATACCGGGCAACTGTTCCAGCCCCGGCGGTGAAATGAGCCAGCCTTGGCTCGATTCGGCTGAATCTCCAAACGTCTTCAACAAATGTTGCGCCTGCCAAAACTGGCGGGTTCTGGTGTCTTTGAATTCGTCAAACGCCGCGCACCGAATCATGGCTTCCAATTCCTCGCTGGATGGCGCAACTCGCTGGAAGAAATCACCAATGGACGTAAATGGGGCGCGCTCGCGGGCATCAAGGATCGCGTCGGTGGTATGCGATGTGAGTCCCTTCATGCGCGTCAATGGGACACGGATGGCCCGTCCATGCGGCACAAAAGCCGGGCCGGGTTCATTGACAGAAGGGGGCAGGAGCTTCAAACCGAGCCGATGGGATTCCAGCGCATAAACCAAAGGATTGTAAAACCCTTTGCCATTGGCCAAAACTGCCGCCATGAATTCAGCCGGAAAATAACATTTGAGCCAAGCCGATTGATACGCCTCGACGCCATACGCGGTGCTGTGCGCCTTGCAGAAAGCATAACCCGCAAAGCCGGTGACGAGTTCCCACACTTCGGCGGTTTTTTCCGGGGTATGGCCGCGTGCTCGTGCGGACACAACGAACTCCCCGTGAATCTCCTCGATAATGGTGCGCTTTTGCTTGTTGAGCGCACGGCGGAGCACGTCGGCGCGGCCTGGCGGCAGGCCCGCGAACGCCTCGCAGAGTTGGAGGATGTGTTCCTCATATACCACCAGCCCATAAGTGCTCCGCAGGCACGCTTCCAATGACGGATGAGGATAGGTGACTGGTTCAAGACCTTGGTAACGCCGGGTGAATGCCAGTTTTTTTCCCTCGTTGGCCGCTCCGGGTCGGATGACACTGACGATGGCAATCAGGCCGTCAATCTCGCGCACATTACTCATTCGACAGAGGCCCATCATGGCGGGCGATTCGATATGATGCACAGCCCGCGCTCCGCCCCCGGCAATCATCTCCCACACGTTCGCGTCGTGCCACGGTTCGGGTGCTTGCGGGTTGCCAAGCAAAACACTTCCGGTGGATTTGTCCCGTGCCACGCATCGTTCCAAATCCACTTCAATGCCGCGCTCATCAAGCATCCGTTTCACATCGCGCATCGCCGCCAAACCGCCTTGCGCGAGAATGTCCATCTTGACCAAGCCCACGGCTTCCACCGCGTCCATATCAAAATGGGTCGTGGCGTACCCCTTGTTGGCGATGAAAGTTGGCGTCAACTCGTGCATCACCTGGCGTGAGAGCACTACGCCGCATGGGTGCATCTTGGGATGGCGCGGCACGCCGTCGAGGAATTCCGCCATTTCCAATGCCGTTTTATACGGTTCTTCGTCAAATGGAAGGTCTCGATTTTCGGGACTGGCGCGGAGCATTTCGATCAAACCAGCGCCGCCGCTCGGTGTCGGTTCATCGGGTATCCAGCCGCCGCCAAAGCTCCAAGGGAAATGGTCTGTGAATTTTCTAACTTCGCGTTCCGCGACACCAAGAACTTTGGCGACTTCGGCGAATGCGCTCCGGGCCTGGAAAGTCGAAAAGCCGCCGACTACGGCGCAATGTTCAAGGCCATATTTCTCGAAGATGAGCTTCACCACGTCGTCTTTAAGGTCGTGCGCGAAGTCAATGTCAATATCGGGCAATTTGTGAAGTGCCATCCGCTCTTTGTTTAGAAAACGGCGGAAATAAAGGTCGAAACGAATCGGACACACTCCACTGATGCCCAAGCAATAGCAAACGAGGCTGTCCGCCGCGCTTCCTCGTGTGATCCACTCGATGCCGCGCCGCCGGCATTCTTGCAGAAAATCCCAGGTGATGAGGAAGTATTCTTCATAACCCACTTCATTGATAATGCCGAGTTCTTCCATCACCTGTGGACGGAACTGTTCGGCGCGGAAGCCATAGCGGTCGCGAAGTCCCTGAAACACCAACCGCCGCAGGTAATCACTTGGCAGCGAACCGTCTGGCGGTGTGAAGGCCGGGAATTGCGGTTTGCCAAAGGGAAACGCGAAGTTGCACCTTTCGGTTATTTCAAATGTATGCCGCAGCCAATCGGGATGCTCCTGACACCCGGCCTCCATTTCAGCGGGAGTGCGAAAATACAATCGTCCCCCGCGTCGTTTGTCGGGATGTTCCTGCCGCAGCAATGTCAGCGTGCGGATGCTCTGAACGATTTCGTATTTGCGCCGGTCATCAGAGGTGGCGTAACGAATTTCTGGACAAGCCGCCACTGGAAATTCACCGGATATTTTTGCCCCGGTCGCCATGCCGTAGAAGCGGCTCGGAAACATTTCCGCCAGTCGAAGGTCTTCGCTGACGCCAATTAACCCATCGGTCAATCCATCGAATTCTTTCCGGCGAAATGATAATCGTTGCCGGGCGGCAACCGAGGCTTCGTCATCACGGGCCGCTGCGAGTTCTGCGTGGCGCGACAGCAGCCGACAGAGGTTGTGATAGCCGCGCGCCGATTCCACGTAGAGCAGCAATGGCTGGTCGCCGACGCGCACCTCAGCGCCAAGAATCGGTTTGACGCCAGCCTTTTTGGCCGCTTCTACAAACTCGACGGCTCCGTGCAGGTTGCCTGTGTCCGTCAGGGCGACAGAAGACAGGCCATGCTGTTTGGCCAGTTCGACAATGGCCGTGGGCGACAATGTGGAATCGAGAAACGAATAGTGACTATGCACTCGAAGCGGCACGTAACTGCTGACCGCCCGCTTCATCGGTGCAATGTGGCGGCGATTCGGGGGCGACTCCGGCTGGGTCGCCGTGGCCGCCGCATCGGTTGGCGGATTCATCAATCGGAAGTCGTGGCCCCGCAAAATGATTGAGTGCCCCCGCATCTTGCGGAGTTCGTCAATCACGATGGCCAGCCGTGCTTGTG
>DASRLE010000083.1:0-5423 GCA_035648615.1 Saccharimonadales bacterium (SeqCode) | reverse complement strand
GATAAATTCCACTTGACTGCGCACGGCCGGCCTCCTTTTCACGCGGGGACGCACGTAAGTTCCGTCGGCTTGCAGGAGCCACGCCTTGACGTTGTCGGCCAATGGAATTCCCAACAACTCCTCTTGCACCCGGCGGCGCAAACGCGGGTCTTCAATCGGAAAAACGGCTTCGATGCGGCGGAAGAAATTGCGCGGCATCCAGTCGGCGCTGCCCAGAAAAATCTCCGGCTGGCCTCCGTTCTCAAAATAAAGGATCCGGCTATGCTCCAAAAACCGGTCCACGATGCTGCGCACGGTAATGTTCTCGCTCAGTCCCGGCCATTGCGGGCGCAAACAGCAGATGCCGCGCACCAGCAGGTCGATTTTGACGCCGGCTTGCGAGGCCCGATACAACGCCTCGATCATTTGGCCATCGAGCAGCGCGTTCATGCGGGCGATGATTCGAGCAGGCCGGCCTTTGCGCGCGTTTTCCGCCTCGCGTTCGATGCTGACCAGCATCCGCTTGTGTAGCTGGAAGGGTGACAAGACTAATTTACTCGTGGCCTGAAAATGGCCGATGCCGGTCAGGAGATTAAAAACGTTGGTCGCGTCTTCGCCGAAGTCGGGCTGGCAAGTGAGCAGCCCCACGTCGGTGTAGAGACGGGCGGTGGTGGGATTGTAATTGCCGGTGCTGAGATGGACGTAACGGCGGATGGCGTCGTCATCTTTGCGCACGATGAGACAGAGCTTGCAGTGGATTTTGTAACCGACCAGGCCGTAGACCACATGCACGCCGGCTTCCTCCAGTTGCCGGCTCCACTGGATGTTATTCGCTTCGTCAAAACGGGCCCGCAACTCCACCACGGCGGTGACTTGTTTGCCACGGGTCGCCGCTTCCATCAGTGCGCCGACGATGCGGGTGTCGCCGCCGGTGCGGTAGAGAGTTTGTTTGATGGCCAGCACTTTTGGGTCTTGGGCCGATTGCTCCAGAAAATCGACGACCGTATCAAAACTTTCGTACGGGTGGTGCAGCAAAATATCGTGCCGCCGAATGGCCGCAAAAAGGTCGGGCTCTTTGCGCACGGCGGCGGCAATTCGCGCGCTGAAGGGTGGCTCGCGCAACTGCGGTGAATGGTCGCCTTCGTAGAGCGCCATGAGCCGCGCCGGGTAAAGGGGGCCATCAATCAAGCTCGCGTCACGCGCGCTTAAGCCCAGTGTGCTGAGAAGGGCCTGGCGAATTTCGGCTGGACAATCCTGGTCGATTTCCAGGCGGACGGCGTGGCCTTTGCGGCGATTGTGCAATTCTTTTTCGACGGCTTTGAGCAAGTTGCCCGCGTCCTGTTCGTCGAGGTAAAGTTCGCTGTTGCGCGTCACCCGAAAATGCCAATGGCCAAGAATTTTTGTGCCGGGAAACAAATCTTTCAAAAAGTAACCGACAATTTCGCCCAGGAAAACATAGTCCTGCGCCCCCCCTTCACGCGGCAGTTTGACCACCGGCGGCAATAAACGCGGCACTTGCACCACGGCCAGATGGCGCAGGTTTTCTTTGCCGGTTCTCATCTCCAACTGGACAATAATATTCAGCGATTTGTTGAGCAGTTGCGGAAAAGGATGCACCGGATCAATGGCCAGCGGAGTCAATACTGGCAATACTTGCGCGCGATAAAAATTGCCCAGCCATTGTGAATCGGCCTCGCCCAACCGGCTGGGATGAAGGAAGCAGATGCCATGAGCGGCCAAAGCGGGGGCGAGCTGTTCCCGCCAGCAGCGGTATTGATCGCGCACCATGCGGGCGATTCGCTCCTGCACGGCGCGCAGGGTTTCGGCGGGATTCAGCCCATCCAGGCCGCGAGTCAGCGCGCCGCTTTCGACCTGTTGCTTGAGGCCGGCCACGCGCACCTCGAAAAACTCGTCGAGGTTGGAGCTGGTGATGCAGAAAAATTTCAGCCGTTCGAGCAGCGGAGTATTGACATCCAGCGCCTCATGCAAAACGCGCTGATTAAATTCCAGCCAGCTCAACTCGCGGTTGATAAAGTGGGCCGGCTCGAACGAGGTCACAGCGGCTGGCATCGGCGGGAATTCCAGCTAGGAGGAAAAAATCTCCTCCAGCTTTTGGGCGACCTGATGAAGACGCTCCGGCGTGGCCACTCCTTTGGGCCAGTAGGTTGGCTCCGCCGTGCCCCACCCTCGATAACCGGCCTCGTCCAGCGCCGCCATGACCGCCGGCCAATTGTCGTCGCCCTCCAAATATTCGACTTGAAAACCTTTCCACAAGCCTTCGGCGTCGCGTTTTTTGCGGCTGTATTCCTTGATATGCAACTTGTGAATGCGCTTGTTGAGAATACGAATCCACTGCTCAGGCCAGCCAATATTGATCACGTTGCCCACGTCAAAATGCCAGGCCATGACGGGACTGTGAAATTCGTCGATATACCGCGCGGCCTCCAGCGGGCTGAGCAGAAAATTGTTCCACACATTTTCAATGGCGATCTTGACGCCGAGTTCTTCCGCCAATGGAATGGCCTTTTTTATTTCCTCCTGCGAGCGGGCGTAGGCGGCGTCATACGAAACAGTTTTATTGACGACAGCGGGCACCAGCAGGACGGAAGTCGAGCCGTACACCATGGCGTCGCGCAAGGCGGTCTCGAGCCCTTTCCGGCCGGCCGCGCGCACGGACGGTTTGGGATCCGAGAGCGGTTGCTTCCAGTGCGTCGCGCAAATGACGCTGGGCAAAATCAATCCGGTGGCATCGCGGGCTTTGAGCACTTCGGCCTGGTCCATGCCGCCGTCGATTTCGATGCCGTCGAAACCGGCGGCGCGGATCATTTTAAATTTATCCATCACCGTCAGGCCTTCCTCGGGGCCCCACGCCACTGCGCTCCACATCATCCCTTTTTTGATTTCGCGCTTTCGCTCCGCGCGCGCGGGCATCGGCAAGGCGGAGGCCGCCAAGGCGGCGCCGCCCGCTTTTAAAAAATCCCGGCGGGTCAACGAGGGGTTCATATAAATTTTGTTTTGCCCGGCATGGCCATGGGCGTGGCTTTAACGGGCGCTTTCCAATCAATGATATCGGGCGCGAGATTTTCCTGGGAATTCATGGCCATTTCCCAGGTTATTTCCTGCCCGGTATAAGCGGCCATCCGGCCCATCAACCCCGCCAGCGTGCTATAGGACATGCGCAAGCCATCATTGATCGGCTGGCCGGCGCGGATGGCTTTGAATAATTCGACGTGCTCGACTTCATACATGTTGGGGCGCGGGCCTTGGTAACGCCAGTCCTCCTCGGCCTTGATGAACGGCATTCCGGCAAAGCCCAACTCCCGCCCGATGCCCTTCGTGCCCATGATGGTCGCGGTATTGTCATTGGCGCAACCGGCCTGCTGGCGGCTGCCCAGGAAACCGCGCACTTCACCCGGATATTTATAGTTGACCTCGAAATGGTCAAATATATTTCCGCCCTCGGCTGGAATTTGCCGCCCTCCTACCGCCACTGCCGACAGAGGCGTCACGTCTTTCATCGCCCAACACATCCAGTCCACCGCATGCACGGCCTGTTCGACCAAGCTGTCGCCGCTCAGCCAGCCGAAATTGTACCAGTTGTGCAATTGCCATTTCAAATCGCCCATGCCCGCCGGACGCTCGCTGGCGGGAGGCATTGGTTTGACTGGTCCCGTGTAATAAGTCGCATACACCGCTGTCACCCGCCCGATATCGCCATTGTGAATTCGTTCAAATAACGCGCGCTCAGCCAAGTTGTAGCGCCAGCACAAACCCGCCACCAGGTTGAGCTTCTGCCGCCGCGCTTCCTCGACCGATTCCAAGACGGAGCGCAACCCGGGCGCGTCGGTCGCCACCGGTTTTTCGCAAAAAATGTGTTTGCCCGCCGCGACGGCCGCCTTGAGGTGGATGGGCCTAAAACCCGGAGGCGTGGTCAGCAGCACGACATCCACGCCGCTGTCAATTACTTTTTTGTAGGCGTCCAGGCCAACGAAACGATGCGCTTCATCGACCTGCACTTTGGCGGGCTGCTCGTGCTGCAAGGCGGCCAGGCTTTCCTTGAGTTTGTCCTCGAAAACGTCGGCCATGGCGGTCAGGGCGACATTTTTATCCGCCTTGAGCGCCTGGCCGGCGGCACCCGTGCCGCGCCCGCCGCAACCAATCAGGCCAACCTTGAGCGGACGGTCATCGCCCTCGGCGAAGGCGCGGCTGGGCAAAATGGCGGGTCCGATTAGAGCGCCGCCGAGGAGGGCGGAAGTTTTTAGAAAATCACGGCGGGTCGAAGGATTATTGGGAGTATTCATGGCAGCGTTAAACGGCGGTGGCGGTCGAAGGCGGGGCGCAAGGCGGCGGAGACTTCGTCCTGGATGGATTGAAGTTCGCGATAAATTTTCACGTTTTCTTTTTTGGGATGGGTGGTTTCCGCGGTGTTCAAGCGCACGAATTGCGCGGTGATCTCGTCAATGCCGATCGCGTCGCCGCGCTGCAATCGCCAGCACCAAAGCGCCTGCAGGGCCGCCCCGTAAGCCGCGCCTTCGCTGACCTTGATCGTCACCACTTCGGCGTCGAAAACATCGGCCATGATCTGCCGCCAAGGCCGCGACCTCGCGCCGCCGCCGGTGACGCGAATCTGGGTGGGCTGAACTCCCAATTGCCGGAGTCGTTGCAACCCGTAATTCATCCCCATGGTGACGCCTTCCATCGCCGCGCGGGCGAAACAGCCGGCGTTAAATGTTTTGTGATTGGCCCCGAACCACACTCCCGTGCCGTTGGGCACATTGGGCGTGCGTTCCCCTTCGAGGTAGGGCAGGAGCAGCAATCCATTCGATCCCACCCGCGCCCGCGCCGATTTGGCGGCGTACTGCTGGTGGCTCCAACCGAAATCGCCCCGCACCAATTCGGTGGCGACGGTCACGTTCATCGTGCAGAGCAGCGGGAGCCAGCGATTGGTCGAATCACAAAAAGCGGCGATCTCGCCCTGCGGATCGACCACAGGCTTTTCGGCGCAGGCGTAAATCGTCCCGCTGGTGCCGAAACTGGCCGTGACCACCCCCGCGTGCGTATTGCCGGTGCCGATGGCGCCCATCATATTGTCGCCGCCCCCGGCGCTGACCAGGACCTTCTCGCTCAAGCCCAAGGCCTTCGCCGTGGAGGGTTGGAGAAAACCCGCCGGCTGGTCGCTCCTCCGCAAAGGCGGCAGCGCGCCCGCTAATCCTGGATCAATGGCTTGAAGAACCGCCTCCGACCACCGCCGTTTCTTGACCTCGAGCAACGCCGTGCCGCTGGCGTCGCCAAATTCCATGACCTTGTTTCCAGTCAACCAGAAATTCAAATAATCGTGCGGCAGCAGAACGGTGGCCAGGCGCGCAAAGTTTTTCGGCTCATGGCGCTTCAGCCAAAGAATTTTCGAGGCGGTGAATCCGGGCAAAATCGCATTGCCGGTCTGG
>DASRLE010000082.1:0-7684 GCA_035648615.1 Saccharimonadales bacterium (SeqCode) | reverse complement strand
CGACAGGTTCGAGCATACCAGCACCCCGTTCTGGCTGAAGGAGGTGATGACCGGCAATTGGGCAGCGGCTTGGTGAACGCCGGCCAGCAACGCCAGCATGATGCATAAATGGGGTGATTTTGTTCTCATAATCTTCTCAGTTTAATTTTTCGGAATTATCCAAGTTTATCCGATTAACTGGCAGTGATGAAGACAGATTGGAGGCCGGGAAACCAGCAAAAATAGTTTTCTTTTGGGCTGAACTCTGCGCGGCGACCCGTGCAGGATCGGGGCATGGAAAAGAGTCTCGTCATCCAAGGGCGGGAAATTGGCCCGGTCGAGTTGGAGCAGGTGCGGGGCTTACTGGCGGCCCATTGGTCAACGACGCGACCCGCGCCGCCGCCGCATTACCGCTTGTCTATTGACAGTGAGCCTTATTACGTAATCGACGGGTCAAAGTCCGTGACAATTTCGAGCCTTCTTCTGGTGCGCTTAACGTCCTGAGCGGCGGCAACCCCAACGGCCTTCGGGTCGGGCTTGCCCTTTATCTTGCGCTTCATCGCAAAAGGGGCAAAAGGCGTCAAACCGTACATTTGCGCTATTGATCACGGATAAGCTTCGTGTATCATGGGTATCATGGGTCAGACCGTACATTTGCTTTATTTTGTGTTTGGAGCCGCAGATTTTAGTGCCGCGTCGAATTGGAAAGAAGGCTGGTTGAGCAAGCGAGCCAAAAGACATTCGGACACAATTAGAGTTGACGTTGCGCGCCATTAAATGAGGAATGACAATTGGCTAAATCGCCCGCAATTTGCCGACGGGGCTTGCAGCACCTTGAGTACAGAACGTCAAAAGACAATAGAGCAAAAGTCCGGTTTGAACTTTGATGGGCATGGAGAACATTACAGCTACGATAAGCTGACGAAGCGGCGACATCGGTTGGTTCAAGCTGTATGAGGGGATAATTACCGCGACTGTGATGGGAAACAAAGGCAATCAATGAAAGAACTAAGGGTTCCTGGGCAAGTCAAATCGCTTTCCCTTGCAAATCTTTTTTTCCCACGATTGTTGCATTTCGAGTATTCCTTGCCTCTGTTTTTGAGATTCCTTCCGTATGTATCCAGAAATTAAATCGGCGGCTTGAATACCGTTGCCAGACGCGCCTTTATCATCTGTAAAAGCTAAACTTGTAAACCGGGAATTTTGATTTTTTGCAAAATTGAACTGATTCTCAACCTTGCTCATCCAGTCACGGTCTTGCGTCAGGTCAAACACAACGTTAATTTCTGAACCGTAGTTCTTTGGCCAACGGAGAAAAACAATATCGGAGATTTGCTCGAAACACCACCGCAAACAGCCTTCATAAGGGTCTAACGTGATAGGAACAACGCCAGAAGCCTTAGCGTTATGTACTTTTTCAGCATCTACCCATCCGCCAAAAGGAAATATATTGTTTGCATAAATAATTTTGCTCAAGTCTTCCATAAACTCCAAAAGGCAGCGTCTTTTCCATCCCTTATAATATCCCGCTTTTCCAACGTAAGAACTTCCAGCTTTTACTGCTGCTTTTTGCGCTGCTGTCCAGTCCTTGAAATGGAAGCTTGGGACAGCATACTTATTCAATATGGCTTTCCATTCGGAATCAAATTTAATCCAATCATCAAGAAGTCCAATATAACCACCAACGGTGGCAGTTGAAGCCCCCGTTTGTTGTCCGGTCCGGTCATGCGTCCCCGACTCGTCGGCGTAGGCAACAATCATAGCGAACAGTTTTCCACTAAAAAGAGACGCCCATTCCGTGAACCGATATGCAGCTTGTTTTGAAGCGTTTCTTCCACGTCTGCGAAAATACCTCGTTTCCTGTTTCGAGGCAAGGCGGACGCAGTGCCCAAGCCACCCCATTCCGAGCGGGTTTCAACTTTTTGTCTGCCTGTCATCAGATACAAAGCAATAAACCATCACCCGCACGGTGCGCACTTTTTTCGAGGAAGAACAAAAGAGCCACCCCATTAGCGGTAGCCCGGCTGATAACTGACAAAGGCGACGCGTTTGCTGTCGGGCGACCAGGAAGGGACGTTGATGGTGCCCTGGCCGCCGAAGAGCTTGGCCAGGATTTCGATTTTTCCACCGTTGACCGGCATTAGGCGCAGCATGACGTCCTGATTGGCGGGATGGCCGGTCACTTCCTTGGGGTAGGTGAGGAAAGCGAGCCATTTGCCGTCGGGCGAAGGATGGGCAAACCAGTTATTGTAATCGTCGGAGGTGATTTGTTCCTGGGCGCTGCCGTCGGGGTTCATGCGCCAGATTTGCATCAGGCCGCTGCGCACGGAATTGAAATAGATGTGTTTGCCGTCCGGCGAATATTCCGGGCCGTCATCCAAGCCGGGCGCGGTGGTCAGGCGGGTCTCGGCGCCGGTGCCGTCTGCCGGGATGGTATAGACATCAAACTCGCCGTTGCGCTCGCCGCAGAACGCCAGCGTCTTGCCGTCGGGCGACCAGCCGTGCCAGTAGGAAGGGCCAGTGGAGGTGATCAAGTGCGGCGCGCCGCCGGTGAGGGGCAGGGTGTAGATCAGCGATTTTTCGCCGTGCGATTGGTCACTGATGGCCAGTTGCGTTCCATCGGGTGAAAGGCCGTGGTCATTATTGCAACGAATGGCAAAATCGGTGTTGATCATCTCGGGCTGGCCGCCTGCCACCGGCAGTTTGAAAAGATGGCCTTTGCTGTTGAAAATCAGGTAACTGCCATCGCGCGACCAGTTGGGCGCTTCAATGTGGTCGGCGGTTTGATAAATAATCCGGCGATCCTTGGAAGCAATGGGAACGACCTCCAGAGTGCTGGGGCCGCTCCCGGTTTTTTCGGGAAGCGCGGGCAGGGGAGTGAGTTTGACGTTGGAAAATTCCGCCGTGGCCAGCGCATTGTCGTCGTGCGCGCAAACCCCGAGGCCAATGTAGAACGGGTCCTGGAATTGAATTCGGAACGCGCCGCCCGCTGACATCGAAACATAATTGCCGCGCTTTTCCAAAGTTATCCTGGCAGGCGCGCTCAGGCTGGCTTCGATTTCCCGGGTCGTTTCGCCTGAGCCATCGCGATATTGCACGGCGGTCAAGCCATTGCCATGGATCGCGGCGTCCGCGTAGGCGGAGTCGGGCTCGAGAGTTTGGCGGATGATCAGGCAGGCTTTGCGATGGGGCATGCCATTGGTATTGGGCCAGCGAATATCGGCGGAAAGGCTGACATCGCCCGACACTTGTTTCCACACATAGTGAAAAGCGTCGTTGGTGAACCACATGTTGGCCCCGCCGCCGGTAATGGTATAAGTCCCCCCGCTGGAATCGTATCGCGTCGCGCCGGGATGGCGCACATGGCCAACTTCATTCTGGTCCGAGAATATTCCCAAGCCTTCGGCGGCGGGCGTTTTCATCGTCAGAACCAGGGAGAGTGAACCCGCCAAAATCCAAGCCGTGCGCATGGCCCGGTTCTATGAGGCAACCGCCGATTTGGCAAGCGCAATTGTAATGACGGCGCTATGCTTCTGGAGTATCAAGAAAGGCGTGAAAACTTTTGCCGGGAGGGGAATGCTGTGTTTCTTATTGACGATTCTAACGGCTACGGCTCAAGTAGCGGTCACCAACGCCGCGCCGGTCACGACGGGCTATCGCGCGGTGCTGGTTCCATGAAGACAATGCCTCAAATCATGAAAACACTTCGAAATACCGCTGCTTTTTTTGTCTTATTTATCTTGAGCGCCGGACGGCTTTCGGCGGACAGCGTTTGGCTCGATCAACTGGATTTGTCCAACACCGAGCAGGATTATGGAAAGCCGCGCGCGAATGCTTCTGAAGGAGGGCATCCGCTGACCATCGGCGCGCAACATTTCGCGCATGGATTGGGGACGCATGCCGTCAGCGTTCTTTATATTGACTTGCACGGGACGGCGACCAAGTTTTCCGCCAGCGTCGGCGTGGACACGGAAATTACGCAAAAGGGCAGTGTTGATTTTTCGGTCCTGGGCGACGGCAAACCGCTTTGGCAAAGCGGCCTGATGAAGTTTGGCGAGCCAGGCAAGACTTTGGAGGTGAATATTTCGGGAGTCAAAGTGCTGGCGTTAAAGGTTGGGGACGGCGGCGATGGCATTGGCTATGACCACGCGGATTGGGCCGAGGCCCGATTTGAATATACAGGAGCGGCTCCCGTCACCGTTGGCGCGCCGCGCGAAAAAGCGGTGATCCTCACCCCGGCTTCCTCGCCTGCGCCGAGAATAAACGGGCCGGCTATTTTCGGCGTCCGGCCCGGTCATCCATTTTTTTATCATATTCCGGTGACGGGCGACCGGCCGATGACATTGTCCGTGGACGGATTGCCGGGCGGTTTGAGCCTGGAGGCGGGGAGTGGCCAAATCACCGGCGCATTGGCGGCCCCGGCCGAATACACGGTGATTTTCCATGCCAGCAACGCCAAAGGCAAAGACGCCAAAGCATTTAAGATCGTTGCGGGGGACACCATCGCGCTGACGCCGCCGCTGGGTTGGAACAGTTGGAATTGCTTTGCCCATGCGGTGGACGACGGCAAGATTCGCGCCGCCGCCGCCGCGATGTTTGACAGCGGGTTGATCAATCACGGCTGGACCTACATTAATATTGACGACTGCTGGGAAGGGACCCGCGACACCAATGGGTTCATCCAGCCAAACGAAAAATTTCCTGATATGAAAGCGCTGGCGGATTACGTTCACGCCAAAGGCTTGAAGATCGGCATTTATTCCTCGCCCGGCCCGAAGACGTGCGCCGGCTTCGAGGCGAGCTGGCAGCATGAGTCGCAGGACGCGCAGCAATATGCGGCGTGGGGTTTCGATTACTTGAAATACGACTGGTGCTCGTACTCCCAGGTGCAGGACAAATCGCTGGCTGATCTGCCGCGATTGGAGAAACCTTACCAGGTCATGAATGCCGCGCTGCGCAAAATGGACCGCGATATTTTATTCAGCCTGTGCCAGTATGGGATGGGTGATGTCTGGAAATGGGGCGCGGAGGTGGGCGGCAATTGCTGGCGCACCACCGGCGATATCAGCGACAACTGGACCAGCATGTCGGGCATTGGTTTCAAACAGAACGGCCACGAAAAATATGCCGGCCCCGGCCATTGGAATGATCCGGATATGTTGTGCCTTGGCAAATTGGGCTGGGGAGTCTTGCGCCCGGTTCGCTTGACTCCGAATGAGCAGTACACACATATCACCCTCTGGTGCCTGCTGGATGCGCCCTTGCTGATCGGCGCGGACATGTCGCAATTGGATGCCTTCACCACCAGCCTCCTTTCCAATGACGAAGTGCTGGAAGTCAACCAGGACGCTCTCGGCCGCCAGGCGGCGCGCGTGGCGCAGGACGGCAATGCCGAAGTGTGGGCCAAGGAGATGGCGGATGGTTCCAAGGCGGTGGGTCTGTTTAATCGAGACGAAAACGAAGCGACGGTGAAAGTCAAGTGGAGTGATCTCGGGCGGTCCGGCACGCATCGAGTGCGCGATCTCTGGCGGCAAAAAAACGTTGGGTCCATGGCTGACTCTTTCAGCGCGGCGGTCCCGCGGCATGGAGTCGTGCTGGTGCGCGTTTGGTAAGGCGGCATGCGCATTTTCTTTCTCTGCGCGGCGGCGCTGTTTGTTGCGGTGAGCTTGGACGCTTCCCCGGAGCATTGGCATTTGGATTACAATCTCGCCCGCGGAACGGCTAATATTCTATTTGACTCAAGAATTCTGTTCTCCAACGTTTATGCCGAAGTGAAAGCGCCTCGGGCCGTGACCAGCATGGATGAAGCGCGCCGAACCATGAAGCGGCGCCGGGTCAAAGACCGATTTGGCACCGGGACGCAATTCGACATTCAATCCATCGGACGGGACGGGACGAAGATGACGCAGATATTTTGGTTTTACGATCAAGTGGATTATTTTTTGGCGCAGGTGAAGATGTTCAAGAAGGGCGGGGTGAGCGCAAACTATATGGCTCCTCTGGTCTCGCACACGCCAGTCAAACTATTTACGGAAGGGGCCGGCCGGGCCTTGTTTGTCCCCTTCGATAATGACAAATGGATCCGCTATAGCGCCGTCCCGTTCGGCACGAATTTGACTTCCTGCGAAGTGTCCGCTGTTTACAATAACGACAGCCGCGAGGGGATGGCGCTGGGCTCGATCGACCACGACATCTGGAAAACCGGCGTTCAATCCACCACTTTGGGCGCCGAGTTGGATGACATTGAGGTCTTTGGCGGGTTCACTGGCGAACTGACCCGCGATACTCTTCCCCACGGCGCGGTGAGCGGGGAAACGATTGCGTCGCCGAGGATTTTTGCCGGCTTGTTCTCTGACTGGCGGCATGGCTTGGAGACGTATGCCAAAGTGAATGCCCTGGTTGCGCCGCCCCGCCCGTGGACTGGCGGCGTGCCGTTTGGCTGGAATAGCTGGGGCAAGCTGCAATTCAATATTTCGTTCGAGAAAGCGGTCGAGGTTTCGGATTTTTTTGCCCGCGAACTGCAGCCGCATAATTTTGAGAACAGAAATACGGTTTATATCGGCCTCGATTCGGGCTGGCAGAAGTTTACGGAGGAGGAGTTGAAAAAATTTGTTGACCATTGCCTGTCGAACCACCAGGAAGCCGGTATTTATTTCACGCCTTTCACCGATTTTTCGCATGGCGGAAACAGGACGGTCGAAGGCGGCAATTACCTCTATAAGGACATTTATCTATACGCCCATGGCGCCCGGCAGCGGATCGACAAAGGAGTCGCCCTGGATCCCACGCATCCCGGCACGCAGGGGCGGATTAAATACTTCATCGACCGCTTCAAGAGGCTCGGCTTCAAATATGTCAAAGCGGATTTCATGGCGCAAGGGGCGTTGGAAGGGGACCGTCATTACGATCCGAGCGTCACCACCGGCCTGCAGGCTTACAACCAAGGGATGCGATTTCTGGAAAAATGCCTGGGGCCGGATATGTATCTGAACCTGGCCATTTCTCCGCTCTTTCCTTCGCAATACGCAAATTCGCGGCGCATTGCCTGCGATGCCTGGGGCGACATCAGCAAGACCGAATACACCCTCAACGCGGTGAGTTACGGATGGTGGTTGAGCGGCCTGTATGATTTCAACGATCCCGACCACATCGTTTTGGGCGGCTACACTGAGGGCGAAAATCGCGCGCGGGTGACGTGCGCGGTCATCACCGGGTTGTGTCTCTCCGGCGATGATTTCAGCCGGGAAGGGGAGGCGGAGGGCAAGGAAAAGGCGAAACGATTTTTAACCAATGCGGACATCGATGCTTTGGGCCGCATGCAAAAATCATTTCGCCCGGTCGAAGGGGACACGGATGATCGCGCCGCCAATATGTTCGTCTATGACAACGGCGATTATTTCTATCTGGCGGCTTTTAATTACGGCGAGACGGAAACGAACCTGACCACGACCTTTGCGCGAATCGGATTGAAGGCGGGTCGCACGGTTCAAGCCAAGGAATTGTGGAGTGGTCAAATAATCACGATGTCCTCCCCGCTGACCATTCATCTTCCGTCCGCCGACGCCGTTATCTACCGGTTCAATGAAAAAGGTTTGTGAGGTTTTTCCTCGCAAAAAAATTCGTAAAACACCTTGCAGACAACCCCTGAATCCTTTTATAGGCTGGGCAGCGCAGTAGAGTTAGTTTTCATGGGGCGCCCCGGGTG
>DASRLE010000081.1:0-5003 GCA_035648615.1 Saccharimonadales bacterium (SeqCode) | reverse complement strand
GCTCTCGGAGGAAAAAGAATGAACGACTTTGATCTGGAG
This sequence comes from Saccharimonadales bacterium (SeqCode), assembly GCA_035648615.1. Lineage (GTDB taxonomy): Bacteria > Verrucomicrobiota > Verrucomicrobiia > Limisphaerales > Palsa-1400 > DASRLE01. The sequence continues at coordinate 4,964 of DASRLE010000081.1, read as the reverse complement.
TCGAAGTTGAAAGCGTGGCGCGTGCCAGGGCGCGATGAGGAATACTGGAGCGAATTTCCCCAGCGTGTCCTGGCCAAATCGCGAGAGACCGTTCCGGAACGGCCTATCCCTTATTTCTTCATGCCGCGTTTGGCCATGGCATGTCTGGCGGCAACTTTCTTTATTTGGCACAGCGGGCTGACTCGATCCCTGTCACGCGATGAACGACAGTTGCGGGCCAGTTTGGTTCGCTTGCCCGATAACATGAGCCGCCTCATGCAGGATGAGCATGGCCTGCACTATTTGATTGAGGAGACGCAATGAAAGTTTTCCAACCCCGCGCCTTGGCTGAAGAAAGCCCGGAAAATCCCGAGGCTTCCGCGCCGCAGATGGTCGAGGATCTCGTGCAGCAAGCCGAGCGGGCGGGGGCCAGCGACATCCATTTGCAAATGGAAAACGGCGGCGCTGTTGTCTCTCTGCGCCTTGACGGGTTGATGACGCCGGCGACCCGATTTGCCCCGGATATCGCTGAGCGCGTCTTCGGTCGGATTAAATTTCTGGCGCGCCTGAAAACCTATCAGGAATCCATGCCGCAGGACGGGCGCATTGACAAGGGAGCGGTCAGCGGCCGCAGTGATATTCGCGTCGCCACTTATCCCACCGTGACGGGCGAAAAAATTGTCCTTCGCCTTTTTAATCCCGTCGCCGCCAAGGGAATTGCCGAACTTGAATTTCCCGGGGACGCCGCCGCCGAGCTTAACAGTTTCCTCCGTCAGCCCTCGGGCATGTTGTTGCTGACCGGCCCCGCCGGGAGCGGCAAAACAACGACGATTTACGCCTGCCTTCGCGGCCTGGCTGAATCGGGCGGACGCCACATCATCACCATTGAAGATCCGGTGGAACAAATCATTCCCGGCGTCATGCAAACTGAAGTGAACGAGGCGCGCGGGCTGGATTTTGCGCGGGCCGCCCGGCATTTGCTGCGGCAAGATCCGCAAGCCTTCATCATCGGTGAAATCCGCGATGACGAAACGGCGCAAATCGCGGTGCGCGCCGCCTTGACCGGCCACTTGGTCATTTCGACTTTGCACGCCGGTTCGTGCCGGGGTGTGTTGGAGCGGCTGCTGGTTTTGTGCGCGGACCGATCGGCCATTGCCGCAGCTCTCGAACTGGTGTTGAACCAGCGTTTGATCCGCCGGCTTTGCCGTCAATGCCGCGGTGTGGGCTGCGCGGATTGCTGGCATACCGGGTATCAAGGCCGCGTGCCGCTGGTGGAATGGCTGCGAGTCAACGATGCCTTGCGCGCCCAGATTCGGGCCGGCGAATTGCAAGCCGCCGCGCCGCATCGCACCCTCGAAGAATCCGCGCGCGTTCTTTTGCAAAGCGGCGTCACCAACGAACAGGAACACCGCCGGATTTTCGGCTTATGAAAAACGACGAATTCGCTTTCTTCAATCAGCAACTCGCCGCCATGGTGCGCGACGGCATCCCGCTCGAAACCGCCATGCGCCGCCTGTGCGCCGAGATGCGCCGCAGCCCCTTGCGCGCCGAATTGGAAAAACTGGAAGCCGACCTGGCGCGAGGCATACCTTTGCGCGAAGCGGTGCGCGCCCGGCAGTTGCCGGACTTGTACCGGGAAATGCTGCAAGTCGGAGCGCAAAGCAATGACCTGCCCGGCATTTTGACCCTGCTGGCCGATCATTACCACCGCCGCCAAATTATTTTGACACGCCTAAAAGGGCTGATGGTTTATCCGGCCATTGTCTTGTTCGCCACGTTTCTATTGTCGTGTTTCTTGTCATTTCTTTTGAGCACCATCTCTCGGACGGTTATCTCGGGGCTTTTTGGCTGGGTTGGAGCGTCCTGGCCCTCGTTGATGCTCGGCGTTTGGGTGCCGCCGACGCTCTTGGGATTGGCCGTCGTGGTGATGTTGGTTGTCCTGGGCGCTTCGCCGATTCGCCGCGCATTGCGCTGGAGGCTGCCGGCTTTCAAAGAGGCCAGTCTGGCCCAATTCGCGTCCGCCATTGCGCTCATGCTCAAAAGCGGCGTCTCGCTCCCGGATGCGCTGGCTATTGCGCAAGAGTTGGAACATGGAACGCCCGCCGCCAGAGCGCTGGCCCAATGGCGGCAACGGCTCGCCGCCGGCCAGGGGAAGTTTTCCGAAATGGCGGGCGAAGGAAAAGTTTTTCCACCGTTGTTTGTTTGGACGGTGGCGCAAGCCGGGGAGAATTTGGCGGGCGGTTTCCAACGGGCCTCGGAACTTTATCAAGCGCGCGCCTCTTACCGCGCCGAAACGTTGCTCTACTCGGCTTTGCCTGTTTCGGTGCTGGCGCTGGGCTTGGTTCTTCTATCTCAAGTCCAACCCGTGCTGGGCTTGTTGGTCGTTTTGATGGACGCAATCGGGGACGACCAAAGCCGGTGAGAAAACATGAGTGACTTCGATTCAGATTTGGTGCGCGCGCTGCTAGGTTGCCTGGCCGTGGTGATGATCTACGGCTTTCTGCGCGTGGCCCATTTCGTCTTGACGCTGCCCATGCGGCGCGCGGAACGAGCGCGGCTTTTTCTCGATTTGCTTGACACAGCCCTCCAGCAAGGCCTGCCCGTCGAGGAAACCTTCATTTCCCTCGCGCAGAGCCGCGACCTTTCGATGGGAGTGCGCTTTCATTTGGTGACCGCATACCTCGAGCAAAACGCGCGGTTGATGGACGCTTTGGCTAAAGTCCCGCGCTTTTTGCCGCCCCAGGTTACGGCGATGCTTGGCGCGGGCCAGAAAATCGGCGACTTGAGAAAAGTCTTGCCGGCTTGCCGTCAATTATTAAAAGACGGAGTGTCGCACACCCGGAGCGCGATCAACTACCTGTTTCTGATAACTTTTCTCGTCACCCCGGCGGCAATATGGGTATCCGGCGTGCTGGCCGTGGCTGTAATTCCAAAGTTTCTGGAAATCGGCGCCACCTATCACATTGCGGAAGCTGGGGAGCTTGGATTTATTTTTAGGCATACCGCCGCATTCATCCTTCTTCAAATTGCGTTCCTTTTGCTCTTATGGACGGCGGTTTTTATTTATATGGGCGGACCGCGCCTGCTGGCCTGGTTCCCCGTTCTAGGCGAGATTTCCTACCGGATGCCATGGCGGCGCAAGCGGATGCAACGCGATTTTTCGACCCTGCTGGCTATTCTACTTGACTCCGGCGTTGCGGAAGCCGGCGCCATCAGGCTTGCGGCCGACTGCACCGCCAATGTGGTTTTTCAACGGCGCGGCGCGCAGGCGGCGGAGAGGCTGAAGCAGGGGATGGCCTTGCCTGAAGCGGTCCGGGGCATGGACGACTCGGGCGAATTTGGCTGGCGGCTATCCAATGCCACTCATGGGAGCGGCGGCTTTTTGCGGGCGCTGGCCGGCTGGCATGAATCGCTCGCCGCCCAGGCTTTCCAGCAAGAACAAGCGGCCGCTCACATCGTCACGACTGCGGTGGTGCTATGCAGCGGAGTATTTGTGGCCGGCATAGTGATTTCCGTTTTCATGTTTTTGATCACGATTATTAACATCGGGGTTTTATGGTGATACGATGTCAACTGACTCGCGGGGGGGCTGGCATTGCCATTATTGAAATCGTTTTGGCCATGGCCATGTTGAGCATCGCGATGCTGCCGCTGGCTTATTCGGTCCATTCCGACGCGAAAGAATTTCGCGCCACTTGCCAGCGCGCCGTCGCCATGGAAATTGTCGATGGCGAAATGGAGATTCTAGCCGCTGGGGAATGGCAGTACGTTCCCGAAGGAACACATCCTTACTCGATCCATGCCAAGTCCGCCGCTGGGTTGCCGCCCGGAAGCTTTCAACTGATCCGCGCCGGCCACCATCTGCGCCTGCAATGGTCCGCCGCGAAAAAGAGCAGCATTGGCGCAATCATGCGCGAGGTCACCGTAAAATGAATGTGTCCCGGCAACAAGGTTTCACGCTGATCGAATGTATTGTTTACATGGCCCTCTTCGTGGTCGTGGTGGGTTTTGCCACGCTGGTGTTTTTTCGTTATTGGGATGACAGCAAGGATCTTAGCCGCCATGCCGACGACGTGGTTCGCGTCTTGCATGCCGGCGACCAATGGCGCGCTGATCTGCGCGCGGCGCATGGTCAGGTTCAATTGATTTCCACCAACGGGACGGAAGAGCTGCGCATTCCCTCAAGCGCGGGAGCGATCACTTACACCTTCGCGCATGGAGAACTCCGCCGGCAGGCGAAACTTTTGCTGGCGAATGTCCAATCATCGGAAATGCAGTCCAACGCAGCGTTGCACGTCCCGGCCTGGCACTGGGACCTCGAATTGCAGTCAAAAGTAAAAACTCCGTTGTGGCGTCCGCGCTTCACGTTTGAAGCGGTCGCCGGACCGCCGGGCGCCCCATGAAAACTGCTCTGCCCCTCTCCCACCGCGCGCGGCGCTCCCAGAGCGGCTCCGCTGTCGTCGTCGTTTTGATTTTGCTGGCCATCATGTTGATCCTGAGCCAGGCCAACACCATCACCTTAAATCGGCTGCGGCACGAAGTGAAAGCAATGGAGCGCCATCAAATCCAGCGCCTGGCCGCGCCTGTCATCCCGGCGGCGACCCATCAGCCGACTTCCCAATGAAACCGCACCCCCAGATTGGCAAAGTAGAAATGATCGAGCGCTCGATGCGCTGCTTCTTTCTCGGCCTCCTTGGTTTAGTGCCGGTGGTGGGTCTTCCCATGGCCGCGATGGCATTGCACAATTACCGGCGTGTGGCGCTGGGGCAGGGCGCCTTGTGGAACCCGGCCCAGCGTTATCTGGTTTTGGGCGGCATTTGCGCGCGACTGGGTTTCACAGTATTTTTTTTAATACCGGCGATCATCTGTATCGTTCGGCTCATCATGTATTTGTCGTAGTAGCTGGCTCGCTGGCGTCAAGGCGCGAAAGTGGTCCATTGCGGTTTATTCGTGCTAATGGGATTAAAGAATGGATCGTACCGGAC
>DASRLE010000080.1:0-7886 GCA_035648615.1 Saccharimonadales bacterium (SeqCode) | reverse complement strand
TGGCCAAACTTGGACTGCAAGCCTCGACGGCCACGATTCGTAAGTATCGCCCCAGGGCCCGACGCCAACCGTCACAGAGCTGGCGGACTTTTCTGCAGAACCATGCGGGTGGCCTTGCCGCCATGGATTTCTTTGTGGTTCCGACCGTGACCGCTCGTTTGCTCTACGTCTTGGTCGTCATGAATCATGAACGGCGCAAAATCGTTCATTTCAATATGTCGGATGCGCCGACGGCCGCGTGGACCGCGCAACAGGTCATCCATGCCTTCCCCTACGACACCGCCCCCGAGTATTTGTTGCGGGACCGCGATTCGATCTATGGATCGCTCTTCGTGCAGCGGGTTGAGGGCATGGGCATCAAGCAGAAGCTAATCGCCCCGAGGTCTCCTTGGCAAAGCCCCTACGTGGAACGGCTCGTGGGTTCGATTCGGCGTGAATGCCTGGATCAAGTGATCGTGTTCAATGAACGGCAGCTGCGACAGATTCTCGAATCCTACTTCGAGTATTACCATAAAGTACGTCCGCACCGATCTCTCTCGCACGACAGTCCAATTCCGCGGCCGGTGGAGTCGCCGGAGCGTGGAAAGGTGATCGAGATGCCACTGGTCGGCGGTCTGCATCATCACTACCTGCGACAGGCTGCCTGAGGCAGCGTCCCCACTTGACCCATTGGCCGGCACCGCGACAAGTGCCTCGCACAGATCTTGTTTCCATCCTATTGGACCGCGGTCCTTTGAGTGGCTCCACTGCTCAAGTGAGAACCGATATGAACCGCGCCTACTCGGACGACTGCTTTTTCGGCTGCGACGCATTTTCTACCACCCACAGTTAGTAACGCGCCACTTGATCATCGCAACCTTCAAGGCGTCGTTGACGACAAGGCACGAAACCAACGCATAGGCGAAAATCGCGAGCGGCTGCCACCAAGGCAATGCCTTGAGTCCCGGGAGACCCACGAACGTCAGGACCGTTCCCGTAAGCGCATCCGCCGTGAGGGCTGACATGAAGGTCTTGCTGGGCATCGTCGCCCAGAACCAGTGACGCTCCCGCGCGGACACAACGGAAAACACGGCAAAATAGAGCAGCATCAGGAAGCTGAAGGTGTAGAGGGCGTTGTTGTTGGTCGCCAAACCGAAATGCGACCAACCAAACCACAATAAGAGAAGCGTTTCAGCCACCATCGCGACACCCAGCACCACGGACACGGTGATGAAGCCTCCGATGTTCCACGTCTCCGGCTTTTTGGATGGCCGGACGTTGTCGGTGGCCAGCGAGATTTTCGCAAAGTCCGTCATGAAAACCAGCAGCAGCATGGCAAAGGCGGAGACGACAAACTTGCCGGTCACCACGAACGCAATGGCCACAAAGGCCGCCTTCAGGATGGTCCGGCTGATCTTGTTGATGATCCAAGTCAGAATGCGTTGGTAAATCGTCCGCCCCTGCTCGACCAGCGCCACAATGTTCGTCAGCCCGGCTTCGGTCAGGACAACGCTGGCGGCGCCCTTGGCCACGTCGGTCGCGGTGCTGACAGCGATGCCAACTTCGGCCTGGCGCAATGCGGGCGCATCGTTGACGCCGTCGCCTGTCATGCCGGTCACATGCCCCGCAGCCTGCAGGTGCTTCACCACGGTATATTTGTCCTCTGGAAATACTTCCGCGAATCCATCGGCCCCCGCGAAAAGATCAACCGTCTGGTTGTTGGTTTTCAGGTCCGCCATGTGCCGGATGTTGGGCAACCCGACTCCGCGCCCGATCTCGCACGCCACCGGTAGTGCGTCGCCAGTGCGGGGATGACCTGCCAGCTCGAATCGCGCCGGACGCGCGCATTGACCTGCAACCGTTTTCGCAGCGCCTCCACGACTCCTGCGGCTCGGCTCTCCTGCATGAAGCTCAATACGGCATTGATAACCAGCAGCGCTCCAACTACGACGAGGTCCGAATACTTTCCGAGCGCGGCTGAAAGAATCATGATCAGTTCGAGCATCCACGCCGAGATTCCCCAAAACTTTTTTAGGAACTTAAGGACCGGGTGGCCTTTCTTTTCGGCCACTTCATTGTAGCCGTTCTCCTTCCGGCGGTTGTCTGCTTCGGCATGCGTAAGCCCGGTTTCGGGATTGACTTTGAGCGTCGCGAGCGTGTCGGGGACCGACGCAGAGGCGACGTCAGGGGGCTTGGCGTTAGCTGGCTTCGATTCGGGAGCCTTGTCCTGGTCGGCATTGGATTTCATAATGGGTATTCGTCCTGTCTTTGCTAGGCCGCATATTTCGAGAGTTGCGGGATACTGGTTGATGTCCCATCCATCGCGGCATTGTATTCACCACGGCGCGCAGCCCGGTTGCACCTGGCTCGGTAATTTAGAGCTTGCTGTGCCGCCGACGCGTTGGCCTCCTTGCCTTGCCAAATTTCCAAAGCTGGTTGCTTGGATGGCGCGGGCAAATGAAAACGCCAACGCCCAAGGCGGTCGCGACTTGGAGCGAACATTCATGGCATTCAAACGGGCCGATGCCAGTTCAGCGGATTGCCCGCCCGACAAGAACGCGATCCCCGGAACGGCAGCGGGGACGACTCGCAAGAGACACCTTACCGTGGCATCGGCCACCTCGTCCACCGCTTCTTGTTTGGGGCAGGTCAATCCCGGAAGCACCATGTTGGGCTTCAGGATCATGCCCTCCAGCATGACCCGTTGTATCGAAAGCTGGTTGAAAACCGTTCGCAGGACTTCCTCCGTTACTTCGTTGCATCGTTCCAGGGTATGCTCTCCGTCCATGAGCACTTCCGGTTCGACGACGGGAACGACCCCAGCTTCCTGGCACAACGCGGCATAGCGAGCCAGCGCCTGCGCGTTGGCCTCGATGCACCCGCGGCTGGGAATGCCGGCGCCCACGGCGATCACCGCGCGCCACTTGGCAAAACGAGCGCCCATCTGAAAATATTCCTTGAGGCGCTCGCGCAATCCGTCCAACCCCTCGGTTATTTTCTCTCCGGGATGACCCGCCATGTCCTTCGCGCCGGTGTCAACTTTAATGCCCGGAATGATTCCCGCATCGGTAATCACTTTGACAATGGGAGTGCCATCTTTCTTCTGCTGGCGGATCGTCTCGTCGTAGAGGATTGCGCCGCTGATGCTCTCACCCAGGCCGGACGTGGTCACAATCAATTCCCGATAAGCGCGCCTTGCTTGCTCGGACTGGGGAATTCCTAATTTGGCAAACCGTTTGTTGCAGGTGGGATTACTTTCATCCATCGCCAGCAGGCCTTTGTCGTCAGCAACGAGCGCACCAGCAGTGTCTATAAGTTTTTGCGTGTTCATGGTTATTTCGCGACAGCGCCTGGTAGCGGCTGTTGCGGTTGAATGCGTGGCCGCCATGCCAAGTCATCGGTCATCAAATAGACAATCATCAACGCAACCATCAAAACCACGCCGACCCAAACACGCCAATCCCGGTGCGCGCGTGTCCAGTAAGGACGCCCACCCTGCTGAAGAGTGCCGCAATTCGGATCTCCGTGCTGATGGTGACCGAGCTTTATTTCATTCATCGTCTGCCGGCTTTCTCGACGCTATCCGGTTCGTCCAACCATCTGTCCGCCGCGGCAATGTCATCCTGATCGAAGTATTGAATCGTCGCTTTGGTGAACGGTTTGCAGAACATCGACATGCTGTGCTGCCACTTCTTATCCCCGACCATCGCCAGCCGTTCGATGTCGGCGAAGTGTTTAACGTCGAACTTGATGTCCTCCCATAGCGCGCCAGCGTCCCAGCCGTGAAAACCGGTCATGTGGAACAGCACGCGCAATTTTCCGTGCTGCCGGACAAGTCGCTCGAACTCGGGAATAAAGTGCTCGTAATCCGCCTTGGCGAGCTTTCCGGTGACGTGAACGGCGAGCAGTTTCCCGCCGTTTTCTTCATTGAGTTAAATGGGCATATTGGACTCCTTTGGTTCGTTTCAGTTTGGGCACAGGCGTCTTCTCAACCAGAGGTGTCCCTTGTTGCGGTTCGCCCCGGCTCCACTTCCAGTTCCGAATCTCCGGCAAATCCTGGCCGTGTTTGTCGATGTAGTGCTTGTGCTCGATGAGCTTGTCCTGCATCTGCTGCTTTAAATAGTTTCCCTTGGTCCCTAAGCTCCAATTCAACAATCATCGGCTCCGGCTCCCACGCTTTCACTGCAGCGCAGGTCGACCAAGCCCGCGGTCTGATAGTGCTTGATGACCGAGAGACTCTGGCGGCGGCGGACCTGGACTCAAACATGTTGGAGCTCCTGAAAATCGGCTATAAGAGAGCCACTGGCATCCGTGGTATCATAGGCCAAAATCGAAAAATCATCCGGCAGCACGTTTACGGAGTTAAAGCCATCACCTGTATCGCGGGTGTGGAGGAAATAGTTGGCACGCGCATGCTCCACGTCCGCACCGCGCCTTATAACAAGGCGCGAGCAAAAACACTCATCCGACGGTTCCAAGCCACCGACCAAGAAACGGCCCAACGCCTCCGGCAGGAGTTGCACGGCTGGGCATTCAATAACGTGAATCGGATCAAGGCGGAATATGAGAAATTGGCACAGCCAGGGTCCCGGTGGGACGAGATCACATCTCCTCTTCTCACTTTCGCCAGCCTCTGCGGAGATGTGGAGCTTCAAGACGGGCTAAATGATGCCATCAACGCGCAAGGAAGGAAGGAAACGGCAGACGACTCGGTAGAAGACGTGCTGGGCAAGGCGATGGAAGACCTTGTTCGGCGCGGTTTTACGCACGCGGTATCAGTAACTCACATAAAAAACGAATTGGCTTCCCGGCTCGCCGAGGCCACGAAAACTACCGACCCGGCTTGGGCGTGCGAAGCTTGGATTACGCGAACACTCAAGGCCCAAGGCTGGCTCAAACCGGGGGCCACTGTTCGAAGAACCCGGGTTCGGAAGAAGGTCTTGCAACGCATTTGGGAATTGGATCCTGCCAGAGTAACCGACATCGTGGAACATTTAACTGAGAGGTCAGCGGACCTGGATCCGCTTTCCTTCTGCCAAAGCTGTGGCTGCTGCGAGTATCGGTCGGTCTGCCCGATCAGGAAGTATTTTGAAACGAATGGGACGAAGCAGACAGCTTGGTCGTCGTCCGAAGGACTGCCAGGCAAGCCACGCTGAATTGACCGGCGCCGCCGAGGCAGGTGCTTGGGCAACCCGGCTGAAATCGACGGCGACGCCGGGGGGTTCACGCCAACCCGCGGCCGAATTCGCGGAATTCCGTGAACTCGCCTCCGGTCCGCCCCATGGCAGGCCGCAGCAGCGTTGGGTCTGAACCGGGTGGAACGAGGTTGCCGACGGTCACCAACACGATAGTAAGAGCGGTGGAGATGGAGGCCGCCGCAACTCTAGCGGTCAGCGTATTTCGACGGCTCCGCAGGCATTGGATGGGCTCGAAGGATGTCGACTTTAGCGCTGGCTGATCCGATGAACCGCCGATAAAGGACAGGAAGCTGAATTTGGCCTACACTCCCCGCGATCCACGTTTATGGCCTAAAGAACCGCGATTTCGAGGAGAATTCCCGATTTTATCCATTCTTCGGCACATACAGTCATCGCGATGTACCTTCCCTTGTTCAACCTCGTCCGCGCGCTAAAAGTATAGTCCTAACATATTTTTTATCAACATCTTGCGTCATTATTGAATGACTGACCATAAGCTTTTGTCAGGAAAGGAGCGCTTCCTGATTCCTGACGGTTTTTTGCGAGATCCAACAGCAGTGGGTAGGGTAGGATTTCGCATTGGAGCGGAGCGATCGCAGATTACCAAGGCACCCCGGCACAAGATTATCGTTGATGCCAGTATTTCGAGGCGGGTGCCGGCTTTGATCCAGTGCCGTGTCGGCAAGCCGCCCGCGCCTGATCCAAAGCCACAAAGTGGCGTGCCAGGACGGCGTACCGGCGATCTCTGCCGGATCAACTGCGGTTCGATGCTGGCACTACCCATTACGACAGTGCTGCCCCTACCGCGCCCGCCACTCCTCTCCCTCGCAGGATGCCGTCCGGTCGCCCCGGAGGCCAGTTGCGGAAGCGTCTGCGGAATCTTCCCAAAAACAGCCACACAAAGAATTTATGAATGCAACACATCCCAACCCAGATGGCGCCGCAGGCAGCTTCGCGGCGCAGGACATGATTAACCCCGTGGCGCTGGCCCAAAAGCTGCAGGCCGGCGGCCACCCCTTCTGCCAGTTCCTGCTGGAGAAGTTTTCGCCCCGGGGCCGGGACGCTCTCAAAGCGTTGCTGGATGATGGAGCCAACCCGGACCAGTTGGCCGCCATCCTGGCCGAGGAGTTCAACGGCATCGCCGCTGGCGGGCAGTCGGTGTGCCTGGCCGGCAAGATCAATGGCACGAAGCTGCGCAAGAGCACGCGCAAGCTGGTCAAAAAGAATCCGCAGGGGGCCGGCCTGGAGCGGATGAACACGCTGCTGATCCAGGACTTTTTCAGCGGCGACCTGGACCACGATTCTTGCGAGCTGGTTGAGGTGGTCAAAAAGAAGAGCATTGAATTCCGCATCTATAAGGAGCGGCGCAAGCTGAAAACCAAATGGAACGAATCGTTCAAAATCACCTTTCCGGCCATCGACGGCCAGACTTCCACCCACGCACCCACCCTGGAGCAGGCGCATATCGAGATTGAAACGCTGGTGGACCGGGTCCTGTCCGGTCAAGCTCCGGTGACCAAGCAGGAGAACAAGGAGCGCGACGCCAAGGCAAAGGCCTACGATGAGATCGCGGCCGAGGTCGCCCAGGCTGGCCCAAAGGAGCCGAAGGACATGCTGGAATTTATCAAGGATGCCGTGAAAGCGCAGCTCAGGCTGGGCTTGGAGCGGCCGCTCCTGCAGTTCGTTTTGTACGCGGTCACGGTCGTGGCCGAACCTGTGAAACGCTGCCATTTACAGCCGGCGGTCAAGGCGTTTGTACAGTTTGCAGAGGCGCGCAAGGACGTGGCAAAGAAGGGAATCCAGTGCCTCGTCGCGACAGTCAAGCGGTACGCTGCCGCCATGCCCAAGCTGGTCCACGAGAGGAACGCAGCCAGCCCGGCGGCTGACAGCCCAAGGCCGGAACCGCCCCTGGATGTTTTCGTGGACGACCCCCAGCCAAATGATGTTCAAGCCTGGTTGAACAGCCTCAAGACCAGTTGGAAATCGCGGCGCGATGCTCTGGATCAGGTTCGAGCATTCCTGGTTTATTGTCGCGATGCCTTGCACGCCCTCCCACCGGGCCTGAAAACTGCGGCGCACGTCGTGCCGCGCACCAAACCGGACAGCGACGCCGAGCCGCTGCCGGCGCTGGTGCTTTCATTCAGGGATGTCTGGCGCATTCTTGTCAACCTGCAAGACTTGGAAACCGTCTGGTTTTTTTCCTTGGCGGTTTTCGACGGGCTGCACCAATCGGAGATTTTGCGCCTTGTCTGGGAGCACGACCTCGTTTGGAAGGAAGGCCAGCCGATCCAAATCTTCATTGCCTCAGGCAAAGGCAAAGATAAGCACGGCAAGCGAATGGGAGCCTATGTCAAAGTTCAGGACCCGTTGGGCGCGATCCTGGCTCTCGGTCGCGGCCGTACGGGGAAAATTGTTCTTCGGAAAAGCATTCGGCAGCATACGCTCTCGGTCCTTGCCCGCCGCCTGAAAATCACCTGGGCTGCAAGCATTATGCGTCACACATTTGCGAGCAATCTTCTAGGATCGGGGTGGAACTTTCAAGATGTCGCCGGCCAGCTTCGCAACTCGGTCACGATTCTCAAGCGGCATTATTACGCGCCACTGTCAGAACTGGAAGTGGAGTGGTGCTTCCGGATGCCCATCGGAGTCGGGCGATTTGCAAACTTGCCCTTCCAGAAACGGCTTTGGAATTGGAAGCAGCTTTATGAG
>DASRLE010000079.1:0-3098 GCA_035648615.1 Saccharimonadales bacterium (SeqCode) | reverse complement strand
CGTCGTCCCCGCTCAGGCGCTCGTCTTTGACAATGATTTTGGCGAAGACATTTTCCGCCTCGCCCAGCGTCAGGCCCAGCGCCGCCTGCAACAACCGGTGGCGGCCTGATTCCTCCAGTTCGATCTTCACTTGTTTGAACTCTTTGACATCGGCAATGATCCGGTCGAGCAACGCGCTTAAATCCTCGCGCGAGGGCAGCGGATAATTGAGCACCGTAATTTCTTTTTCCAATTCCGTGGGAATTTCCAGCACCGGCGAAATGAGGACAATCGTCTTGAGGCTTTCCTTCAAATGCAGCGCGATTTCCTTGAGCTTCCGCACCACGGCGAAGTTGTTGCGGGTTAGAAACGGGTGAAAATCCTTGAAAATGAAAATGGCCGGTTCGACCTGCTCGATCACTTGGTCGAGCGCCGTCAGTGGATCTTTGGTCGCGGCGTTGCGGTGTTTTTGGGATTGGAGGGAAGTGCCGGCCGGAACGATGCCTGTGCTGTAGCTCCACTCGAAGACTTTCTTCCGGCGTTTGCCGGCGACTTCCAGCACCACGTTTTGCGCCCGAGTCTCCTCGCTGGAGATGATGTATAAAATCGGGTAGCGGGCGCGGATGAGCAATTCCAGTTCGGCGTCAAAGTTCATCGTATTTTGCCGGGTTAGATTGTTTCATCACCCGGCGGCGGATGGCCGTTTCGTCGGGGTTCAGTTCGAGCAGGATGGCAGCCATGACGGGCGTCAGATTCTGCACCAAAATCCGGCCGTCGGGCAGGAGCAAAAACTCCGTCACCAGCGGCGCAATGGGGTTGGCGGAATTGGCAGAATTGGCAGTCATGGGATCAAATTCAACCCGAGTTGCCGGGCCAAGTCAAAGGCGGCCTCGCTCTCCGTGCGCGAGACCGTCCCGCGCAGTTCGCGATGGCGTTGCGATTGCCAGGCCGGCCAGAAGCCGTCGCGAAGATTCGTTTTGACACCGGGCAATTCGGCGGCCAGCCAGTTCGCCACCGGCCGCCAGCAGCACTCGAAGTGCCCCGGCATGAGGAGGTGGCGGACGATCAGTTCGCTCTGGCGGGCGGCCCAGCGAAGATTTTCGCGCACCACCGAAGTGTAGTTTGAGACGTGGGCCAGCGTTTTTGCGCAACGGTCGTTGCCGAATTTGTAATCCGCCAGCCAGACGTCGAACATGCCATCCAGCAGGGAGCGGGCTTGACTGCTGCCGTGGGCGTTGGTTTTCCAGACCAGGCGGGCCTCTGGCGGCAGGAGGGAAACCAGCTTCAGCGCGGCGTGCAAATGCACGGTCGGTTCACCTCCCAGCACCATGACCGTCCGCGCCCCGCGGTCGAGTGCGGCGATGGCCTTTGCGGCCACGTCGGAGGTGTCAAAGAATTCTCCGGCCCGCGCATTCCAACTTTCCGCCCCGGTGATGCAGAAGGCGCAACGGAGGTCGCAGCCGCTGAAGGCAATCGCGTAAGTGGGAATCAAATCCAATTCATCCGTCACCTCCACTTGAGAACAGAAATAGCGTGTCTCCGCGCCGGCATGGCATCGGCCGCCGGGGCCGGCCAGACGGTTGACGGCACAATCATGCGCGCAAAAGCGGCACTCGGCGAGCATGGCCCACGCCACGGCGGCGTTCGTTCGGGCGCGGGCCGGACGATTTATATTTGACAATATCATAGCTCCAGCCGGTTGATGCGTTGCGACGCGATGGGCCGCGCCGATCGTGGCTGGCCGATTGCGCTGCGCAGCCACAGATAAAGGAGGCCGAACCCGCCTCCTGAAACTCGGATAATCGCGTTGACCCACCCGGCCATGGACGCGATAAGAATAAAACTGAGGGCGGCGAGAAGAATGACGGCCTGCCGCATCGTCAATTGTAAAGACGGCGGGACCAAGATCGTTTCATGGGCCAGCAGCCGCCCGGTCGCCGCCATCAGGGCAAAGGCCACCGGGCTGGGACCGAGCAGCGGGATGAGGCTCGACGGTTGGAGAGCGAGTTTCGCCAGCCCGGCTCCGACGGTGGCAATGGCGCAATACAACAAGAAATCGCGAGGCCGCCAAAGCCGTTCCAACATGCTTCCGAATACCACCACGGAAATTCCGTTGGCCAGCAAATCCATGATATTCGCCGGCAAAAGCCCGTAAGTCACCAGCCGCCAGATTTGTCCATGCCGGACGGCGGGACCCGTCATCCCCACCCAATCGCTGAGGCTTGCGATGTGGAAAAAGCCCAAGGCGCCATCAGTCAAGTAAAACAACGTCCAAATGGCCAGCGCGCAACGCACGCCCGGGGTTAGCGATGAGACAAACCGTTGCCAGAGGCCTTGCATAAACTTTAGTCCAGCAATCTGCGCCACCATCCCCGGCGGGGCGGAAGGGGCGTATTGGAATTGTCGATGGATTGGCGCAAACGTTGGGCAATCGCCGGTGGAACGGTGACTTGCCCGGCGTCATGGCGGAGCAATTGCTCGACGCTCTCAAATTCCTGCCCCGCCTTCTGGGCGGCGTGCAACTCGGCGGCTTGCTCACTTTGTTGATTCGTCGAAAGTTTGCTCTGGTGTTTCATCGTGTTTTACTCCGTTTTGGCGAAGGCAATGGCGAAGGCTTTGCGGGCGCGGTGCAATTTGCCGCGCACCGCGTCGGTGGATTGGTCGGTCAAGGCCCCGATCTGTTCGTAGCTCAACTCCTCGTCGCTAACCAGCAAGAGGAGCAGGCGGTATTCCGCCGGGATTGCGTCAAGGGTGTTTTGAATGCGGCGGCCCAATTCCTTGGTTTCGAGAATACGCAAAGGGGAGTCGTCCCCGGGCGTCAACTCCCAGACCGCGCTATCGCTGCTGGGAAACATGTGCCGGTCATGCCAGGCCTGCTGCAAGTTGCGGCAATGATTGATGGCAATGCGGTAAAGCCATGTTCGGGCCGACGCTTCCCCGCGAAATTGGTCCGCGCGGCGAATGGCCTTCAGAAACACATCGTGGGTGGCATCCTCGGCCTTTTGCGGATCCCCCAGGAAGCGCAGGGCGAGATAATAAATGGCGCGGCTATGCCGGTCATAAATATCCCCAAACTCATCCGGCAGGCCACGGCGTTCCGCTGAACCCGGGTCCTGGGG
>DASRLE010000078.1:0-15154 GCA_035648615.1 Saccharimonadales bacterium (SeqCode) | reverse complement strand
TAGCGATACCTTATAGTAAATGTTTATACCTTTAAAGTCAACCGTCCTGGTGAGATGGTGCGCGATACAGGGATTGAACCTGTGACCCCCACCGTGTCAAGGTGATGCTCTACCACTGAGCTAACCGCGCCCCCGCTTGCTCCCAACGTAGGGCAACCGTGCCGCTCTTGGCAAGCCCGGATTTGCGGTTCGAATCCGCGCGGGTGGATTTCGCTTTTTTGGCTTGGGTGTGTCTCGTGCAAGGACTTTTGGCGCTGGACGATTGAAAAATGGTCATTGAAAATTTATTTAAGGATGCAGCAGGAACTCTCTGATCGTTTGTGGAGGTCGCGCGATGACCAATAAAAGATTTTCAATGATCGATTTTCAATCGAAGAAGCCCGAAAGCCTAACGCATTACTTCGCAAATAGGGGAAAGGCAAAAACATTAGGAGCAGAATTTTTTTGCCGCTCATCGTTTTGCCATCACGCCTGTTTCGGTTTACCTCCAGCCAATTTGACCACGCGGGCGTAGTGCGAACGGGTCAATGGGGTGACAGAAATCCTGGACTGGCGCAGCAGCGGCATAGTCGAAAGCGCCGGATCGGCTTTGATCGCGGCCAAGGTCACGGGATGGGCCAAGGTCTGGTGGGGAACGAGATCGACGCAGAGCCAGCCCACTTCCTCGGCGGTGGGATCGGGGTAGGACGATTTGGCTACTTTGGCGATGCCGACAATCTGCTTCTCGCTCACGCTGTGGTAGAAAAAGACAAGGTCGCCGAGCTTCATGGCGCGAAGGTTGTTCCGGGCCTGGTAATTGCGCACGCCCGTCCAGGCGGCTCGGCCATCGCGCAGGAAGTCGGCCCAGGAATACGATTCAGGTTCTTGTTTGACCAGCCAGTAGTTCATAGGGAGGGCAGGGTGGAATTGGGTTTGACGGCAATGACGCGGACTTCGCGCGCAGGTTTAAGTAAATGAAGCAAACGGCGCAGGGCGCGAAACCCCGTTTCCCCGAAGTGAAGTTTGGCCGCCCAGACGGCGGCGAAACGCGAATAGCCGAATTGTCCGGGCCCCGCTTCCGTGACTTGGAAGCGGGATTCTTCGACGAGATTGCCGAGAGTCTGCGGGTTCCAGGAGTAGAGGTGGTGGTTCGGTTCATCCCGGTGGAAGCGGCTATACCGGGCTTCACGCTCCAAAGGCACAAAGAGAAGCAGTTTGCCGGAGGGCGCAAGCAGGCGATGGATTTCGCGGAGGATGGCCGGTGGATCGAGCACATGCTCGAGAGTATGATGGCAGATCACGGTGTCGATTGAGTTTTCGGCAAGGCTCTGCGTGTCGGCGACGAAGTCAATCCCAAGTTCGCGAAGGGAAGGTTCCAGAAAATCCGCGACATCGAAACCGAGTTTGCGTCCGCACTTGAGTTGGGCCAGATTCCAGCCAAGCCCGACGCCATATTCAAGGACGACAGCCGACGCCGAAACGTAAGAGGCCAGCTTTTCGGCCCGAAGCCGCGCGACCCATGGCAGGGCGCAGTCGGGAATGCCGCGCTTGTTCTGATGATAGCGGCGTCCAGCATCGCCTCGGTAGTGGCGTTGTGCCTGGTCGAGAAGCATGCCGCGCAGTGTAAGGCCGCGCGGCACATTCGACAATCAAACTCCGTTACCGGCGCTGGCCGCTGACCGCCTTGCGAGGCTTGGGAGTATTCAGCAGGGCTTGCGCAGCGACGGCTTTGAGGCTGTGCTGGGGGCCCCGCCGGTTTAATTCGGTTTCCGCCTGGAGCCAGTTTTCGTGGGCTTTGCCGTCTGGACGGCCCGCGCGCTCCCACAATTCGTAGGCGCGCTGGGCGATTTCATTATTCGTTATCATAAAGTTGGCGCGGAAACGGCTGGCTTCGATCCATCAGAAGCCGTAGCGAAGTCCAGCGCGAGTCAGCGAGGTGTTCTCGGTTTTATCCGCATAGGTATAGCGGGTATCCGCGAAGATTCCCCAGTGGCTGTTGAAGCGATATTCCAAGCCGATGCCGGCATGCTCGGTTATTTCTTGCGGGTTAAAGTCGTCGCCGACGCCGCCAAAGATGTACGGGGCGAGGCCGGTGTCACCAATCGGCATGCGCAGGAAAACACTGCCGGCGACATTGTTGAAAAACGGACCGTGATTTTCAGAATAGCTGTCCACCCCGACGCCAATGTAGCGGTTAAAAAAGTAGTTCAAGCCAAGGCCGCCGCCCCATCGGCCATGTGTCCAACTCTTGTCGAATTGAGAACCGAAGGTCTCAAAGGCCTGATGATAAGTGCCGAAGACGTCGAGCGAGAGTTGATTGACGGGGAATTTTTCGTCCGAGGTTTGAGCCATCGCGACGTTGCCGGCCAAGGCCAGCATGGTGGTGACAAGTGCTATTTTTATTATTTTCATAGTGATGTTTGTTTCTTCGTTATTTGCTTTGCGGCGGTCATCCGCCATTTTTAGGCTTTGTGCGGCGTTAAAAAAAATCGCCGGTCATTGGGCTCTTCGACTGGATTCATTGGCTCGGTTGTTCCGGGACTACTGGCGCGGCGCTGTCCGACGGCTCGCGCGCCCCGCTCTTTAATTGGATGTTCAGGCTCTGTCCCACATTCAAATCTGATTGTAGGATGGGCAATTGCGCCAAAGCAAACTGTTTTAGGGCGGAGTTTTCCCCGCGAAGGGCCTCGTGATCCAATTCCCGGATGGTTTGCCCTTCATACCGGACCAGTTCACGCAAGGCGGCGCGATCAAAGTCATTTCCCGACAAACCCGCTAAGTGGTCTAGCATCCGGGAGTTGCGGCTGCTCAACTTCAGGGGAATCGGGCCAGCGCCGGGAGCAATGTTTTTCAATTCCCGGGTGAGTTGAGCGTAATCGCTGACGATTTTTTGGCCTGCGGCCTTGAGACGGTCATTTTGGCTTTTCTCTTGGGTCAACTGTCCAATATGCTGTTGAATCCAACTGTTTTGGTAAGCTTCGCGGATGAACCGCTTGTCCCACGAGCTGGTTTGCGCTGGATCAGTCGATGCGTCCTGAGCGCGGGCCTGCCGCGTCTGACTGACGCAGGCTAGAATAACAATGGCGAGCAATACTGTGTTCATTTATCGCTTAGGGTGCCTTATCCAGACAAGCCCATTCATTAGCGCCCAAAATACGACGGCCACGGCGGGAGGCAATCAGGGTATCCCTGAATCTGCTGCCGACAAATTCATGAGCCTTGCTAACTGGTTCACCCATTTCTAAGCTTACGAATGCCGGAACTGGCTGAAGTGGAGTATTATCGCCAGCAATGGCGGCACGGGTTAAAACAGCGAATCCAAGCCGTGAAGTTAAACGCGGGCAAAAGGATCTTTCGCGGCACTGACGCCACTGCTCTCCAGAAAGCGCTGCGCGGCTCAACCCTCCTCGGCTCCGAGGCCCACGGCAAGCAGTTGCTCTTTCGCTTTTCCAAGGGCGGCTGGCTGGGCATTCATTTGGGGATGACGGGGAAGCTGCGCGTCGATCCAGCCGGCGCGGCGAGCCTGAAACATGATCATTTGGTTCTGCGGCAAAGCAAACGAAGCCTGGTCTTCAGCGATCCTCGTCAATTTGGCCGGGTGCTCTTTCATCTCGGCAAGAATCCGCCCCCGTGGTGGGCGGACCGTCCAGCGGCGGTGCTTTCTCCAGCCTTCACGCTGGACGCGATGAAACAGTTTCTATCCCGCCATGAACGCGCGCCGATTAAGGCGGTTTTGTTGCTGCAAAGCGGTTTTCCGGGCATCGGCAATTGGATGGCCGACGAAATTCTGTGGCAATCGAAAATCCATCCTGGCCGGCCGACAGGGGGCTTGCTCGCCGCGGAAACGAAACGTTTGCGCGCCAAAGTTCAACACGTTTGCCGCGAAGCCCTTCGCGCCATCGGGGACCACGACGGCGATTTGCCGCCACGCTGGCTCTTCCATCACCGCTGGCGCAGGGGAGGCCATTGCCCGGCGGACGGGACAGTGTTGCAGCGCGGGCAATTTGGCGGGCGAACGACGTGTTGGTGCCCGAGTTGCCAAACGCAGGCCACTTAGGGTTTAATGGAAGCGTGGATGTGAAGGTCAAGATTTGCGGGATTACCAGCGCCGGCGACGCCCAAATGGCCGTGGAGGCCGGGGCGGACGCGCTGGGATTGATGTTTTATCCCGGCAGTCTGCGGCGCATCTCGCTCGAAGCAGCCGCCGAGATCGCCCGGCGAGTGCCGCTATTTGTCTTGAGGGTGGGAGTATTTGCCGACCCCTCGCCCGAGGATGTTTTCGCCGCCATGCGCGCTTGCGGGTTGAACCTGCTGCAATTCCACGGCGAGGAAACGCCGGACTTTTGCCAGCAGTTCGGCCTCATGGCGATGAAGGCCTTCCGCATTCGAGACGCGCAATCCTTGCTGGAAATCCCGCAATACCGAACGGAAGCGGTTTTGCTGGATAGTTATGTGAAAGGCCAAAAAGGAGGCACCGGCGAAACCTTCAACTGGGCCTTGGCGGTCGAGGCGAAGAAGTATGGCAAACCCATTTTTTTGGCGGGCGGTTTGACTCCCGCCAACGTGGCCCAGGCTGTACGCGCCGTCCAGCCCTTTGCGGTGGATGTTTCCAGCGGCGTGGAAGATTCGCCCGGCAAAAAAAACGCTGGCAAAGTCCGCGAGTTTATCAAAGCCGTTCGCTCTGCCTGATATGAACAAACCTCTCTCGCGCTGCCCTTGGCCGGTGGATGACCTTTACGTCCGCTACCACGATACCGAATGGGGCGTGCCGGTCCATGATGATCGGCTGCTTTTTGAATTTCTCATCCTGGAAGGAGCGCAAGCCGGCTTGAGCTGGCACATCATTTTGAAAAAGCGGGAAAACTACCGCGCCGCCTTCGATCAATTCGATCCGCAAAAAGTGGCCCGTTACACGCCCGCCAAAATCGCCCGCCTTCTGGCCAATCCGGGCATCGTCCGCAACCGGCTGAAAATCGCCGCCGCCATTAAAAATGCGAAGGCGTTTCTATCCGTCCAGGAGGAATTCGGAACCTTTGACCGCTACGTATGGCGTTTTGTGGAAGGCCGGCCCATCCTCAACCAGCGGCGCAGCATGAAAGAAGTCCCCGCCCGCACGCCCGAATCCGACGCGATGAGCCAGGATTTAAAACAGCGCGGATTTACTTTTGTCGGTTCCACGATATGCTATGCGCACATGCAGGCAACCGGGATGGTCAATGATCATTTGGTCACTTGCTTCCGCCATCCAGAAATATTAAAATTGGCCGGCTCATAAAATATCGCTTGCTTACCGAAAGGGCCGACCCTATATTGCGCGTCCTTTTAGTAGGGGAAAGATATTTATGCGACGGCCCAAAGGCATTAAAACAAAAAAAGCGGTGGCGAAGCGATTCAAAATCACCGCGCGCGGCAAAGTCATGCGTTCGCGCGCCGGGAAGCGCCACTTGCTCCAAACCAAAAATTCCAAACGCCGCCGCAGTCTCGGCACGTCCAAACAAGTCGATCCCACCGATGCCTATCGCATCCTGCAGAATTTACCCTTCAGCCACTAACCAACCCGCCATTCTTTTATGCGTGTCACAAATTCACCCGCGTCCCGCAAACGCCGCATTCGCATCATCAAAGCCGCCAAGGGCTTTCGTTTGCGCCGGTCCAAACTCTATCGTTACGCCTCGGACGCGCTCGACCACGGCATGCAATATGCCTATCGTGATCGCAAAACCAAAAAACGCACCTATCGCGCCCTCTGGCAAGTGCGCATCAACGCCGCCGCCCGCGCTGCTGGCACGACCTACAGCCGTTTCATGGAGGGCCTTAAAGCGGCCAACTGTTCCCTCAATCGCAAAATGCTGGCCGAGCTGGCCGCCCGCGACGCCGCCGCCTTCGGCGAATTGATCGAAACCGCCAAAAACGCCTTGCAAGCCAAAGCGCCCAAAGCCGAGAAAAAAGCGTAAACATTCTTCGCTGTTTTCGATAGAAAGGAAATGGTGTTGTTCATCGCTGCGCAGCCAGAACATCCCCTCAATCCCATGGGGATTGAATCATTCAGCCTTGGGTTGGCCCGAGCCCGCGAGGGACTACCCAAGGTCGCCGCAGGTAAAAACAGCAACCCTGAAAGGGTTGAATCCCCATGCCTATAATTCCCATTCAATCCCATCTGGCGAATTATGGAAATTGATCCCCTCAAACAAGCCGCGCTGGCCGATTTCAGCAGCGCCTCCGATTTGGCCGCCCTTGACCAAGCCAAGGGAACCTGGCTCGGCCCCCACGGACGCATCACCGGCCTGATGAAGCAACTTGCCGCGTTGCCCAAGGAAGAACGCCCCGCCGCCGGCAAGTCGATCAACCAAGCCAAAGCCGAGTTGGAAGCCGCCATGGCCGAACGCCGCGCCGAACTCGAACTCAAATCCGCCATGCCCCGCGAGGCCACCGACTTCACCTTGCCCGGCCGCCGCCGTTCCTTGGGGAAACTTCACCCTCTCACTCAAGTCACCGAAGACATCGTCCGCAGCTTTCGCAAGCTCGGCTTCGCCGTCGCCGACGGCCCCGAGATCGAGGACGAATACCACTGCTTCGACGCCCTCAACACCCCCGCCGACCATCCGGCGCGCGATGTCCAGGACACCTTCTACCTCAACTCCGGCGACAAACTTCTCCTGCGCACCCACACCTCTTCCGTGCAGATTCGCGTCATGGAAAAGCAGCGTCCGCCCATTCGCATCATTGTGCCGGGGCGTGTTTATCGGCGCGACAATCCCGATGCGACCCACAACCCCACCTTCCACCAGATCGAAGGTCTCTACGTGGATCGCAACGTCACTGTCGGCGACTTGAAAGGCACCGTGGAATTCGTCTTCAAGGAACTGCTGGGCGGCGAAACTAAAATCCGTTTCCGCCCCCATTATTTTTCCTACACCGAGCCGAGCTTCGAGATCGACTTTTCCAGCGCGCTCACCCGCAAAATGGGCAAGGAGTGGCTGGAGATCGCCGGTTGCGGCATGGTGCATCCGGGCGTGTTCGAGAAAGTCGGCTACGATCCCGAAGTCTGGAGCGGCTGGGCCTTCGGTTTTGGCATCGAGCGCATCGCCATGATCCGCTACCACATAAACGATATTCGTCTCTTCTACGAAAATGACCTTCGCTTCCTCCGCCAGTTTTAGGAACTGAATTGTCTTGCCAAACCGGCGTCAACAATGGGAAATGATGCCGTGGATTCGCCGCCACCCAACAAACCGACCATCTTCGTTGTCGAAGACGAACCCACCCTGCGCGCCTTGGTGCGCCGGGTGCTCGAACGGGGCGGGTATGCTGTCATCGAGGCTCCCTCCGGCCTGGCCGCCCTCCAGCTCTGGAACGGCACCAAGCCCCATGTGGACCTCCTTCTCACCGACATGGTCATGCCCGACGGCATCTCCGGGCGTCAACTGGCCGAAAAACTCAAAGCCGAAAATCCGCGCCTCAAAGTGGTCTTCACCACCGGCTACAGCTCCGAGCTGATCGGCGGCGACATCGCCCTGCGCGACGGCATCAATTTCCTGCAAAAGCCCTACCCGCCCCAAAAGCTCGTCCAAACCGTCCGCAACGGCCTGGCCGCCGAATAATTCCCACACGTCCCATTCAGTCCCCTCGCTCCCATCGGGCCGCCAGATGTCTAAAATTGCTCACGCTGCTACATTTCTTCGGCTGCCCTAGCCCGCGCTCCCGCGCCCTCGAAAAAATCTCCCCGCGCAGCCCACATTTTTCCCCCGCTGCGGCCTCCACTGGCACACTCATTGCTATTTCCCCAAAGTCGCGGGTAGAGGCGGCCAAAAAATGCACAAACCAATCAAAATCGGCCTTTCCATTTTTAGCCGGGCCCTCCACTCGAAAAGGTTTCCGTTCATGGCTCGCGCCGTGCGATTACTTTTTTTTCGCTGTTGACAATATCCCCCCAACGCATTACAACGTATCACTTGCAAGTATTCTCAAGCCTTAAATAGTAGTTTTAATTGCTGATTAAACCCGTATGAAAACACTTCGTTCACTCCTTTGTATTACAGGCCTTCTCGCCTCAGCTTGGACCGCCAGCGCCACTCCCTACGCCTCCGGCGTGACCAATTCCGGCGGCACCATCAATTGGCATTTAAACGAGTCGGTCACCAACGGTATTGTGTATGTGCTTTTTAACAAGGGCACTGTAAGCAACTACATCGGCACAAACGTGCTTGCAGGCCCGCAATCGTTCAGCTTGGGGGCTCACACCAATTTCAGCATTAACGTCTTTAACGTCGGCACGGGCAGCCCTCACCAAATTAGCCCCGCTTCGGGCAACGGCGCCGGCCAGACTCCCTTGGTGGATTTTAATGGCCCCCGAGGAATCGGGATCAACAACAATCCGAGTTCGCCGTACTTTGGCACTATTTATGTGGCCAACGCGGCGGGGGGAACAGACGGCGTGCGCACTACCCAACGAGGAATTTATGCCCTGAACGCAGATTTTTCCGACGCTTTTGGCTACAATACCAATGCGATGCCACCAGTCGGAACGGGAGCAGGACAGATCCAATATGGCGCCAGTACAACGTATGCCCCCTATCGGGTGTTTGTTGGAACGGACGACGTGGTGTATATTGCCGATGGCGATTCAAGCGGCACGGTTGGAGCCGGCGCGTGGATGACGCCGCCGAACCTCTCCAGTGCGACGAATTTGTTTCCATTCAATGGCGCGGCCGCTGGTCCTGGTGCTAATGTGAATTCGCCTGCCATCTATGCGCAAGGTTCGTATAATGCGGGCACCCTCAATCTTTACACTTACGAATGGGGCCGGTCACCCTACCAGGACATTTGGCAGTACCCGTTTTATTCGACGCCCGGCACCCCGCTACCGCTGCCATGGAATTTGTCAACGGCCCCCAACGAGTTGAGCAGTTCGGGCAGTTGCCCAGGCGTCTATGGATATCCTCCCGGCTTCAACCCCAATACGGACGTAAGCGCGGGTATTGGCAGCGTAGAACCTGTGGTGGGTGATTTTACGATGGCGCCAGACGGTAAATTTTTCTGCGTAGAAGACCGCTCCAGCGCTACGGGTGGCAATACGGCTATGTGGGTGTATGATTCCATAACCAATGGCAACTGTTTACTCTGGGACTCCGCTGATCAAGGCGGTGGCGTTGACCCCATCTCCACTATTTTTTCCGTCGCGGTTTCACCGGACAACAAATATGTCGCCATGGGCGCTTCCTCTGCTGCAGCTACTGGTGGCAGCGCGGCCAACGCGGGCGCGATTGAATACTGCGCCCTGAACTATGTTAATCCCAACGGAACAGGTGGACTTCCCAATCTGGCCACGCTCTCAACAGTTAAATTCAACCCTGCGGCCAACGAAATACTCCGCGGAGTTGCTTTTGACGCCGCCGACAACTTCTATGCCTGTAGCGGTTCGGTCAGCGATACCATGCGGGCGTTTACCCTCGGGTTGACCACATTGGCGGTCACTTCAGGCGACGCAACCGGAACTAACGGCAAATTCGCGCTGAACTTCGCCGGCGCAACTGCCAGCGTGGTTGCCGGCTCTCCCTTGATATCCCAAGCCAACACCTATGGGAATCCTCTTAATACCACCTATACGATCACGCTGTCTGCCGCGCAAAGCGCTCCGACCACCGTGTTTTTTAACCTGAGTGGCACAGCAACCAACGGATTGAGCTACACGATTACCGGCGCAACAACTACGAATGCAACGTCGGGAAGCGTGGTCATTCCTGCGGGTCAGACAGTGGCAACCCTTACCATCACTCCCACCAGCGGGGGCTCGGCGCCCACCTTAACGGTCACTTTAACGTTGAGTGGAAGCGCGACCGTTTCTCCTGTGCCCCCCATTGCTTCGACCGTCGCCATCGCCAACACCGGCCCCCAGGAGTTGGCGATTTCCGGCCTGCAATACGCCAGCATGTATCGTGGAATTTCAAACGACTTTGCTTCATTCGTTATTACCCGATACGGAGATACAAATGTGGCTTCCTACACAATCCCGGCCGCTGGGTTCACCTATGCGGGCGCTGCATCTGTTAACAGCGATTATGCACCGGGTGGCAGCATCACGGTCAATCAGGGTGACCAGATTGAGATCGGGAAAGTTTTAAATCCCGTTTCGACAGGTGTTTATAAGGGAAACGAGTCTATTCTGGTTAGCCTTAACGGCAGCGCGGGACAGCCCGTCGTACCCGGCTTGCAAACTGCGACCCTGACTCTGATAGATAACGCTAACCCGCCTGAGACGGTTCTCTGGTCCGATACCTTGACCAATGCAGCCGACAGCGTGAATTGGACACTAACCTTCGCTAACAGCAACTTGGCTTCTACAACCGTTCCTCCTATCGTCATCAAGAATTATCCAAACTACTCGGCCTCCAACCCGGACCCCAATCCCTTGGATGATTTCGACGTCGAATTTGGCTACCCGATCGCCAATGACGGTGTCGGCCAGTCGCCAGTCATGATCGCGAATGGCTGGACGAACGCTCTCAAAATGACGGCGAATAAAATCGCCGGTTTTGTTGGCGGAGCCCATGGCGCTGCGGCGGGCGTGAACGTCTATCCGCAAGGAAGAAGCTTCAGCAACAACTACGCCGTGCGCTTCAGCATGAATTTAAGCGAAGGAACGACCTCAACCACCGAATACAATTCGTTTGGCATTAATACTTATGGAACGAACTGCGACTGGTTTGCATCCGACGTCAACGCCAGCCTCGGCAATGCCACCACTAACTCTGATGGAATTTGGTATTGGGTCGATTCTGATACGGACGGCAACGGAACCCCTCTCGGTTTCGTCCAGGTTGCGGGTGCGCCCCTTCCTAACACTGGCTACACCGTTCTGACAGAGGTTTCCGCGCTTCCTTTCACCAACGTCTTCAAAGCTCCCCCCTATAATAACGTGGATGCGGGATCTCCGGCGGATGGCTTCGGACAACCGGCCAACACTTGGTCAGATGTTGAGATAAAACAGTTTAATGGGGTAGTCACCCTGTCGATCAATAAGACCACTCTTATCAGCTACACCAACACAGCTTACGCCAATCACGGCGACGTCATGTTAGGTTATGATGATCCCTATGCCTCCGTCGGCACAGTGGCGTCGTCCGTGGCGCCCGGCGCGGCCGTTTATTATTCCAACCTCCGGGTTGTCTCCCTGAGCGGGCCGACAGTCACTAGCGTCAGACAAAGCGGCAGTCAGATATTGATTACGTTCACCATTCCTGACACGGACGCGACCCCTGCGTCCTTTAACGTGCAAAGCGCGAGCGCGTTGGGCACTCCGACCGTTTTTGCCAACACAGCCGCGACGATTACTCAATCCGGCGTTGTGTTTACGGCGGCTGTGCCCTACAGCGCAAGCACTGTGCAACAGTATTACCGGATAATCCAAAGCAACTTAGCCCAGTAAGCTGGCCGTTGCTGATCTTTATAATCTGAAGGGAGCCTTCGCTGAGACGAAGGCTTCCCCTTTTGGTTTGCGAGAAGAATAGAGGGTAAAAGGGTAATTTCTCGCTCAAGAGATTGGATGCTGGCGAAGTCAGTCCGTGGCGAAAGGAAGGCCCTTAAGGCCAGGATTCGAAAGGCCGTATTTGCAAAAAAATTAGATTGCAGTACTTTTATGAAAATGTCAAGAATTTCAGTTTCAAAAGCACGGCAACTTGGAGTATGGACGGCCTTTACGCTGATCGAGCTCCTGGTGGTCATAGCCATTATTGCGATTCTTGCGGCGATGTTATTGCCCGCCCTGGCTAAAGCGAAGGTCCAAGCTCAAAATATCAAATGTCTGAACAACATGAAACAGATGCAGTTGGCATGGCACATGTACGCAGATGATTTCAAGGATTGGATGGCTCCGAATGCGCCGCTTAACGTGTCACTTTACACGGTGACGTGGGTTCCCGGAGAGGGGGAGAGCTGGGGGCATACGCTCTGGAACACAAATGTTACCGCCTATCAACAAGCGCTTTTGGCGCCTTACTTGATCGGCCAACTCGCTGCTTACAAGTGTCCTGCAGACGTTATCCTATCGGCTGACGCGTCGGGTGCGCACACGGAAAACCGCATCCGAAGCTGTTCAATGAATAGTCAAATGGGCGAACCTGTCAGCTATATGCTCAACGGGAACGTCACGACCATATTGGAAAACTATAATCCGGGTTGGAGGGTATATTCAAAGATTGGCGACTTAACATGCCCCGTCCCCTCTGGCACTTGGATTTTTTGTGACGAAACGATGTACACGCTGAATGACGCGTATCTGCAAGTGGTACTGGGGACCGCCGCGTATGCCGATTGTCCCGCAGCATATCACGGTGGCGCAGGCTCTTTTTCCTTTGCCGATGGTCACGCCGAAATTCATAAATGGCGCGGCACAGTTCTTCCAAAATTGCCCTATGCTTGGGGTGTTACGGATAACGGCGCCGACACCGCCACTACTGCGGGTGATCCCGATTGGGCTTGGATTCGCGATCATAGCGCATGCGAGAGTAATGCCCCCCCGGGAACAATTTCCGAGTAGCGACAGCAGTCATAATTCCGTCGCAACATCGCTTCGACTTTGCGATTGCGCCTGCCGCCTTAAGCTATATCAGTCTCAACCCCTCGCGCGACTCAAAACGGCACAACGTTATACGCTTCCTCATCTGTCCCGAAAGCCCACATCTTAGGATAGGCCGCTTGTTGCACCCAGGCCGCATGGCCATCGCAAAAAATAACGTTGCCTCCATCCTTCCCATGATTGTCGATTGAATCTGGATAATTATCGTTCGAAGTCTTTCCTTGATAGGTCACTTGATCATCTCCGTCGTACATCAGGAGCATGTTTACCGGTGAAGCGTTCTGCCCCATCATATTAAACGTCACATATTGGCCATTAATCACGTAATGGGCGATGTGCTGGTAACGATAGCCGGCGGACGTTTTTTGGGTCTTGCGAATATTTAAGACACCCTGCTGCACATCATCGTTGCCGTTGAGGTAGCCGGAAACTTCGTAGCTTGTCCCATTCCCGCTCTTGCTTCCTGGCTTGAAATTGGCGGCGTCCTCGGCGATTCTTTGCAAATCCAGAATGATATTGGGGTTGCCATGCAACCGGTCCGCGTAAGTCACGCCACTGTCGTTGCGTGAATAATAGGGCAGGTGGTTGCCCAAGGGGATTGGGACATTTGAAATAATGTCCTGCGTGCTCGGGCAAATAAAGCTCTTAACGCCGGAAACGTAGGCGGGATAAAGCCAGTTCAGATCGTCATCGGCGTAATTATCCGTTCCAGTCAGAGCGCCCTGGGGGTCATCATCGGCATAAAGCTGGCTGCCCGTGCCCATTTGCTTTTCGTTATTCAAGCAGGCAATGCGACGGCCATGCTCCTTCGCGCGAGCCAGAGCCGGCAGCAGCAGCGCCGCCAAAATCGCAATGATGGCAATCACCACCAATAACTCAATCAGCGTAAACGCGAACCTGGCCCGTGAATGGTTTTTCATGCCCTTCGACATCGACACCCTATTTATACCACGGGAGGGGGAAAAAGGAAGAAGGAAAAGGGGAAAAGGAAGAAGGAAGAAGGAAGAAGAGGAAACCTACAGACTTCTTTCGAGCAATCGGTTTTTTTGCGGTCTTTGCGATCTTTGCGGTAAAATAATTTCAGGTTTTAGCCTTTAGGCTTTCCACAACCTCCTTCCGGCCAATCTTTTTTTGCGATCTTTGCGATCTTTGCGGTTAAATAATTTCAGGTTTTAACCTTTAGCCTTCAGCCTTCAGCCTTTAGCCTTCCTTCCCATGCGTCTTATCCGAAACCTCGCCCTGGTCGGTTTTATGGGCACCGGCAAATCTTCGGTTGGCCGGTTGGCGGCGGAGGTTTTGCAATTCGACTTTATCGACACGGATGACTGGATCGAGGGGCAAACCGGCAAGTCCATCGCGGAAATCTTTGCCCATCAAGGCGAAGCCGCCTTTCGCGCGGTGGAAGAGCAAGCCGTCATTCAGCTTGGCCAGCGCGCCAATACCGTCATCGCCACCGGCGGAGGGATGGTGGCCAACCCGGCCAACCTGGCCAGTTTGAAAGAGCACGCCTTGGTTGTTTGTCTTTGGGCCTCGCCGGAAACCATCTGGGAACGCCTGCGCAGCCAGACCCATCGGCCTTTATTGCAAACCGCCGATCCCCTGGCCAAAATCCGCGAACTGCTGGCCGAGCGCGATTCCGCTTATCGCCAGTCCGACGTCCTGATTCATACCGGCCTTCGGCCGCCCAAGGAAGTTGTCCAGCAAGTCGTCTATCAGTTTCACCTTGCCCGGAAATCTTCCCGCTGATCTTTGAAAACGGCCATCCAACAGCGCGCCCGGGAACTGGGGTTCGACGGTTGCCGTTTCACCACCGCCCAAACGCCGGACCATGCCGCCGCATTCCAGCGCTGGCTCGAGGCCGGACGCCACGGCGAAATGGGTTACCTCCAACGCAACGCCCACAAACGCATCGATCCCGCCCAAGTCCTGGCCGACGCCAAAACCATCGTCTCGCTCGCCGTCAATTATAATATCGAGCCGCCCGTCCCCGAGGTGGGCACGACGCGCCGCCCTCTGCCTGCCATCGCCCGTTACGCCCGTTTCACCGATTATCACAAAGTCCTCGGCCCGCTCCTTGAAACGCTGGCCCGATTCGTCGATCAACTCGGTCCGCCCGGCAGCCGTTCACTGTGGTATGTTGATACTGGACCATTCCTCGAACGCGATCTCGCCCAACGCGCCGGGTGGGGTTTCGTCGGCAAACACACCAACCTGATCAGCCGCACGCTGGGCAATTGGATTTTCCTTTCCGAGATCATCACCACTCTGGAGATCGAACCCGACGTCCCCGAAAAAAACCGTTGCGGCTCCTGCGCGCGCTGTATCACGGCCTGCCCGACCGCCGCCATCACCGCGCCCTTCCAACTCGACGCCCGCCGCTGCATCTCGTACCTGACCATCGAATTAAAAGGCTCCATCCCGGAAGAATTCCGGAGGGCCATCGGCCATCGCATCTACGGATGCGACGATTGTCTGGCGGTTTGTCCCTGGAACCGTTTTGCCCGGGACAGTTCACTCATGCGTCCGCACCACCGTCCGGACCTGGCCACTCCTGACCTGATCGAACTGCTTTCGCTGGACGAAACGAGCTTCAGGCAACGC
>DASRLE010000077.1:0-10991 GCA_035648615.1 Saccharimonadales bacterium (SeqCode) | reverse complement strand
GCGCGACAATGAATTGCAGGACAATGTTCACGACGGGGAACGGGATCTGTCCTATCGTGGTACCCGCATCCAGACCTTGGCGGACCTGCTGGTGTACGCTCAAGTCGACACGCGCATTTGGGAGGTTGAAAGGCATGTCATCAACAAATACGAAGTGGCCGCCAAGACCCCGGAGGGAATGACGACCAGCATGTTATTCCAGATCAAAGCATGGTTGCGGCGCAAAATTACCGAGGAAAAACTCCAGAACCTCATGCAGGGGATACTGGAGCAATTCCGTCAGGCCGCGCCGATCCAGCCACCGATCCTTCATCGCGCAGGCCCCAAAGGGTTGCTCGAGATTTCAATCATGGACCACCACCTCGGAAAATACTGTTCCCAGTTGGAAACCGGCCGGGCTTACGACCCCGAGATTTCCGAGCGCATGTTCATCCTCGCGTTGGAGGATCTGCTGGCCAAATCGGCGTCACTGCCTGCGGAGAAAATCTTGTTCGTTTGCGGGAATGATTTTCTGAACACCGATCATCTCGGCCGCACGACCACGGCGGGGACGCCGCAGGACGAGGCGATCCGTTACCAGGAATCATTCCTGCGCGGCCGGCAATTGCTGGTACGCGCGATTGACCGTCTGCGCCAGATCGCTCCGGTGCAGGTTGTCATGGTCACGGGCAATCACGACACTCAACGCCTGTACTATTTAGGCGATGTGCTACAGGCGTGGTTCCGCAACACGAAGGACGTGATGGTGGACAACAGCCCGCGGCAGCGAAAGTATTTTCAGTATCACAGAAACCTCATTGGGTTTACCCACGGTCACAACGAGAAGCATTTCGATTTGCCCCTGCTGCTGGCGACCGAACAACCCGAAGGCTGGGCTGCGAGCAGGCATCGGGAATTTCATCTCGGCCATTTTCACTCCCGCAAACATAAGATGTTTGTTCCGTCCTATGATCGTGCCGGTGTACTGGTTCGGATTCTGCCCTCACTTTGCCCGCCGGATGCCTGGCATTCGGCGATGGGATATAACGCACGGTTGGCAGCCGAGGCGCTCTATTTTGATCCCGAGGAAGGTTGCGTCGCGAATTTCGCCCATAGCCCGACCTGACGATTTCTATGCCTAACTCTATGCCCCATCCGCCCACTGCTTCTCCGTTGACCGTCTGGCCGTGCTATGGAACCACCCGGTCATCGGGTCGAACTCACCGAGGCCGATTTAGTGCAACACATCTTGCTCATCGGGTCCACCGGTTCCGGCAAGTCCACCCTCTTGATCGACACCACCCGGCAGTTGATCGCTTATCAAACCCGGTGGAGCAATTGTCCACCGTACGGAGCAAGCGTTGCTTCGTCCTGGCCGCCAGCCAAGGTTTGCATTCCCTCGCAGAACGCGTCGGCGTTGGCCCCACCCGCGCCCTGATGAACCATTTCAACACGACCGTGTTCCTGCGGACGCGCGAGGTCGAGACCTGCGTACAGAAGCACATTGCGCTGGGAACACGCAAAGAGCGACCGCATCTACGCGGTCAGGAGGAAGGCGGCTTTTGGGGATTACCACCCCGGTACTACAGATGGTGCAAAAGAACCGGATGGCCTGTTGAACGTGGCCCTTACGCCCGTTCGCGGGTTTCGGGTGTAAGGATGGCCCGGGGCCGTTAGGCGTTTGCGCCGGGAGGCTATTGACATTGTCCCTGGATGGCGGTATCGTGCTAATGTCAATATGACAACAGATACTGAAGTGCTGAATGTTCCCGCGCGGCAGACCCTGGACCGGGCCCGCAAAACTTTTGAGGCGATTGTCCACCACACAGGTTCAGCCGGACTGGAACCGTTGCAGACCTCCACCAACGAGGTCAGTTTCCTGATGCAGGCCACCCGTCTGGCCATTGACGCCCTGGGGATTTCCGCCGATGGGGTGGAGAAGAAGCTGCATGAGGCTCGGCTGCGCGGCCTGGCTCGCATGGCGGAGCTTCGCAAAGCCGCCGAACCTTGCTTGGAGACCGGCCAGGTATGCGACCTCCTGGGAGTCTCTCGGGAAACGGTGCGCAAAAAGGTGGATCGCAAACAATTGCTGGCGCTTCCCAAAGGGGGCGACCGGGTTTTTCCGGCCTTTCAGTTCCATGATGGCGGCGTTGTCGCCGGCTTGGGCGACGTGCTGGCGGGGCTGGAAACGGACTCTCCTTTTGTCGCGCTGTCGTTCTTGTTGAGCCGCAGCCCTGATTTCGACAACAGAACCGCGATTGAGGCGCTACAGGCGGGAGATCGGGAATCAGTGGTTTGCGGAGCGCGGGGTTTCCTCACGCATGGCCATTAAATCCAGGCTGCCACCTCCACCGGAGGACTTAGCTTTGCGGCGCCTGCCTGTCAGACGGGTTCGCGTGCTGTTCCGAATTCACCGTTCCATCCAAGGGTGCCTGTATTTTAGCAAAACTGGGGACGGTCGCTTCGATGACCCGCGCGGCAAATACGGCGTGCTGTATGCCGCGCTGAACCCCGAGGCCGCTTTTGCGGAAGTCTTTTTACGGCAATTGTCGCTGCTTCTGATTCAGGAATCCGACCTGGTGCAACGGGTCCTTTCTGAAATTAGTTGCCGGTCGGTTAAATGTGTTGACCTGACGGGACCTGGACTGCGGCAGCTCTCCTGCGATAACAGGCTTGCCACTGAGAAACCTTACCAGACCACGGGTCTTTGGTCGCGCGCGATTTTCGAACATCCCCAGCAGCCTGGCGGCATTATTTACCGGAGTCGCCACAATCCACAGTTCAAGTGTGTGGCCCTCTTCGACCGTCACGCCCGTGATTTGAGCGTCAAATCCACGGAATCGCTGTTGAACGGAGCCTGCCGGGCATGGACCGTCGCTCAAATCAACCGGTACAAACTGGCCATCCAACCATAACGGCCCAGGCTATATTGAGCCTTCTCTCTTGCAAAAGGGCTATGGCGCCCCTTTTTGTGAACGTCCATTCAGAAGGCCGCGATCCGAACCACAACAGAAATTCATGAAATGACCGCCAGACAAAAGATGGGCTGGTGCGTGCGCGAGATGCCAGAAGCATTCCGCGCCTATTAGCCTACTGTGGCGGACTGGCTGTTCAAATAGGCGGTCATGCTCGTTGCGTCCAACGGTGACCGAAACGCCGTCCACCGCACAGCGCGTTTACTCTTGCTCAAAGCTCTGGTTCTTAAACTTCAGTGTCCGGCAGTTCTCTAATACGGTGCGGACCACATTGTCAGGAACTCCTCCTGGAACGCGCGCTTGGATTTCCACCGTCACGTCAATTTCGCTATTCGGCAGACTCGCGAGATGTTGAATGATTTCGTTCGCGATTGTTCCCACATCCCGGCTGATGCGCGCAGAGTCCACCTTCACGCTACCGAAGAAATGCGTCGGGGGCGTGGTGGGCAGAGGCAAAGCGCCTCCCGGCGCGGGCGGTGCCAGCGTCGTGCCACTGCTTGGCTGATTTCCGCCGGATGTTTCCGTTCCCGCACCAGCGGGCTTCGGCAGTGGTTTCGGGCGCTCGGCTTCCAATTGGGCATCTGCGGTCGCGCTCTTGACCAGCAAACCGACCGCATCAGAGCCGAAGCCCAGAACCTGCCCCCCTCGCAGGCCAAGATAGCGGCCTTTTGCCTCATCGAAGCCTTCCGCGAATGCGAATGAATCGGTCCGCCATGTGACCAGCGCCACACCTTCGCGCATTGAACTGAGCAGGACATCCTCATCGCGAAGCCGCTGGAGGTAAGGATACCTTGCGAAGTCTTCGATCAGTTGCTTCACTGCAACGTGGTTGCCACGCCAAAGCGGAATCGTGTCGAGTGCTTGTCGCAGGAACGTCGCCGTGAACTGCGTAACCATTTGCCCATCATTCCGCAGTTTCTTGGACGCACGAACCGCCAGCGCGTCCGCCCCGGCCAATCGCGTTTGTTGCCATTCCAATGCCGCTTGCGGGCTGGGTTGCGTTGGCACGAGCAACCATTGAAAAGTCTCGCCGATTCGGCTCGTGGTGGCTCGGTCCCACGCCGCTTTTTGTGTCGCCGCCTGGCGCGACTGCGATTTGTCGAGGTTCAACTCCGTCTCTTGGTCAATGATGGACTGCCATGCAACATAATAACGCGCGGCTTGCTCCAACTCGTCGAGTCGGCTGCGGTCGGAAGCCAGAAAGACAAGCGTATTCTGATAAATACGCGGGCTATTGCCCCGCTGTGCAAGAAATTCCTTTGCGGCTTCGAGCGCAAGATTCGTTCCCTCGCGCGCATAGGGTTTCTCCACATCCAACACCACGAGCCGCACCTCCATCTCGTCCGGCACATCGCCGGAATTCGCCGGGAAAGGGTGTATCCTTGGAAACTCTCCGCGCGAACGCAGATCCTCACGTACGCGTCGGCGAATTTCTTCCCCAACCCTGTCCGGTTCGCGCCGCAACTGTTCGGCCCGGTCATCCGCCAGCTTGGTGACTGTCGGTTGCGTCGAATACCAGTAGCGTGCGTTGTCCTGATATAGATACGTCGCCGCTTGGGCGAGATGCCGGAGCGCGTCGCCGAATATCGCCGGAGCCTCCCCAGGCAAAACACAGCCCAGCTTGATGCGCCGATCCTCTTCGCCCCGGTTGGCCGCGCCGGGAATCGGGGCAGAACCCAGGAACAAAGTGCGCGCCACACGGCGGCAGGCGGAAAAGCGCCCAAGGTTCGGCTTTTCGCCGTCGAGCTTGCGTGGCAGAGCATCCGCGCCGTCCACGTCCTTTTCGATGACCGTTTCCCAGCCACCTGGAAGATACCCTGTGAGTTGCGACACGATGCCGGGATCATCGAGCGGAAGGCTCGCCGGCAGAATCAATGGGCTGCGGTCGTTGCTTTCCCATAACCGATGGATCACCGCCGCCATCAGCCGCAGCACGCCCCGCGTGCGTTGAAATTTCACCAGCCCCGACCAGTCCTGATACAGTCGCTCGAAGATTTCAGGGTGAATCGGATAGGCCGCTTTCAGCTTCCGTTCGTAATCAGCCTCGCGGCATTCAGGTGGAAATTCCTGATGGTTGCTCCGGTAGAGGTCGCAAAACGCCTTCGCCGTGTTGTCGCGCGACACGTAGTTGGGTTCGGGCAACGGCTGGAACAATCGCCGCCGCACAATCTCAAAACTCTCCTCGGCGTTGGCGGGCCGCCACGCGGTCGCCACGCGGCTCACCACATTTCGCAACGCCGCCAGGGCCATCCGCCCGCGCACGCCGCCCACTTCTTCTTCGTTCGCATCGCTGGTGGGCGAAACACCACCGCCACCATCCGCAGATGCCGGCAAGCTGACTACCAGCATTGTGCCGGGCACGCCCTTGACCTCTTCCGTCAAAGTCTGCGCGAACGTGAACTGTGTCTCGAAATCGCCGCCCGGCAAATCCTTCTTGTCATGCAAGCCGCGCGCGTATGCCACCCATTCATCAATCAGAATCAGACATGGCGCATACTTGCGCAACAGTTCG
The DNA here is from genome assembly GCA_035648615.1 of Saccharimonadales bacterium (SeqCode). Classification (GTDB taxonomy): domain Bacteria; phylum Verrucomicrobiota; class Verrucomicrobiia; order Limisphaerales; family Palsa-1400; genus DASRLE01. The sequence goes on along the minus strand of DASRLE010000077.1, from coordinate 5,525 downwards.
CCCAGCAAATCGCCCGGATTCGTCGCTGTCTCATCCGACTGCTTGAGGATTGCGTAGCCTTCCTTGCCGCCAAGCTGCCACGCGAGTTCACCCCACAACGTCCGCACCACGGTGCCGTCGTCTTTCTTGGACGGCTGCCCAGGCGAAATTTTATTGCCCACCAACACTACGCGACGGACTTTCTTGGTCAGGCCAACCTTGGCTTCCGCCATCACCGCATCCAGCCCAGGCATCTCCGTCACCGGACGTCCGGAAAAAAGATGCCATAGCGCCAGCATCGAATGCGTCTTGCCGCCGCCGAAATTGGTCTGCAATTCAATGACCGGATCGCTGCCGTCGCTCGCCAGTCGGCGCACGGCGCGCACCAACAAGTCCTTCAGCCCAACCGTCAGGAACGTCCGCCGGAAAAATTCTTGTGTGTCGGCGTATTCTTCGGATACGGTCGCACGAATCTCCAGCGAAAAACTGGCGCGATACACCTGCCACAAATCCGCCGCGAATTCCGCCTGTTGATACCGGCCCGACGCAACGTCTGGGTGGGGTGTCACGACTTCCCGCCATGGCTTTAGCCCCGCGGCCGTTCCCGCCTCCAACCCCAGGGTTGTCTGGGTCTTGCGCCTTTCATGGCGGGCCTGCTCGTCGAACTTCACCCGCATCAGTTCCGATTTTTGCCCTTCGAGTTCTTCAGCTTCTTTGCCTGCGCCCACAGCGTTCAATAGGCGGTGCATGGAGTCGAGCGCACGATAGGCATCATCAGTGCTGAACGGCTTCTGGTGCGCCCACTTGTTTCGGATTTCCATTAACTCGCTCACGATGCTGCGCTCCGCGCGCCCCAGCGTTTTCCCGAACACGTCATTCCAGCATTCCCACATTACCCGCAAAAGTCCGGCGGCGTCCCAATCCGGTGATTGCTCCGTGCCGCCAATTTGGATGCCTGGTCCGATGATCTGTTTGGCGGTAGCCAGCCACCTCGCGCCGTGGGCGCTCTTGAGTTCGCGCTCCACAAATGCGGGCAGCCCCGCCTTCAAAACCTCCAGTGCCTTGCCAACGCGCTCGTGATTGCTTAATGCCATAATGCAAATTTGTTCAACGTCGCTTCATGACGACCTCTAAATCGCCTAAAACCAAGTGGAGCGGCATTCCGCACAAAAGCCTAATTAAAAGGCATTCGCTTTGAAAGCACGGGTTTAAGGGTGAACCGCGTCTCGAAGGGCCACGCTCGCAGGTCAAATGTGTGTTGGAGAAAGCAGTCACATGAAAAAGCGATACGGAACTGCTCCTTGGGTCGTATCCGCATATTTGATAATGCGACCGACTTGTCGAGCGGCGCGCACGGTGATTGGCTCCAAAGCCGTGATTTGAGAATTGTTCCAATTCATTTTCGTCAGCATCAGCACTTCGAGGGCGATTTGTTGCCGATCCGTTGAGCACGTATCGTGATGGATTAGCAAACTGCGCGGAACGTAAAGACCAGGATATTCTTCGTAGAGCTGAACGCTTCCATTCGTGTAGAGCAACGAACGTTTCTCATCCATCTGCCAAAGCGTCCCTCGAAGGGGTGGATAATAGCCGTCCCGAACAATCCTCATTCCGCTGTCGCTGACGCTGAGAAGATCGTAGCTTCGAATGTCGAGTTCGTTGAGCGCGCGGATGGCACCCTGCGTTTCGGGAATGTTGAATGTGGAAGTCTTGTGAACCACAACACGGCCGGGATAGTGCCAATGCTCATCTTTGTAGTTCTTAAGGGCGCTCTTCAGCAGGGTGTATGCGCCCGTCTCATCCATTCGTGGCTGCCGGTCCACTTCGTCACGTTTAACGATTCCGCCCTGAACCAAAAGACCATGGCCTCTTTCATCAAATACCTGAGCGACAGAAGTGTTGAGGCGGCTTTTGTCGAGTGCCTCATAGAAACTAATCCCAATGAAGCACGACTTCGGCTGCGTTTGATCGCGCACCAACCGCCAGGAGTAGCCGCCAGCCTTGTAGTAGAGCGCCACAAAGAAATTCCAGGCGCACGTTGCCTCGTCCTGTAAACTGCGCGATTTTGCAAAATCGTCTTTCTCTTTCGACTTTAGGGAGCGGTCAAAAGTTGATGGTCGGAGCATTTGAATCGGCACCCCGAGCGGGAGCGCCTTCGCCTTCAACATGTCGTGAAAATTGTATTTTCCGCGGCGTTTGTTCTTCGATTCACGGAATGAAAGCACGCTCGCTTCGAGACTGTCATGGTCAGCAGCATCGGTTTCTCCGAGCAGCGACAACAACTCCAACGGCATCACAAGAATGATTACGTCTGGTTTCTTTTGTGAGACCCCTTGCAAAACCCGAAGAAACAAATCAACCGCCGCTTTGACACGGTCGTTAAAATTGCCGAGAGTCGCTAGGCCCGTCAGGTCCGAGGGTTGAACCTCTGCATTTAAAGAACCGTCGAGAATTACCTCTGCAAGGAATGGGCTTTCAGGACTGAAGCCGGGAAACGCCGCAAACAAATTCCGTTTCTTCGAGGCCTTTCCCTCGATTCGTTGGCGGCATTGCTCAAGCCAACGAGAAGCGCCCGCCACACCAGTCGAGGTGCCGACGATGGCAGCCTTGATTGTGGTCGGCCTCCTTTTCTCCGCGAGATCATAGGGGCCGAAATTCATGATTCCATAACGGATGTCGGGGTGCTGATCGCGCCCAAACTGAAGCATGGGTTCTGGTATAAAGGAGATGGGCAGCTTCATTTGTCGAACTCCAGAAGTTTTTGGTCAAGGTCTTCCACGGACTGAGGGTCGCTCGTCGCCTTCCACAGCGCGTCTGGAATGCTGACTGGGGATTCAAACCCCAAGTAATCGCCGAAGCGAAGAAATGGATAGCCCGCACGGGCCAAGTCCCCCTCCTGCGTCAAAACCTCACGCCACAATCTAAGGGTGGAATGGTATTCGCGCTCCTTTTGCATTATCCGGATCGTGCGGATTAGCTCCTCCCATCGGGGATGTTTGCGACCATTCCGAGAGAAAAACCAGGTCGGATCGACTTGGAGAAAGTATCTATCACCAATGTCCACGAACTTCGCCATCATCGCCAAGTGACGGCAACGAACGATTCTTCCTCCTCGCTCGGTTACATGGAGCAGCCCAACTTTGGTTTCCCGTCGTTTGCCCTTCACGGACTTCCGAATTCGTTTGCCATGATCCCGTCTCGGACTGTAAATGAACATCTCCTCGTCTCTGGACCAGAATATTTCCTCTGAACGCAATCGGGCATTGAGACAAAGGTTCAACAACTCACGGGCGTAATCGCGTTTGGCTGGCTCTTTGTGGAACGCCAATTCGGAAAAAGGTGTTGGTTTGATGGATGAGTTGTTGACGATGGAACTCCACACCAAATCGGAAAGAGAATGAACTGTCCAGATTGTGTTGCCACGAACGATAAGTTCGGTCGCTGGAGAATTCAGTCTCTTCAAGGCTTCGATGACATCCCTGCGATCCTTAAGGGTCGTGCTGCCCGAATACACCGTCTCGGGTGGAATCACTTCGAGGAGATTGGAGGCCAAATCCTCGGGTATCGGCGCTGGCGGAAATGCCAAGCCCCTGCTTCGTGGTACCGAAGCTTCCAGCAATCGACGCTGCCAGTTCTCACCCGCCACAAACCGATGCTGCTGTTTATTGAAGACAATCGTCTTTTTTGTGCGGTTCTCAGGAATCTTGAAATACTCCTGCACGAACACGGCATACGCCTCAGACGTGCGTGCTTTGCACACGAGCAATAGCACCGGGATGTCGGATGAAATCCAGTAGTTCAGATCGTCGCCATCTGCGTAAAAGCTAAATTGCTGGTCGTTCTCCGCTGAAAATTGCTCCTGAGTCTTCACTTGCACGCCCAAGAAACAAGCCGCTGCCGCCCCTGTCTGAGGGTCGGCCAGTTCCACAAACGCATCAATGCCTGCCTCTGTATGTGTTTCGTTGAATGCGAAACGCATATCGAGAACTTGCTGCTTAACCCACGCAACTGCCTGTTCGTGGTTCAGCGTTCGTTTGTCGTAGAATTTTGGCATTTGTTAAAGCAACTCCCTCTGGCTCGGCCCGGTTACCTTTTGTTCGTCGGCGACGCGCTTCACATCCGGCCAGCTCAGGACCAGGGCGTTGTAGCCGATGGCGTCTTGCGCCCACTTGCGGCGCTCGCAAATTGTATAAAGACGATATGATAAGTCGCGGGCGACTTCGGACAGCGCACCCAATTTCCGCAGCAACGCGCCCGTCGCCTGCTCGCCTTGATCCAAGGTGCGGATGAGATGGTGTGTCGCTTCCCAAACGGTGAGCCGTTCGTCTGTGGACGGGTCCCAATCCGCGTCCAACTCCTCCTTCTTCAGCAGGCGCACTTTGCCTCCTTTGGCGGCGAGTATGCCGGCCTCCACCATTCCCGACACACTCGTGTTCTTGGCGGTGCAAAGCGTCTCCGCCACGCCATACGCCCCCTCGTTGAATCCATTTTGGTCGAACCATGCCAGCGCCCAGCGTGTGTCCGCGTCGAACTCGCCTTCCTGTTCGGCCAGCACTTCGTCGAGTGATTGGTTAATTAACGACAATGCGGTGCGCACGCTCATCGGCGAACCTTCCGCTTCCAACACCTGCGCATATCGGCTGAACACGGCCATTCCCGGCCCGATGGCGGCTTGGGCCAAATCTACCGGGGCAATGTTGCCTTGCTGCAAATGATGCAGAGCCGGTGGAAGCTCTCGCTTCAAATCCGCGAGAAAGTCACGACGCGAAGCTACACCAGCGTTCGAGGGAAGTGGCCGACAGGCAAGAACAATATAGGACGCAAGCGCGTTCGATCCCATCGAGATCATCCGCCATTTCTGCGAAGCCCGCACCGGCCATGTCGCGGTGATTGTGAAGCCGCCCGAAATCAATGCCTCCAGCAGCGTCTCCCAGCCGGTAGTAAGGTCAACGCCGCCGTCTTCTCCACCGCCATCCTCGTCATCGCTCTGTTTAAAAGCGTAATAAACCGTGAGTGGAAATCGGTTGTCGAGGCGGCATCGGAGGCTCGTAAATGCCGAACGAAAACCAGCCTCGAAATGTTCCTTCGCTCTTTGGCGGTCGCCATCGAATCGAAACGGCGTGGCGGTAAGTTCCTGCTCTTTGGGCACGAGCATCGTCGAAAAAATATCAGGGTGCAGAGCACCGATTGAACGGCGAAGCCAGACATAGAAAAAGTCGCTCAATGCAGCGTAGCCAATGTTGTCATAATATGGGGGGTCAGTGCTGACGAGCAGTGAATCAACGGTGTTCGCGCTATTCGCGGCATCGGCTTGAGCAGCGTTGCCGACACGCGGCTTGTCATTGGCCAGCACTTCAATGCAGTCCGCTGCGTATTCGCAACAGGTCTCCATCGCTCCGACAGAATCCAGAACTCCTGACATAGAGTCAACAAGAACGGTCTGATTTTACCTCGACAGTCCTGGGTATTTTCTGGATTTTCCCGCACGACGGGGTGCGGACTCAAACCTGTCCGCTTTTTTGAACACCGGGTAGTTTGACCCGGTA
>DASRLE010000076.1:0-24424 GCA_035648615.1 Saccharimonadales bacterium (SeqCode) | reverse complement strand
AGAGGGCGTTGTAGGTGGCGCCATTGTTGGTGGACACCGAGACAGTGTAGTTCTGGTTAACCTGGAGGCTGTTAGGATTTATGTCGGAGGCACAACCGGAATAGGTGTCAATTTCAGAAATATTGCAGGAACCGTAGAGATCGAAAGTCTGCTGTGAGCCGCTGGCCAGCGCAACGTAACCGGCGCCGGTGGCTACGCCGCCGTTATCGCTGCCATCTGTCATCGCCGGCAACGAAACATTGGGATCGGTCAAATTAAGCAGGAGATCGGCAGTCGTATTGAGAGGATCGAAACCGGCATTGGACGAATACACCGTCTGGATCACTGGTTGAGCCGCAGGGGTGACGACCGTCAGGGTGCAGTTTGCGCTGTTTGAGGTGCCCTGGCTGTTGGCGGCGGCAACGTAGTAGTTGCCCGCATCGGCCGGAGAAACGATTGGAATGGTAATGTTTGTGCCATATTGGCCTGGCAGCACGTTGTCATTACCGTTCGTATCCACGAAGTGCCACGTCAAATTGGGAAACGGATAGCCAGTAAGCGTCGCCGATATGGTGACCCTGGAGGAGGTGTTGGTGACCGTCAGGTTCGTACTCGAGATCGTCACGGTGGGCGCGCTGGGGCTGGCTAAGGTGGTTCCGCTGATGACGATTTCGGTATATCCCACCCAGCTATTTTCCTCTGCTGGAAAGTTGAACCGGACGTATTGAATGTTGTTGGTCAACGTGTTTCCGCTGGCCGGGTTGATCTGCACGTCCACGTCCGATGGGGCACTCGCCGGTGCGGTTCCGGTGGCGACGGAGATGAAATTCGTCGTCCAAGTGGCCCCGTCACTTGAAACGTCCACCGTGTAAGCCTGCGCGCTGCGGCCGTTATCGTTCCAGGTGCTGCACACTTCCATCGAACTGATGCTGCACAGAGCGCCGAGATTATAAAGGAGAACGTCGCCGCTTTGAATCTCAATCCAATAATTCTGAACCGGTGAGCCGGGCGCAAAACTGTCGGTAAGCACAGCGGGGGTAGTGGCCGTACCCGTAAAAGTTGGCGCCGGCCCGGTCAGCGCGCCCACGTACCCGGAAATAAGATCTTGGCTCTCATTCGGCGTGAAGGCCGTCGCAGTGAAGTTTGTGGTGAGGACGTAAATATTTCCCGCCCACATCATCTCAGACCTAGAAAAAAGAAATAGGAGGACTGCCACCATGGTTTTGCTTAGAAACGCCCGGCCCTTCTTGATGTGATTGGAGGCTATTGGTGAGTTTGTTGTCATAGCGTTTTAGTTTGTTTTGCGTTCGTGACTGCTGTTTTTTGTTTATTTTGTACCCGTGAAATTGACGTATTCAGTCTCCATTTCGACTCTGGCCTGAATGTTTTTCGTGACGTTGCCATTTAAAGGTTCGTTCGCGCTCGCGATCAGCGCCTCTCTAATTCAGCGGCGTGGAATAAGCGGCCGCCATACGGTCAAAATCCTTGTCCGTAGGGTATGACGCTGCTGTATAGATAGTGGTGGCCTTTAACGTATTTTGCAGATACCAGGTCCAGTGTTCAGAGTGCCCGTCGGCAAAGGACAAGTTACAGCCATTCATATGGAGAACCGTCGGAAGGTTTTGCCAGCTTCGTGTCAGGACGTCTACGGCGAAGTAAGCATCGTCAATGGTGTATAAGCTTTCATGAATGAACACCATGGCCCGGGAAGGTGGCGGATTGAGGATGTCCGATTCTTTCACGGCGGGTGGGGAGTAGTTGGGCTCGGCCGTCGTGCCGTTCATTTGACCGCTAATCGAGTAGTTTCGAACCCTGAGTCCGCTTAGGCCGCCGACTGTGTAAATCTTGACTTCCGCGGGGCATTCATAGATTCCGGCATTTGGGTTATAGGGATAAAGAACGCCATTTCGAATGTTCGTGACGTTGAAAATATCTGGATTCCCTCCACCCACATTGCCATAAACCCAAGCCACTCCTCCAGTGCCGTCACCGTTCACGGCGCCCGGACTGTTGGGCGCCAAGTACCCTCTGTTGTCATTGGCGTAAGAGAGCCAGGCAAGGGTCAACTGCCTCTCGTTTGACATGCATTGGGTGGAGACCGCTTGCATTTTGGCCCGCCCTAACGCGGGCAGCAGCATCGCGGCGAGAATGGCGATGATGGCAATGACGACCAACAATTCAATCAAAGTGAAGCCACCGAAGTTATTTGTCGCGGCGATGGAGTCAGAATGCGTCCCGCCTGCGCGTTGCGGTTCCAAATGCCGCGGCACAGGCTGACAACCGGCACGTCCTGTTCTACTCAACGACGCTAGATGATTCGTTTGCTTGGCACTCATTTTAGATTCTGGGCTTGCGCAGAGACTCACACGCTTCGTTCGACTCCACCATGGATAAAATGACAATTATCGTGGATAAATTGTTTTTATGAGTCCATCCCTACAACCGGAATCTGTCAAAAAGTCCACGCAATTTGTCATTCTATCCATTGTCCGCGAAGGGCTTTTGACACTAGCTTCCTGACACATTTTTTCCTTGAAACCTTCTCACTTGAAAATAACAGAGATCAAACTTTATACGGTTAAATGCGGCGACACAGGCGCCCGCGGCGCGGCGATGGGCGAATCCCAATATTGGGGCGGCGGCTGGCAGGCGCAGACTCTTATTTCCAATCCCATGTCCGTCCATCCTCACTATTCCCGGATACGCTCCCTCTGGATGGGCGGCGGACAAGACCCGTTCGTCATTGAAATTTTCACGGACGAGGGAGTGAGCGGCTTTTGCGCGAACTACGGTGGCGGCGCGTTTGCCTGCAGCATTATAGATAAACATCTCAAACGATTTCTAATTGGCCAGGACCCGTATAACATAGAGTTGATCTGGGACCAAATGAACCGTTCCACCTTGCCTTATGGCTTGGGCGGATTAACGAGCATGGCCATGGCGGGCGTGGATCTTGCCCTTTACGACCTGGTGGCCAAGGCGCAGAAACTCCCCGTGTATAAGATCATCGGCGGCCAAACCAAGGAGGCCATTCCATGTTATGTGACGATTCACCCGGATTACGTGGAGGCCTGGCGCGATCGCGGTTTTCTCGGGGTCAAGATTGCCGCCCCGTGGGGGGTTGAAAGCGGACGCGATGGAATTAAGAAAATGGAAAAACTCATCGCTAAACTGCGCCACGATCTCGGCGATGATATGGAAATCATGATTGATTGCTATCTGTCATGGGACATCGAGTTCGCAACGCGCGTCGCTGAACGGGTGCGCGATTATGACGTTAAGTGGTTTGAAGACCCGCTCCAAAACGGTTGGGCGACGGAAAATAACCGTATTTTGCGTGACCGCATTGCGCCGATTCTCCTCGCGACGGGCAATCTGGAATATCATCCAAAGGCCTTTCATAACATAATTCATAATCACGCTACCGACATCATTCAGCCTGAGATGCAATGGTGCGGCGGCTATACACCCACGCGCTGGATTGCCGCGATGGCAAAACCTTATGATATGCCGGTCATCCCCCATGGGTCATCCGTTTATAACTACCATTTTGTGATGGCGAACACAAATTCGCCCTACGCTGAATATCTGTCCGTCGGCCAAGGAACAGACATTCAGCCGATATTCAGTGTGCTGGACGGCGAGCCGCTGCCCGTAAACGGGAAGGTTTCGCTGTCTCCGGACAAACCCGGCTTCGGAGTCGAATTGAAACGGGATTTGCTGGCGCCGTTCAAAGTTTAAGTCATGAAAAGAATTCGTATTGGAATCATTGGCGCGGGTTGGTGGGCCACCTTCGCCCACATCCCAGCGCTCAAATCGCATCCGCAGGCCGAACTCGTCGCCGTGCAAAGCCGCGAAAAGGCAAAGGCTGAAAAAATCGCGGGCGACTTCCGGGTGAAATACGCCTGCACCACCGTTCAGGAAATTCTCGCCATCAAAGAACTCGACGCCGTGATCGTCTCCTCCACGCCCAACGTGCATTACGCACAAGCCCGGGCCGCGCTCGAATCGGGACGGCATGTGCTCATTGAAAAACCAATGACCTTCTCGGTCGAAGAAGCGCGCGAACTGGTTGAGACCGCGGCGCAAAAGAATTTGCAGTTGCTGGTCAGTTGTCCCTGGCACTTCACCCCCCATGGCATTGAGGCGCGGCGACTCATCCGTTCCGGCGCGCTCGGCGAAATTAAAATGATTTCCATGCTTATGACCAACCCGATTGAGAAATTGCTGCGCGGCATCAACACCTCTCCCACCCACAGCATGGATAACGTGTATGTGGAGCCGCGCAAAGGGTCTTACAGTGATCCCGCCATCGCGGGCGGCGGACAAATCTTCTGCCAGGTTTCCCATGCGGCCGCGTATCTCACTTTCCTGACCGGTTTGCGCCCCGCCGAAGTTTATGCGCGTTTCGACCGCGACGGCTCGCCGAACGACATTTACAACGCGCTTACCGTTACACTCGAAAACGGCGCGCTGGTTACTATCGCCAGCACCGGCGCCACCCCGTTGAGCGAGCGCCATTACGAAGTCCGTCTTTTCGGCGGCAAGGCCATTTTACAACTTGAGCTCTGGCGCGGCACGATGACGTTGATCGATTTCGCCGGCCAGCGCACCGAATTCACGCCGCTGGCGGAAAATGAGATTTACCCGTGCCAATCGCCCGCCTTGAATTTCGTGGATGCGATTCTGGGCAAAATTCCGAACGGTTCGCCCGGCGAACTTGGCCTCGCGTCAATGGAAATCATCGAAGCCGCCTGTGAATCCGCCCAGACGAATCGTTGTGAGAAGATTCGCGCCGTCAAACCCGTCGAAGGTAAGAATTTTGGCGCCGGCCAGCCTTCCGTTGTTCACGGAAATGCATGAGCCGGCCAGTTCAGCTATCGGGCATCGCGTGGAATCACAGCCGCGCCTTTCCTCCGCTCGTGGCCACGGCGCAACGCTACGAGGAAACCCACCCCGGCGTCCGTATCTGTTGGGAAAAACGGACTCTCGACGAATTTGGCCACATGCCGATTGATCAGTTGGCGCGCAAATTTGACTTGATTGTGATTGACCATCCCTGGGCGGGATTCGCGTTCGAGAAAAATCTGGTTCGCGACCTGAAACCGCTTCTGTCCCCGGTGGCGCTCCATGAATACGCGCAAAATTCCATCGGCCTGACATTCGAAAGTTATTGTTATGAGGGGCGATTGCTGGCCTTGCCCATTGACGCCGCCGCGCCCGCGCCAAGCTGGCGGCGCGATCTAATGGAACGAGCCGGAGCGTCCGCTCCGGCCACTTGGGCCGAAGCCGTCACGCTCGCCCGTCTCGGAATCGCCGTGATTCCCGCCTTCAATGCCGATCTCTTCCTTCACTTTCTAATGTTGGTCCAAGGCCTGGGTTCGGCCCCGTGTTCCGATCCCGATCATCTCGCGCCGCGCGACACAGCGCGCACCGCTCTGAACCTTTTGCGGGAACTAACCGAACCGATGCCGAAGGCAATCTTTGATTGGAATCCGATTCAAGTCGCCGAACGCATGACCGCCACGGACGATTTCATCTGGAATGCGTTTGCCTACACCTACAACAATTACGCCCGCGACGGGTTTGCCCGCAACCGTCTGCGCTTCGGCAATCTGGTTTCCCTCCAGCCGAACGCTCCGCGATTGCGCAGTGTGCTTGGCGGAACGGGCCTCGCGCTCTCCGCCGAGTGCAAGCAGGTGGAAATCGCGCTCGACTACGCCTGTTTCGTGGCCGGCGGCACAATTCAAAGAACGCTTTACGCGAACGCGGGCGGACAACCTTCCCACCGCGCCGCATGGGATGATCCCTCCGCCGATGTGTTATGCGGCGGCTTTTTCAGCGCCACCCGAACCATCCAGGAAGAAGCCTTTATCCGCCCCCGCTACAGCGGATACGCGCCCTTGCAAACCAGCGGTGGAAACGCGTTGCAAGAAGCGCTGCGCGATGGCCGCGATGCGGAAGCGGTGTTGGAAAAAATGGACGCGCTTTACCGTGAATCGCGACGAACCGGTTCACCCTCTTTTCAAGCCAATTAGCGGGCCGGACCCACCTTTGCCATGAATGCTATTAAGAAAAAGTGGAATGAACAGCAAGCCCTCGTCACCGGCGGCGCCTCGGGCATTGGATTTGCCATCGCCCAAAAACTTCAACATCTCGGCGTCAAGGTCGTGCTTTGCGATTTCGATTCCAAGAAACTGGAAGCTGCGGCCCAGGCCCTTGGCAGGAATGAGAGGACACTCTGCGCCGACGTCACAGACCAGAAAGCGGTTGAGACTGCCATCCATGAACACATCCATCGAACGGGACCGATCGACATTCTGGTCAACAGCGCGGGCATCACCGGCCTCACCAACGTGAAGAGCCACGAAGTCGATCCGGCCAATGTGGATCTGGTTTTTCGCGTGAATTTCTTCGGCTCATACCACACCGCGCGCGCCGTATTGCCTGGGATGCTGCGGCAAAATTACGGGCGGATTCTTCACATCGCGTCCATCGCAGGCAAGGAAGGGAACGCCGGCATGATGGCCTATTCTTCATCCAAGGCGGCCGTCATCGCCATGGCCAAAGTGCAAGGCAAGGAACTGGCCGAAACCGGCATTACCGTCAATGCGCTCGCACCGGCCGTCATCCGCACCCCCATGGTCGAAGCCATGCCCCCGGCCCAGGTAGCTTACATGACCGACAAAATTCCGATGAAACGTTGCGGCACCTTGGAGGAAATTGCGGACATGGCAGCCTTCATTGTTTCCCCGGAAACCAGTTTCACCACCGGCTTCACCTTCGACCTCACCGGTGGCCGGGCGACCAGCTAATTAGCAGCCGTCTGCGTAACCGGCGATGGGTTGGACTATGATGGCGGGGAAGTGAGCAACTGGATCGCGCTGGCATAGCACGCTATGAGACCGACGCGCTTAGCCAAGTCACGCCGCCCTGCGCCATCACGATTGGCGATAGAGTCACAAGGCTGGCTGCCATGATTATGCGGATGATCGTCTTCACGGGGCTACGCTAAACCACGCCGGCGCGGCTTTCAAGGCTAAGTTCGGGCTCCGAGATGGCGGAAGGGGTGGGATTTGAACCCACGTTAGGGTTTCCCCTAAGCCTGATTTCGAGTCAGGTGCCTTCAACCACTCAGCCACCCTTCCTTCGCCTCGTAAAATCGAGGTTTTTCGATTTTGCGACCACGTTTTCTATACTGCCGTTCTATACTTTCTATACTCTCTGCATGAAAGGCGATCAATCCGTTCATACAGACTCACGCTGGCAGAAAACGCCATCGTGGCGAACTTGGTTCGCCACGGTCAATCAGGAAAATACTATGCCCGAATCCGCGTGCGGGGCAAGCTGATTTGGAAGTCGCTCAAAACCGACCGAATCAGCGTAGCCAAGCTGCGTCTGGCCGAGCCGTTGTCACGGCTGCTGACGTATCTTTTCAACGAGGCAAATCCTGCAACGCCGGAAATCATTCGCGGTTATGTGATGTCGCTCGATACGACCGGCAAGCAACTCGGTCGCGCTCTTGACGAGGAGGATGTTCAGCGCGTCAAGCCTGCCTTCGATGAAATGAGCCAGACGTTGCGCCGAATCCATGCAGACCTGAACGAAACGCAGCACGCAAGCCGCCGCAGTAACGCCCCTGGGTCGCACTGGCACGCCCGATGAAATCGCGAAAGCCGTCGTGTTTCTCGCGTCGGATGACAGCAGCTTTGTCAACGGCATTGAACTCTTCGTGGATGGCGGCGCGGCGCAAATTTGAAGGAACCCAAAAGCCCTAAACCAACCGGATTAAGATGCAGGAAACGCGTCACCAAACATCGGCTTTCCACTTTTGGATTGTTCCCTCGTCGCTTCGTCTTGAATGACATCCCAATGCTCGACCAAAATTCCGTCTTTGATCCGCAGTATGTCCGCCGCAATCCAGCTCGCGGGCCTGCCACGACCTGAAAATCGCCCGTGGACGATCACGAAATCGCCATCGGCCGCAATCACTCCAGGCTCATACTTCAGCGTGGCTGGAGCGCTCTTGATAAGATTGAAGAGACCGTCTCGACCAGGCTGAATGTGTGCGCTGTGCTGGATATAATCTGGCGACCAGAAACGTTCAGCCGACACGTAATCCCGCTTGTTGAACAACGTGTCAAAAGCCTCCAGGACGACGGCCTTATTTTTTCTAGGACTGAAAAGGGGCTGCTGTGTGTTCCCGATATTCATCATGGGTCCTCCAACTGAAAGGGCTGCTCAGGCAGGGTCGTTCTCCAGAACGATGCGATAACGAGCCTTGCCTGAGCGAAGATGTTCCAGCGCATCGTTGACCTTTGCCATCGGAAAACTCTCGACGACCGGAGCGACTGAATGTCGTGCGCTGAATTCGAGCATACGGTCAATCGCTGTAGGACTGCCGACCGGTGAGCCCGACACTGATTTATGCCCCATGATTAAGCCGAAGGCCGGCACCGCCATTGGTTCAAGCACCGCGCCGACGACATGCAGGCGGCCCTTCGGAGCGAGCGTCCCGAGCAGTTCTGGAATGTCCAAGGGCGCATTGATTGTCGAGAGGATTAAGTCGAGGCTGCCGGCGATGCCTTTGTACACCCCGTCTCGTTTCGTGTTATGCACAACGTGCGCTCCAAGTTGATGGGCTTCGGCTTCTTTACTGTCGCTGGTGGTGAACGCATGAACTTCGCAACCCCATTTGTTGGCAAACTGAAGCGCCATGTGACCCAATCCGCCGATGCCGATGACGCCCACCCGCGCCGTGGGAGAAATGTCGTAGGCCAGGAACGGATTAAACACGGTAACACCCCCGCACAAGAGAGGCCCGGCCTTGGCCAGATCGAGGGCGTCCGGGATCGGGCGCACCCAGGTCCATTGCGCACGCAAGAGATCGGCGAAACCGCCATAGCGTCCCACGATGGTGCCCTGCGCGGTTGGGCAAAGATTATGATCGCCGGACAAACATTCACGACACCAAAGACAACTGGAAGCCGTCCATCCCACGCCAACCCGCTGTCCCACCTTGAGCCCCTTGGCGTTTTCCCCGAGCGCCAGCACAGTTCCGACGGCTTCGTGCCCCGGTACGAGCGGGAACTGCGACATTCCCCATTCGTTGTCGAGCATGGACAGATCGGAATGACAAATGCCGCAGTGGGTGACTTTGATTTCCACCTGGTCCGGCCCTAATTCGCCCGGCTCAAATTCAAACGGCTGCAGTGGAGTTTTGGGGGCTTTCGCCGCATAAGCATGAATAGTTGACATAGAATCTTTCGGTTGAATTGATGATGTTGATGCGGGACGGCTGGCAATCTTTTGGTCGGTGAACCATGGTCGCGCCACCATTTGGAGCGCCGGTAATCAGAACGACTTTTGTATTCCTATATTCTTCATGGTTGTGGATTATGAGTGGAATCCGTGGCCGGACTTGAGCATATCACCGCTCATTCGCCCCTCATCCATCCTTTGCGATTGAATCAATTGTTTTGAACAGGACATCAGTTCCATTGTGCGGCAATATAGAACTAATGGACTATTTTGTCAAATGGTGATATTATTTTGTTATGCGGCCACTTTATCATCCGTCTCTGAAAGAGATAACCGTGCAGGGCCTTCTGTATGCCCTCTCCGACCCGGTCCGGGTTCGCATCTACGTGGAACTGGCTCAGGCTGACTGCGCCATGAACTGTTCCGCCTTTGTGTCCCATGGCGGCTTGAAGCTTCCCAAGTCCACGTTGTCGCAACATTTCAAGATTCTTCGGGAAGCTGGACTGATTCGCAGCGAACGCAAAGGCGTTGAACTCAAGAACTCGACGCGATGCGCAGAGTTGAAGAAAAAATTCGGGCCCATGGTTCTCGGCATTCTCCACGCTTACGAAAACGAGGCCAGCGAATCGAAGCGCTAGCGTCCGCTCAGTGAAACACACGGATGCAACAGGTTATTGAATGTCCGAAACAACTCGGCTCTTGGCAACCGTGGCCCCTCCCATTACTGTCGCGGCAAGACTTAAATGGCTCTGCATCCGAACTTTTCGCAATCGCCCTATGCGCCACTGATTCCAGAACAGCGCTGGTTTCCTGCCGACGAAACGATGCGGGCTACGGCATACGAAAAGCTTCTTCCGCCTCTGGTGGCAAAAATTCGCCAGGAGATTTACGAATGGCGAAACAAAGGTTATCCCGGGGCTTCTGCAACTTCCGTTGCATTGCTCAAATGCTGGTTTGAAACCGAACACTTGACGGAAAATGCCGAGGGCTCCCTTTCCACGTTCTATTATTATTTTGCCCAGCGTGAAGCGGTTGAAACGGTCATTTGGCTTTACGAGGTCAAGGTGGCGCGGGATAAGTTTGACCTGATGCGCTATGATGCGTCCGGCGCGGTTTCTGCCGGGATGTTTCCCGAAGATTGGCCGCGTTACGTTTTAAAAATGGCCACCGGCGCGGGCAAGACAAAAGTTCTTTCATTGCTCATTGCCTGGAGTTTCTTTCACAAACTTTATGAGGCGAATTCAACGCTTTCACGGAACGTCCTGGTCATCGCGCCGAACATCATCGTTCTGGACCGGCTCCGCGCGGATTTCGATGGATTGAAAATTTTCTTCAACGACCCGGTTTTGCCAGACAACGGCTTTGAAGGGCGCAACTGGCGCGACGATTTTCAGATGACGCTCCACATTCAGGACGACGTGCGGATTGTGCGCAAGACGGGAAATTTTTTCCTCACCAACATTCACCGTGTTTTTCTGGGGGATGTCCTTGAGCCGACGCTGGAGGATGAAGATTTGCGCGACTATTTTCTTGCGCCTTTCGGACCGAAGCCGGCGGGCAAAACGACGGACAGCAAAACCGACCTTGGCGAAATTATCCGTGACGTTGACGAGCTGGCCATCTTTAACGATGAGGCGCACCACATTCACGACCCGCGCATGGCATGGTTCAAATCCATTCAGGACATTCATAATCGCATGCTGCAAAAAGACCGTCGCCTCTCGTTGCAAGTGGACGTGACCGCGACGCCGCGTCGTGACACTGGGGCGATTTTTGTCCAGACCGTTTCCGATTATCCGCTCGTCGAGGCCATCTACCAGAATGTTGTCAAACATCCCGTTCTGCCCGACGCCACGAGCCGCGCGAAATTGCAGGACAGAAAAAGCGCAATCTTCACTGAAAAATTTGGCGATTACCTCAAGCTCGGCATTGAAGAATGGAAAAAGAGTTTTGCCGAACATCAGCCGCTTGGCAAAAAGGCGGTTCTTTTCGTCATGGTTGACGACACTCGCAACTGTGATGAAGTCGGGGAATATCTCGAAAAGATTTGTCCCGAATTGCAAGGCGCGGTGCTGGTCATTCACACGAAAAACAACGGCGAAATTTCCGAGGCGGCGTCCGGTAAGAAGGAGGAAGAACTGCGGCTTTTGCGCCAGCAATCCAACGAGATTGATTCGTGGAAGTCGCCCTACAAGGCCATCGTTTCGGTCCTCATGCTCAAGGAAGGCTGGGACGTGCGGAACGTCACCACCATTGTTGGTCTGCGGGCATACGCGTCGCCATCGGATATTTTGCCCGAACAAACCCTTGGGCGCGGCTTGCGCCGGATGTATTTCGGCACGGATACGCGGGAAACAGTTTCGGTGATGGGCACCCCTGCATTTATGGATTTTGTCGAGTCGATCCAGAGTGAAGGGGTCGCCTTTGAGCGTGTGCCGATGGGAGCAGGCGTCCAACGGCACGAATCGCTTATCGTCGAAGTGGACACCGAAAACAAGGAAAAGGATTTGGATACGCTCGACATTCCGCTGCCGAAACTCACCCGCCGTTTCACTCGTGATTTCAAAACCCTGGATGCGCTCGAACCGGCCAAGTTTGGAAACCCACTGTTGCCGCTCAAACCATTTACGCCAGAAGAAACGCGCGAGATTATTTTCAAGACGATGCTCGACTCCGAGATTCATCACACTATTACGCTCGACGGCGCCGGGCCTGCCGATTATCGCTCTGTGGTTGGGTTTTTCGCGCGGCAATTGCTCAAAGACTTGCGGTTCGTCGGCGGGTACGACGTGCTATATGGCAAGGTGAAAACTTTCATGCGGGACTACCTGTTCAGCCCATCGCCGGCGAATCTGGAAGACCCGGTTGTGCTGCGTAATCTTTCCGAACCGGACGCGGGCAAAATTCTTTACGACTCGTTTAAGACCGCCATCAATGCTCTGACGATTCAGGAATCCGGCACGACACGCATTGAAGACCGGATCAGGCTGCGTGAAACGCGGCCATTCCGCACCGACTATCGAGCCTATCTGAACGCGGGCAAAAGTATTTTCAACAAAGTGGTGGGCGAACCGAATTCCGGCGGTTTTGAATTGTCTTTCGCGGCCTTTCTCGAAGCCGCGCCGGACGTGGCTGCGTTTGCCAAAAATTATCTGGCCGTCGGTTTCAAACTGGATTACGTCAAAGCCAATGGCGACCTGTCCAACTATACGCCCGATTTCATTGTTCGGACTTCCGACGGGCTTGTCTGGCTGGTGGAAACCAAAGGCCGAGCGGAACTGGACCTGCCGCAAAAAATGGCGCGGCTCAAACAATGGTGCGGCGATGCGACCGCTGCCGAGGAAAACGGCCGGCGGTACGATTTCGTTTTTGTGGATCAAACAAGTTTTGAAAAGCACGCGCCGAAGAACTTTGCCGCGCTTGCCGCAAGCTTCACAGATTATAAATCCTAACCATGCACTTGATTTACCTGGATGAATCCGGCCAGACGGGTACGAACCTGCGGGATGCAGTCCAGCCTGTATTCGTCTTGGGTGCTTTGATCGTTCCTGAATCCATCTGGTTGGTACTGGAAAGAGATCTCCAAGCCGCCATCGAGAAAAGCTTCCCCGCGCCGAGGCCCGTTGATTTTGAGATTCATGCAACTGAAATAAGCAACCCAAGGAACGGTTATTTCAAGCAGCACTCCATCGCCCACCGTCTCGCTTTTCGTGATGAATGGTTTCGCCTGGCTCAGCAACACGCGTTGAAGGTCGTCTATCGGGCTATCACCAAAAAGCGCTTCTTGGAATGGAGTCATGCCAGTTTCGGAACAGGCGTGGCCATCAATCCACATGTGGCGGCTTTCCCTTTGGTGGCCCGGGTCGTGGATGACTACCTAAAATCACTTCCCGGTTCTCCTTTGGGCATCTTTATTTCGGACGAAAACCGGGAAGTGGTCGGTGATGTAGAGAAGACCATCCGGATCCTGCGGGGCGCGGAGGGCGTTCTGAAATTGGGGCAAATCGTGGAAAAGGGCTTCTTTATCGAATCCCAGAAAAGTCTGGTTTTGCAGTTGTGCGACCTCTGCGTTTATACCGCGCGCCGTAAGGAGGAAAAAAAGATTGACTTGACAGTTAAAGCCATTGATGAAGGCGGCCTCCCTTTGATTGAACCGCTCATTCACGTTGGCGACGAACGATTCCGCGATGTAAACGCTTGGCTGATGGCAGAACAAAAAAAGGGGCGGCCAGGGAATTAATCACGGAGTCGGAAAGGTCCGGCCCGCTCTGGTCGCCAAAATGATCATACCTTATTATGCGCTTTATGCAAACCTGTTTTTCGCATGGCTAAAACCGATTCTGAACGCTACGAACTGACGGATGCCGAGAAGCGCGACCTCATCCGGCTCATCGAACAGGGAAGGCCGCTGCCCGAAAAATTCCGCTTCCTGCTTTTTGACGACAAACGCGAAGTGGAACTGGTCTGGAATGGCAAGACGCGCGAAGTCTGCACCGCCATCCTTCCTTTTCAGACGCTTGAACATATTGACGAGCCGCGCAAGGAGAAGCGCGACGACGAGGAGTTTTCCTTTGATACGCGCGGACGGCAGCTTAAAGGCTGGACGAACAAACTCATCTGGGGCGACAACAAGCTCATTCTTGCCTCACTCAAAGCCGGTGCGCTCCGGCGGCAAATCGAAGACGCGGGCGGGCTGAAGCTCATTTACATTGACCCGCCGTTTGACGTGGGCGCGGATTTCAGCATGGACATCGAGATTGGCGGCGAAACCTTCCACAAAGAGCCGAATCTTCTGGAGCAAATCGCCTACCGCGACACTTGGGGCCGAGGTGCTGATTCCTTCATCTCCATGATTTATGAACGCCTCATCCTCATGCGTGATTTGATGCACAGCGAGGCAAGCATTTACGTGCATTGCGATTGGCGAATGAATTCGTTCATACGCACAATCATGGGAGAAATCTTCGGTAATGACCGTATGCGGAACGAACTTATTTGGCGGCGGGCAAACGCCAAATCGACAGATGTAAAAGTCGGCGTCTTGCACGACAACATTTACTGGTTTGGGAAAGGCACTGGCTCTACTTATAACAGGCAGTATCACAAATTTGACCCGGAATATCTCAAAGAAAAGTTCCCGCACGAAGATACAGATGGGCGGCGTTACCAACTTCAGCCGCTCCATGGGAAAGGTGCAGGAACAGCCAGAAGATTTGGTGATAAATTACTAGAACCCCCGCCTGGACGGCATTGGTCGTGGTCGCAAGAGCGAATAGACGAAGGCTTCAAGAAAGGAATCATTGTCATGGCGCGAGAAGATTCTGTTTATCCGCGCTATAAGGACTACCTTGAAGGAAAGGAAGGAATTCCGCTCACGACAATCTGGAATGACATTCCCGACGTGAATTCGCAGGCATTCGAACGCATTGGCTATCCTACTCAAAAGCCCGCAGCTCTGCTTGAACGAATCCTTTCAGCGAGCAGCAATGAAGGTGATCTGGTAGCAGATTTTTTCTGCGGCAGCGGCACAACCGCCGCCGTGGCCGAGAAGCTCGGTCGCAAATGGATCGCCACCGACCTTGGCAAATTCGGCATCCACACCACGCGCAAGCGGCTCATTCAGGTTCAGCGTGAATTGAAATCCGAGGGCAAGCCGTTCCGCGCCTTTGAGGTGCTCAACCTTGGCCGCTACGAACGCCAGGCGTATCTGAACGTCGGCGGCAACCTCTCGGCCAAAAAGAAGGAGCAGGCCCTCGCCCGCAAGGAACGAGAGTTCCGCGATTTGATTTTGAAAGCCTATCGCGCTGAGCCGTTGCCGGAGGCTGGCTTCTTTCACGGCAAGAACGGCGGGCGTCTTGTCGTCATCGGCCCGATCAATCTCCCGGTCGGACGGTTGTTCGTGGAAGAGGTCATCACGGAATGCCGCAAGCGCGGGGCCACGCGGGTGGATTTGCTGGCGTTTGAATTTGAGATGGGACTTTTTCCCGCCGTGCTGGAAGAAGCCAGGCAAAAGGGCATTGACCTGGCGCCGAAGATGATTCCGCCCGAAGTGTTTGACCGCCGTGCGGTGGAAAAGGGCCAGGTGCGCTTCCACGACGTTGCCTATGTCGAAGCCACGCCGCGATTCGACAAAAAGGATAAGCTGGCGCTGGCGGTGGAGTTGACGGATTTCTCGGTTTATTACTCGCAAGGGATAGCCGATGCGATTGCCGCCGATTTGAGGGAAGGCAAAAGCGAAGTCGTCTGCGAACAGGGCAAACTCATCAAGGTGAGCAAAAACAAGGAAGGCGCCATCACGCGCGACGTCCTGACCAAGGAGTGGACCGATTGGGTGGATTATTGGGCGGTGGATTTCGATTATGAGAGCCGCAAGGAAGTCATCAAGGTTGCCAGGAATCTTGGCGTGGAAGGCGCATTGCCCGGAACGGCCAGCGTGGCCGAGTTCATCGACTTCGAGGAACGATGGACGGGCGCATACGTCTTCGAGAACGAATGGCAAAGTTTCCGCACGCGGCAGTCGCGCAATCTGGAATTGACCACCGCCAGCCACACCTATCCGAAAGCCGGGCGCTACATCATTGCCGTCAAGGTGGTGGACATTTTCGGCAACGACACGATGACGCTTGTGCCCGTAACGGTGGGATAACAACAGCCACGAAAATTCGGCCTCCGTGAATTTAAACGCCGCTATTTTCATTGTCAGATAGTCGTTTACGGGCTGGCAAGAAAACTACTTTGAGCGGGGGAATTCCTATCGTGGCACTGACAAACTAAAGCAACATACATGTATTAACATTGCTTATTCGTCTTGACCTTCTCAAGCGGCCTTGTGATAGCACGTTTGTGCTATTGCAGGAAGGGTCTGGAGTTTCTATGGTGTGTGAACCAGCAGCTAATGATCCGGTGGTCCGATCTCCTTGAGGAGTTTTGTCCGCGGGTGGGGTTGGCTGGCGGGGAACGGCGCCAGAATTGAAGCGGTGCGGTACTTAAAAAAACTTGAATATTCAGGAAATTAAAACATGCGAGCATGACAAGACATTCTCTCACAATATCTTGCGAAAGAATGCCTCTCTTTTCTTCCCGGCAAGTTGCATCCGCGAATCATTATGGATCACTACAACCCATTTAAGACTTGTCAGAATGTCACCTTCCATACAAAATTCTTCTATTCCAAATTTAGCCAACCGATGAAAATAAACCTTGTTAAGTTCGCTTTGCACCATGTGGCCCGCTCCCGATTCTATGTGGCCGCTTTGGCGGCTGCCGCCGCCGTGAGCAGCGCCCAAGCTCAAATCCAGACTGCCGGCACTCTGTATTTGAACGTGGACGCCACGACGCTGGCGACCGGCCAGATCAACGACATTACGAATAACGGCTCGCTGGGCGGTTTTTTCGAGGGTACGAACGCGGTGCTGGTGACGAACCTCACCACCGGCGGCCCTAATGCTTTGTACTTCCAGAGCACCCTCAGCAATTTCATGGTGCTCCTCAATGGGGTTGGCGGCGCCTTGATCCCACCTCCTTCCCCGCTGGTGGGAAGCAGCGCGCAGGTTTCCATCGAAACGTGGGCTTTTAGCCCGCAAGTCCCCGCCGACGCCTGCATGGTTTCGTGGGGGGCGCGCGCGGCCAACGTGAACATGGCCTTTGAATACGGCACCGGAACCTCCGGCGGAGTCGAACATAACGCGGCGGCGGACATGGCTTGGGATACCATCGGGGTAGGCAGCGTCGCTGGGGGCGGCGCGCCGCTCAACGGTTATTGGCATCATTTGGTTTATACTTTCGACGGCGTCAACGAGAACCTCTATTCGGATGGTGTGCTGGTGCATGCCCAACCGGTCATATTTAACACCGCGACCAACGCTGGCTTTGCGCTCGGGGCGCAATGGAACAGCACGGGAACGGCCGTTGGCACTGCGCCGGCTTTCCCGACTTTGGGGCTGGCGCGGGTCCGCGTCGAGCAAGGAGCCCTTACCCCTGCGCAAGTTCTGAATAATTTTAATTTCGAAAAGGCGACTTTCATCCCGGCGCTTCCCGCCGCCCAATTTCTGAGTTCTGCCCCGGCCCATCGCTATTCCTTTAGCGAGCCGGCGACCAATGACGCCACCGGCCTGACCTTCCACGATACCGGGTCCGTCGGCGGGCAGGACGGCAGTGTGCAAAGCAGCGAGTTGAACGAAGTGGCGCAGTTTTCGGGCCGGCGGCTTATCCTGCCTGGCGGCATCAGCACCGCGCTCGGCGGATACGGAGCGCCCTATGGAGATTTGCCCAACGGCATGGTTTCGGCCAACAGCACCAATAATGGAGGGAGCGGCCAATTGAGCATTGAAATCTGGTATCAAAATTCCGGCGGAGCCGGACCCTGGTCCTGGTGCCGCGTTTTCGATATCGGCTCGGTTGTCGAGCCGGCTGACTATCTTGGCATCGAGGTGACCAGCCCGGGCGGCTATCCGGCGGGAGGTGTGCAGGGGGACTACTTCATCTATTCGACTCAAGTCGGCACCGCTGTTAATCAGCGCCAGTTAGGCTGGCAAAACAAGGATACCCAGCCCGGCGGATCCACGACGAATGCCTCTTCGGTCACGGCCAATGTGCAACTCCTGGGCGGCTATCAAAATGACCGCCACGTCGTGGTGACCTGGAACGAAAAAACCGGCCAGATCATCGCCTACGAAAACGGCCTTCAGGTTGCCTCCATTACGGTGTCCAATGCGATGAGCGCGCTGGATGATATCAACGTCTGGCTCGGTCGTTCTCAAAGCGGCGGCGATTCGCTTATAGCCGGTCAGTACGACGAGGTTCGCTTTTACACGAATGTGCTCACGCCGGGACAGGTCGTCGGCGATCTCCAAGCTGGGCCGGATACCATAAACACGGCCGCGCAAGCGCCCGCCATCAAGGTGCAGCCGCAAAACATGAGCGTTAACCAGGGCTGGCCCGCTACGTTCTATGTCAGCGCGACGGGAAGCCCTTCCAATTCCTTCCAATGGAACCGCAATGGCACGGCCATCCCAGGGGCGACCGCCGACACTTACACGCTGCCGGCGGCGGACCCAACGAACAACGGCGACAGTTATTCCTGTGTCATTTCTAATTTCGCCAATGCCACGGCCCATTCGGTCACCAGCTCGACGGCGACTCTGACCGTTGTGCCAAACCTTGCGCCGCCGCTGGCCATCTTGCATGAAACCAAGGATGGAAATCCCGGCGCGGCCCAACCCAGTCAACGAGACAATTACACCGGCACGGTTGGCACCAGCTTCGAAACGGGCCAGGCGGGGGCCATTGTCACCCATTTGGGATATTACGACGTTTACAATGACGGGTTGTACCAGCAACACCACGTTGCCCTTTACAACGCGAGCGGCAGCGTGATGCTGGGCTTAGTCATAGTTCCGTCTGGCACGGGCGGCTATCTGACGAACGGCTACCGGTATATGCCGTTAACTCCGCCGGTGGTGCTCGCTCCCAACACCACTTATACACTCAGCGGCGATTCCATTAGCGGCGACGGTGATATGTGGGCCGACCTCTGGACAGCGGGCGTTTGGAGCCCTTATTTTGTCGGCACCAACGGGCCTGCCACGCGGGCGGGCCGCTATGGCTCTTCCTACCCCGGCATAGCGACGGCGAACAATGGCGTGAACAACCTTTACGGTGACGCCAACCTGGCCTCGCTGCCAGTGGGACCCGCCGTGGTCGGGACGACGCAGACTAACGTGGCTCTCTTTGCGGGACAATCGACCGCTCTGCAGGCAGCGGTGAATGGGCAGGCGCCGGTGACCGCTCAATGGTATTTTAATAACCAGCCGCTGGCTGGCCAGACGGGCGTCTTGCTTAACTTGGCCAACGCGACGTCAAACAACGCCGGCACCTACTATCTGGTCGCCACGAATATCCTGGGCGGCTCCCAGAGCAGCAATGTTGTTGTCTCGGTTGTTCCCGATACGCCCGTGGCGATCATTCAAGGGCCGACCAATACGACAATTCCGCAGAATTATCCCGTGTCCTTCACGGTGGTCGTTTCCGGCGCTCCGCCCATTACATACCAATGGACTCGAAATGGCACAAATATCAGTGGAGCAAACAGCAGCGTTTATACGATAGCGGCCGCTTCATTGACCAATAACGGCGCGGTCTATGCCGTAGTGGTGTCCAATAATGTCGGCGGCGTTCCTAATTCGATTACCAGCAGCGGCGCCATCCTGACCGTCCAACCCAACCAGGCGCCTGTCCAGCAAGTGCTTTACCAGGCCATCCCTGGTTCCCGGGATAATTTTCCCGGCGTGGTCGGCGCCGCCATTTTGACCGGCAGCACCCCGGCCCTCGTGACTCACTTGGGCTTCTATTGCACGGACAACGGATCGATTGGATTGTACATGTCTCACCATGTAGGAATATATAGCTCGGACGGAAGCGTCCTTTTGGGCAGTGTCTTGCTGCCTAGCGGCCCAAATCCTCCAGGAGTGACCTTTACCGACAGCTACGCCTGGATGGCTCTTTCCAATGCGCTGACCCTGGCCGCGAACACCACTTATCTGGTGTCGGGCGAGACATTTAGTGGCGACGGCGACGTTTGGCCGGACATTTTCACTCCCTCGCCGTGGAACCCTTATTACGTCGGAACCACGGCCACAACGACCCGCAACGCCGTTTATGGTAATGGCCCGTGGCCGTCGCCTCCGTTGACAGCGGGCCCGGTCAACACCATTTATGGCGCGCCTAATATTGCGGTGCTGCCAGTGGGACCCGCCTCGGTCTCGGACACGCAAACGAATTACACCGTGTATCAAGGACAAAATGTGACACTGACCACAACGGTGGACGGCCAGGCGCCGCTGACGCTGCAGTGGTATCTTGCTCCCAACACTCCATTGGTTGGGCAAACGGGCACTTCGCTGGCCTTTGTCAACGCGGCGGTTACCAGTTCGGGCACCTACTATCTCGTAGCCTCAAACGTGAATGGCCTGGTTCAAGGGTCCAATATTACGCTGACGGTGCTTCCGCCGACGGGTGCGTCCATCACCCAAGGCCCTCAATCGCAAACCGCCTACCTGGGTCAAGTGGTCACATTTACGGTGACTGCGGCCGGCAGCCCTCCATTGGGTTATCAATGGTCCTTTGACGGAAGCCCCATCGCTAAGGCGACTAACACCGTGCTGACGATTGCAAGCATCAGTTCTTCCAACGCCGGAACTTATACGATCACGGTAACCAATGCATTTGGAACCAATAGCGCCTCCGCTACGTTGGTGGCCTTAACCCCCGGCGCAAATCAAGTCGTTCTGGCAGTGGAGTTTAACGCGGCGGCAACCCCGACCGACGTTGATCCCGCCTTTCAGTCCATGACGTTGAATTCAAACCCAACCACGTTTAGCAGCGGGATCAAAGTGACGGTCTTGGCGGTGGCTGGCGCTGTGTTGGCGGATCGCGACCGCACGCCCGCTGTGGCCAACAACCCTCCTTTGCTCACCTCTGCGCCGCTTTACGATAGTTTTATCTTCGATGATGCGATTGTGACAGGCTCGGGCATTGAAATCCTGATTCAGAACCTGAACTCAAATACATTGTATGGAGTGAATATTTGGTCCTTTGATCCCTCCAGCACTGGCCCGCGAATTTCCGATTGGTCAGAGGCGATTTCGGGCAATGCCCTTACTCAATACACCTTCGACGGTTCCAAGCCGCCGCTGGCTGATTACGACGACACGCTGGGAGGCTTAGTGACCTCTGACACCAATGGCCAATTGGAGATCGAGGGTTTGGCGGACGCAAATAACACCAGTTTCTGCGTTTTCCTGAATGCCTTGGTGCTGACACTCAAGCCGACGCCGGTGATTCTAACCTCCGCATTCGTGGCGGATGGGAATCTGCTGCTTTCCGCTCAATCGCAATACTCTGGACAGGCGCTCGTGTTCCAGCAGAGCACCGATTTAATTCATTGGCAGACCACCGCCAATGGCGTCAACGCCACCCAGCATGGCCCGATGTTTACCTCGGAATTCCCCAAGAGCAGCACCGCGATGTTCTATCGCGCGGAGTATGTGGGACACTGATGATCTGGCACAATTGCATATCCAAACCATGAAAATCACGCGGCAGCAAAGAAGATCAGGATCGCGGCAGATCAGCGGAGGCTTCACATTAATTGAGCTTCTGGTGGTGATCGCTATTATCGCAATCCTGGCGGCGATGCTGCTGCCGGCCCTGGCCAAGTCAAAAGAACAAAGCAAACGGGCCAGTTGCCTCAATAATATGCGCGAGGTCTATCTGGCTTCGACTCTTTATGCGGGCGACAATAAGGAGGTATTCTTCCAGGCGCGCCCTGCGGTGGCGGATGGTTCAGCGTGGGTGCAAATCTGCCTGGATCCAGTCCCGGGGCTGGCTGGGGTGGCAGGTCTGCCCAACTACCTCACCATGGCGGGGACGTCGCAGACGAATGCCGGGAAGTCGATTTGGTCGTGTCCCAATCGGCCCGGTTTCCCGGTCTATCAGTCTGGCTTTACGGACACGGAGAACAACGCCTATGGGGGGCAGATCGTCCTGGGGATTCAGTATTTTGGCGGCATTACTACGTGGAATAATCCGGTAGGCTCTGTGCCTCACGCGCCCAGCCCCGTCAAAGCCTCGACCGCCCAGCCTTGGTGGGTCCTGGCGGCGGACACGACCATGTATGTGGACAATGCGTGGGGCGGGTCCGATCCGGGAGACGGTGAGGGTCCCTTTGCGTTTGCCAACATGCCGTCTCACTTGCCGAACCACCGGCCCGACGGCGGCAATGAAGTCTTTATGGATGGCTCGGCTGCCTGGCAGAAATTTAGCACCATGTGGTTTTTGACCAGTTGGGGCGGCGGACGAGACTCGTATATCTACCAGAATCCCAGAGATTTTCCAGCCACCTTGAAGAACTTTCTTCCGACTCTGACGGCGACGGCCCTCCGGGAGTAAGAGCGGAAGTCCAAGGCGGGCGCCAATTGCCGGGCCTCTTGACACGGGGCGGAGCATTCCGCTTTAAGTTGTCAATAGCACGTTCGTGCTATTGCGCCGTCCGCTGTGAGTTTCTAAGGTTCGAACACCAGCACTTGAAAATCGGCCCGTCGCTTTTCGTGGAAGCGTTGTCCGTTGAAACGGATGATGGGCAGATTTGGCGCTGGCTGGAAGCGTTTGCGCGCGTGAACCATCAATGAATCCATGACACAATCCGATCTTAAAAACCCAAATCAACATGAAACTTCGCTTCGCTCTTCTTTTTATCGTTTTGGCTTGTCTCAACCCGGGCAGTTCTTTCGGGCAGGTAACCACCAATCAAATTCACGCCGGCTTGGTTTCGTATTGGCCGCTGGACCAAATCATTTCTGTCACCAATCTTAACAGCGATGGAACGACCAACATCAGTTTGCAGACGCCGGATGTGGCCAATGGCAATAACTTCACGATCGTCGGCAGCCTTTCCACAGGCCCGGGTAAAGTGGGCAATGCCATCGTCTTTACCGGGACGCAGTATTTAGTGAGCACCAACCCCACTCCGCAGACCAATAACCTGGGCACCGGCTTGCCCATTTTCGTCGCAGGCGCTTATACCGTGGCCATGTGGGTCAATGCCGCGCCGCAGCTCAATCACTACTTTTTTACCGAGGGGAGCACGGCTTCTCAGAATCCGCTGTTTCTACTCCAAAGCGGCAGCGCCGCCACATCCACCAACTTTCTGGACAGCGACATCCGCAACACCGCCGGCACCACTCTGGTCAATCACCCTCACACCACCTCCGTGGTTCTGGACAGCACCTGGCATCATATCGCCTGGTGCGATAACTATGGATTGGTCAGCATCTACATTGACGGCGTCCTGGACTCCAATACGTCGGCCTTTGCTTACTACCCGGCTCTGCTCAACAACCCGGAGTCCGAAAACGCCGCCGCGACCTTCCCCGTGGTGGCGTCGTTTAACACCACCGTCCTCGGTGGATTGGTTCGCGCCGCCGCTGTATCCGGCTTTATTGGTTCCCTCGACGACGTGGCGGTCTGGCAGAGGCCGCTTTCGCAAGCCGAGGTGCAATATGTCATGAGCAACAGCATCGCGCAGCCGATTCCGACCAGTCCTCCTGTTTTCCTGAACAAGTTCGCCGGTTGGACCAATTCGATGGGCGACTACGCCGTCTTGCAGTCGGGTGTCGTGCCACCGGCGACGGTGCAGTGGTACGAAAATGGAGTGATGGTCCCCAATGCGACCAATGCCGCGCTCTCGGTGCTTAATTTGACCAGTCCCGGCACAAATTATTTTTCAATTGTGGCCAACAATTTATACGGTTACTCGACCAATGGGCCTGCGCCTTTGGTGGTGGTCACCGATTCCATTCCCCACTTGGATCAAGGCTGTTTTGGATATTGGCCGATGGACGCAGTCACGGCGGGGGCAACGCCGGATGTTTATTCGGGAAACAATTTCAACCTGACGAATATGAGCGCGGACAATTTGGTGACGGGAGAATTCTCCAACGCCTTGTCGTTCCCCGGTGGTTCGTCCTTTGGCGTCTCCAGTGTGTCGGGCAACGCGCTGCCATTTAACGCGACTAATTATACCATTTCGTTTTGGGTCAATGGGTTCGGGAACGTCGCGGCCAACAGTTATATTTACGAGAATTCATCCACCGCCAGCGCGCTGCCGCTTTTCGGCTTTTGCTGCCCTCAAAGCACCGCCAATTACACGACCAATTTGTGTGTCTATCTTCATACCGACCAAAATAATGCCTTGATCCCGAACATGCTTTCTTCCAATTCCGTTTTGGACGGCACATGGCACCATGTGGTGTGGGAGGACCAGAACGGTTCGGCCATGCTTTATGTCGATGGGGTGCTCGACGGCACGCCGTTTAGTTACAACCGCACCAATGCGAATCAATTGTTGCGCACCAACAATACCCTCACTTTGAACACCGAAGCGGTGGGCGGCCTAGTGAGGACGACTGCCGCCAACGAAGCGACGGTCCAGGTTGACGACCTGGCGTGGTGGGACCGGCGTCTCAGCTACACCGAGATTCTCATGCTCCAGACGAACTCGGTGCCGACGCCGACTGTTTTCGTGGCGTCGGGCATAAACCAGCAACCTGTCTCGCTCACCAACGCCTTTGCCGGAGACACGGTGAACTTTACGGTGGGAGTCACCGGGACGCCGCCGTTCACCTAT
>DASRLE010000075.1:0-4424 GCA_035648615.1 Saccharimonadales bacterium (SeqCode) | reverse complement strand
ACGTATTGGTGGACGCTGCCGGCGTATCGTTTAGGAACCGAAA
Source organism: Saccharimonadales bacterium (SeqCode) (assembly GCA_035648615.1). Taxonomy (GTDB): domain Bacteria; phylum Verrucomicrobiota; class Verrucomicrobiia; order Limisphaerales; family Palsa-1400; genus DASRLE01. The sequence continues at coordinate 4,381 of DASRLE010000075.1, read as the reverse complement.
ATCCAGAGGAAGATTTTCGGCGGGCCGAAGCCTGCCTGGCCACACTGGCCAAAATGAAAACCGACCCGGCGTTCGTCCCGAAATTTCCACTGCCGTTCCCTCCCGCGACCTTCGTTGAACTGATTCTTCCGCAACTGGAGCAAATCAAGCAATTTGCCCAGTTCCGAATCGATGTCGCCAAAATCCGGCAATCAGCCCAAAGCGGAAGATCGAAAGAGGAACTGGCCAAAATGGCCAATGCCGCCTGGAAACCGGTTCCGGAGTTTAAGACTTGGGTGGGCACATTTGGGCAGCCTGAGGGGACCATGCAGGAAAAGATTCTTAAACAACTCGCGCAAGAACTGGCCATTGAAGTGCAACCGCCGGCCTGGCTCCGTTATCGCGATGCCGGCCGCGTGCTCCAAGGCATTGAAAACGTGCAACAGCGTCAGTCCACGGCGTGGACCTTCAAATCGAACAACGCCAGCCTTTGGGGCCAGTTCAATTGGCCGCGCGAGAAAGGAATTGATCGCGTCCAAAAACTGATCGACGAGGGCCTCCTAGAAAAAACGGGCGCCGATTCGTATCAATTGTCTAACTGGCAGGATTATAAATTAAGATAACAAACAGGGGGCGTCAATTCTACACGATTATCGAGGTTCTTCCAAGGACTGACTTGACGGAGTTTTTATTCCTGTCAGATTAGAAGGAATGAATCTGACTGAAAAAGCCGAGACGATTTGGTTTACGACCAAAGGACAAGTGGTCATTCCTCTCCGCTTGCGCAAGCAGTTCAATATCGAGGATGGCACCCGGGCCGTCGTCAGCGCCACCAGCGACGGCATTCTACTTCGGCCCGTCACCGCCGCGCTGATCAAGCGTGGGCGCGGCATTTTAAAGCGCAAGCCGGGTGAAAAGCCGCTGGCCCAGGAATGGGCCGAACACAAAAAAGCGGAGAAAGAACTGGAGGAACGCCATGCCGGCCAAGGTGCTCGATAGCTTCGCGCTGGTTGCCTACTTTCGCGACGAACCTGGCGCCGGAGAGGTCGAAGACCTTCTCATTGCCGCCGGCAAGAAAGACATTCCGCTCCACATGACCGACGTAAACTACGCCGAGGTCAAATACTGCATCGTAAAGAGGGACGGCGCGAAGGCCTGGGCCGAAGCCGCCAAAATTCTTGAGGGCCTGCCGATAGATTTCCATTCCACGACTCGCGCGCTGGCGGACGCCGCCGCCGACTTCAAAGCTCGCCACAAGATGAGTCTCGCAGACGCCTTCGCCGCGGCGCTGGCCCGCGAGAAAGGAGCTGAACTCATCACCGGCGACCCCGAGTTCAAGGCCTTGGAGAGGGAAATAAAAATTATCTGGTGGCGAAAATAATCAGCGTGAGGCTGCCGGCATTTGAGCAAATTGTTGCGATTCTAAATTGGCACAAGTAAGCTCTGGCATTCCGAGAACTGGAACGCAGCAATCAACAACCCGTCCGTGAATTATACTGAAATCCTCGGTGCGTTAAGCGAGTTCACCGCTTGCGAGCGAATAGAATTTCTGCCGCCGGGCGCTGGGGCCGCGCTGGTTTCTGATTACGAGCCAATTCAAAAATATGTGCTCGACTTGAAAAACGTCGTTAAACCAGAGACGGCGGCCGAAGACCTTTTTACCGCCCTCTGTCAAGACGTGACCCGGTTTCAGCCCACCCGCCAAGTGGGCGCTCGGGAGGGGTGGGTGGATTTCATGTTGCCCGAACCGATGGGGCAGCCCTTGCCCTTGGAACTCAAGCCCCTTTTCCAGCGTGACGTGCCGGATGCCCTGTGGCGTCGCGACGCCAATCCAAAACATCATATCGCACAGGTAAAAAAATATCTGCGCGATAATGAATATTTGATCCTGACCGATCTGCGCACGGCATGGTTTTTCGGGGCGCGCGATTTTTTCTTCGAGCAGAAGCCGTTCGCCCAACTGCCCTTCACTGTTTTTTTTGCCCAATGCCGTGAAAGCGGCAGCGTCTTTGACACCTTGCGACGGGTGGAGGACACGGCGGAAAAGCCCGAACTGGAAAAGCAATTCTTTGAAGACTTGAAGATCTGGTTCAATGAGTTTGACACCGTGAAATGGACGCCGCCCGAACAAGCCGCCGAATCCATCATTCTTCTCATCAACAAACTCATTTTCGCCCGGACGATTGAGGATTTCGGACTGGTTCCTTACCGTTTCACGCAGGACGAATATGTTCGGCAAACCCGCCGTTGGGAAGCCAAAGGCCCGCACCGCATCGTTCCCAAGTTTCTCGATGAGTTTGAGGATTTTTTTGACGAATACTACGATACGGAAATCTTTTCCGCCCGGGTCTGGGACAGGCTCGACAAGACCCCGGCCAACCTTCAGCGCTTTTGCGACAAGCTCAATTTCGTTCTCGGCATCAATGCCTGGGACCAGACTTTCAGCCGCGGCATCGTCCACTACAATTACCGCCGCATTGACGAGGACATTTTCGGCAAGAGTTACGAAATGTTCCTGGCCACCAACCGCAAGGACGAGGGGATTTACTACACTCCCGCCGGCATCACCGGGCCAATGGCGGATTCACTCGTCAACTCGCTCACCGGCAAGATCGTCGATGAAATTTGCGAGGCCGTTGGCAGCCAGAAATGCGACTTTGCCGCCGCGGAAAAACTGATGGCGCAACTGGCCGAAGTCCGCGTGGCCGACACCGCCTGCGGTTCGGGAGGGTTCCTCATCAAAGTTCTTCGCTGCTTTTGGCTGCAATATCAACGCGTTGACGCAGCCTGTGCCTGGGTTCAAAAAATCCTCAAGCCCGACAACGGCGAAATGTATCTGGCCGAGATGCCGCCCAACGTCGAAGCCGCGCTGGCCTTCCGCCGCCGCCAGAATTTCGAAAACCGCCGCGTGCTCATCGCGCAAATTCTGCTGCGCCACATTTTCGGCGTGGACAAAGACCCCGGCGCGCTCGAAGTCGCCAAGACCAACATCTGGAAAGAAGCCGTCAAACTCTCCCCGGCCGATTACAACTACCGCCTCCTCAAAACCGACGTGGTCAAAATTCTGCCCAACCTGGAATTAAATTTCCATGCCGCCGACTCACTGGTGGACGTGGAACTGGGCAAACAATCCGCCTGGCTGGCCGAATACCACCAAGCGGAGCTAAAAAAACTCTCCGAACTCCGCGCCCGATACATCGAGAATCCCATGCGGCACGAACCCTTGGAGGAAGCCCTCGTCCTGCGCAACAAAGTCCGCGCCAACTTGGTCGAGCATTTTCATGCCGAAAACCTCCCCTGCGAGCCCGGCGGTTTCGCCCTCCACTTCTGGCCCTGCTGGTTCACGTCCGACGGCAAACAGAGCGATGCGCCGGGCTTTGACGGCATCATCGGCAACCCGCCTTGGGAAATGGTCAATTCGACACGGAAAGTATTCGGTCACTACAGGACGATCCCGATCTCCGCGACTTTGAATTCTGGTTAGGCCGAAGATCCTTCCACGTGAATCGTCGTTCAAATAAAATGCCTCCGAAAAACAATCCTTGATCCTTGAGGCGGATTTGGGATCGTTTCCCATGAATGTCTGAACAAACCCAGCGGAAACGGTCTTCACTCAAAGGTGCCGAGCAGAAGCGACTGGCTAAAAAAGCCGAGCAAGCTCGCTACAAGATTCGCCGCTCACTTCCTGCTCCGTCTTTTTACAGGTTGGAAGCGGACGGCAAAATCAATGACGAACAACTTGCCATGGCGTTTGTTGTTCCGAAGCGTGTCGAACCTCAACCGTTTTTGAAATGGGTAGGCGGAAAAGCCAGTTCGCTTCGTCAGCTTGAAGAATTCTTTCCACACGAAATTGACCGGTACATTGAACCATTTGTTGGCGGCGGGGCTGTTTTCTTTTATCTAAAGTATCGTTTTCCGAACCTACGCGCCTTTCTGCGCGACAGCAATAAGGAACTCATAAACTGCTACCGTGTTGTCCGAGACCGCCCGTTGGAACTGATGCTCCTGCTTGACCACCACACTCAGGCATTCCGCAAAAACGGCGCTGACTACTTCTATCTCATTCGGAAGCAACACGATCTGATGGACGACCTTGCTCGTGCGTCGCGAGCCATCTTCCTCAATAAAACGTGTTTCAACGGGTTGTGGCGTGTAAATGCCAAAGGCGAATTCAATACACCTGTCGGCTCGAATAAGAATCCTAATCTGTACTCGCGGGAAAATCTGCTTGCTGCATCCACCGCTTTGCAAGACGCTCAACTAGAGCCTGTACTTAACTTTTGTCGAACAGGCTCTTGAGCATGAGGATGGCAAAGGCCAGCCAGTGGTAGCCTGCGAGAGTGGTACTGAGCCGTTCATAATCGCGCGCCAGCCGGCGAAAACGTGCCGCCCAGGCAAAGGA
>DASRLE010000074.1:0-16108 GCA_035648615.1 Saccharimonadales bacterium (SeqCode) | reverse complement strand
GTTCAGCACCGTCCAATACAGCTCGTCGATGGCCTTGTGGACGTCGGCCTGCGAAGCCAGTTGGTCCAGAATTTCTCCATCGTAAACAAAGTGATGCAATTCGTCGCCATTCAACAATTCCAGTGATTGCACCACGGCCACATCCTCCGCGCGGCCGGTGCTGATTTCATTGCGGGCGGCGGGACGCCCCAGGTCGCGGGTCAGGGCGGTGGCGGTGGTGGTGCGATACAAGCGTTTGCCATCCCATTTTTTCGCGGCGGCCTGGTGGATGCTGTCGATGAATTGCTCGGCGGTCAGCCGGCGCAGGGAGGGCGAACGGACATAGCGCGGTTCATCGGGCTTCTGCACATTGAAATTGTCCTCCAAGGCCGGGTTGTAGCGCAGTTGATAGGTGCGGCTGTTGAGGATGAGCCGGATGGTGTGCTTGAGGTCGCAATTATGGCGCAGGAAATCGTCCGCCAGCCAGGCGAGCAACTCGGGGTGGCTGGCGGGACGGTCCAGGCGAAAATCATCCACCGGCTCGAAAAGACCCAGGCCGAGGTAACGTTTCCAGAGGCGGTTGACAATGGTTTTGGCAAAGCGCGGATTGGCCGGGTCGATCAGCAACGTGGTCATGTAATGCAATCGTTCCTGCACCCCTTTGGGCACGATGGTGGGCGCGTCTGGCAAGTCGAACGGAAACGCCGACGGAATAAAAACGCCGCTCTTTTTTTCGCAACGAATCAATTCCAAGTCATTGCTCCCAAAGAGCCCGGCGAAAGCGGTGAAACGTTTTTGCGGCCATTCCTTGTTCAGAAAATGGCTGTGGCAACTGGCGCATTTCATGCCGGTGCCGAGAAAGACTTGCGCGGTGTTCGCGGCGGTTTGAATGGTGTCCTGGTAAGTTTCGTTGCGGACAAAACCGATGAGATTGCTCTTGCCGTTGGCATTGGCCCGGCTGGATTTCTTGTGGCCCGGCATGGTGGGATCCAGCAGTTCGGCCACCATCAAGTCGTACGGTTTGTTCTGGAGAAAACTTTGGTAGATAAAATCGGTGTAATCGCCATGAGTGGCCACTCCGCCCACAGTGGACTCGCTGGCCAGCGCCTCCTGCCAAAACGGCGTCCACTCGGCCGCGTAGGCCTCGTTGCGGGAGAGGAGAGCGTCCACCAATTTAGCCCGCTTGCCCGGCGTCTTATCGGCGACAAAGTCCCGGCTCGATTCCGCTGCGGGAATGACCCCGACCAAGTCGAGATAAACTCGGCGAATAAACGTTTCGTCGTCACACACCGCCGGCGCGGTCCGCGCTGCGGGCAGCTTGGCCGCTTCCCATTTTGCGACAATGAACCGGTCAATATCATTAAAGACCGGGCCGGATACTTTGGGCGGCGCGGGCGGGGGCGGAACGAGCGACAACCGGATGGCCCGGCGGGCCGCGAACTGGTCGTCGCTGTTCCCGAAAATAAAGGCGTTGATCAAATCGGCGCTGGCATTGATGGGTTGTTTTTTCCTCACCGCCGCCGCCGCCACGAAGGTCGCCGAATCATCGACCGCGCCCGCCGCAATCCAGGAGCGGATCAAATGCAATTCCTGCTCGCTCAAAGGAGTTTCGCCTTTAGGCATCTGCGGACCGTTGGCCAGGCCGCGAATATATTTGACAATCGCGCTGTCGTCCGGCTTGCCGGGAATGACGCCGGGGCCGGCTTTTTTGCCATGCTTTTTCAAGGTCGCGACGGAGCTGATGTCGAAATCGCTTTTGTGGTCGTCGGACGAGTGGCATTCGTCGCAATCGTTGGCCAGGATGGGTTTGATGTCGCGGGAATAACTGACCTTGGCCGCCTCCTTGGGATCAATCGGCCTGATCTTGATTTCGACTTTACTCTTCGAGTCCGCCGCGAAGGCCGCCAGGCTTGCGAAGAGACAGAGAGCAGCGGAAATTTTTTGCAATTTATTCATTTGGAATCTGCCCACAACATAGCAGAATAGCTTCTTTTCAAGATATGCTCAATAAAATATCCGCCCTCTTTTTCAGCGCGGGCGTTCTGCTTTGGGCGCCCGGGATCACGTCAGGCGCCGCAGTGGCGGCCAAGCCGAATATCATTTTCATTTTGACAGATGACCTTGGCTATGGAGACGTCGGCGTGTTTTATCAAAACAGCCGCTTGCCCGATCAGCCCCGCATGTCCACGCCGGAATTGGACGCCATGGCCGCGCAAGGCATGATCTTGCGCCAGCACTATACCAGTTCGCCGGTGTGCGCGCCGGCGCGCGCCTCGCTGCTCCTCGGGCAACATCAAGGCAATTGCCCGATTCGCGATAATCAGTTTGACAAGGCCCTGCCGGAAAACCACACGCTGGGCACGGTCATGAAAGAGGCGGGTTATTATACCGCGATGATCGGCAAATTCGGGCTGCCCGGCGGGAAGCCCGAGTATCCGGGGCATCCGTTGCGGCATGGGTTTGACGAATTTTACGGCGTGCTGGGGCATGGTGACGCGCATTGGCATTATCCCGGGAACAGCGGAAAAATCATGGACGGCTTTACGCCAGTGACCCAGGGCCTCGACCGCGCCTACGACACCGATTTGTATGCGGCGCGGGCCAAGAAGTTTCTCAAGGAACGGACCGCCGCCAAGGTGCGTCAACCATTTTTTCTGTATCTGGCATTTACGGCCCCGCATTTTTTTGAGGAGCTGCCCACGCAGGCCTATCCGCCCGGGCGCGGAACCCATGGCGGTTTGCAATGGCCGTTGAACACCAACTCGGGCGAAACCAATTCATGGTACCATCCCGATTACGCCGCCCAAAATTGGCCGGATGTGGAAAAGCGCCACGCGACCATGATTCGGCGCGTCGATGACGCGGTGGGCGATCTCCGGCAATTGTTGCGCGACCTCGGGCTGGAAACCAACACGCTGGTGATTTTCACCTCGGACAACGGGCCGCATAATGAGAAGGGCCAGGACCCCCGCTTTTTTAGCTCGTGGGGAAAAATGGACGGCATCAAGCGCGATTTGTGGGAGGCCGGAGTGCGCGAGCCTACCATCGCCTGCTGGCCGGGCCATATCGCGGCACAGGCGGTGGACGACACCCCTTCGTGCTTTTGGGATTGGATGCCCACCTTCGCGGACCTGGGTGGCTTGGTCCCGCCGGCCGAGGCGGATGGGGTCTCGCTGGTTCCGACGCTGACGGGGATGGGACAGCAGCGCAGCCGCGGCTTTTTCTACTTTGAATACCAATTTAATTTCAAGCCGCAGTTCAAGGTGGATAGGGAGTTGTTTCGACGCAAGAAGGTGGCGGGGCGGGGCCAATTGCAATCCATTCGCATGGGTGATTTTACGGCGGTGCGCTACGGCGTGAGCAACTCCGCCGTTCCCTTTCGACTTTACAATGTCGTGACCGATCCGCACGAGGACCACAACCTGGCCGGTGACCCCGCCTACGCGGAGCGCATCGCTGCGGCGCGGGAGATGTGCCGCGCCGTGCGGCGGCCCGAGCCGAGCGCGCCCCGGCCCTACGACGAAGACTTTATCGCCGCCACCACTGTCAATTGTAAAACGAACGGCGCGCTCGACTACGCGATTTACGAAGGCTTCTGGCCATGGGTGCCCGATTTCGATGCCCTCACTCCCGTCGCCACCGGCAAATGCGCCGGCCTGGACGCCGGGGTGATGGGCGGCAATGAGCAAGAAGGGTTGAGCTTCAAAGGCTTTATCAGCGTGCCGGCCGATGGCGATTATACTTTTTCACTCCAGTCCGATGCGGGGGCGGAAATGTGGATCCATGAGGCGCATGTGATTGATGACGACTTCAAGCGCACCGGGAAGGAAGTCTCCTCAACGCCGATTCGGTTGCGGGCCGGTTTGCATCCGATTCGCCTTTTTTACCGGCACCCGGCAGGACAAGCCAAATTGAATTTGCAATATTCCGGGCCGGGCCTCGGGAAACAGCCGGTGCCGGCCGGCGCTTTTTCGAGCGCCTGCGTCAAGGAATAGGCCGCGCGCCGCATTGGCCGCAGAAGTTGGCGGCCCGCCAGGCCAGAGGCAATGGCGCAACCCCTGCACGAGTCAATACTATTCCTCCAGCATCTTTTCCACCTTCGCGCCGAAGTCCTGCTCGGCGTCCACTTCGCGGACAAGGCCTTTTTTGTCAATCAACCACATGCAGGGAATTCCCATGACGTCAAATTGGACGGCGTATTTGTTGTCTTGATTGACATCGTCGAAAAATTGGGGCCAGGGAATCTGTTTGTCGGCCACAAATTGGAGCAGTTTGTTTTTTTCATGGTCCAAGCTGATGCCGACGACCTCGAGGCCCTTGGCATGAAGGCGGTCGTAAGCTGCCTTGACCTCCGGCATCAAGCGCTGGCACGGCAGGCACCAAGTGGCCCAGAAATCCAGCACAACCACTTTGCCGTTCATTTTGGACAGGTCCACCTCGCGGCCATCAATGGCTTTAAATTGCAGGGGAAGAGGTTTGCCCATAAAACCAATTCTGGCCAGTTTCAGAAGAGCCTCCTGCTTGACCTGGGTGGCGGCCGGGGTGTTGGTCAGGGCCTCCAGCAAAGGAACAGCCTTCCGAATCTCGCTGTTTTCCGCCACTTCCCAGACGATTTCCATCGCTTCCGGGCGATTGGGAAATTCCTTGAGCAACGCCAGCGCGCCTTGGGCGTATTGAGCGATGAACGCCGCGCGGCCTTCGGGAGACTTGGCCTGCGCCTCCCTTTGGACTTGAGCCGCGCGCAATTTGAAACGGTCAGCCTCATCCGCTGCGGGATCGTTCAGCAAAGATTGTTCGAGTGCGGCGATGAGCGGCTTTTGGTTCGCAGCCCCCCATTGCAACGCAATGTTTCGGGCTTGGATTTCCTCCGATTTGGCTGTCGTGGCATTAGGATCTTTAGGAAAGCGCGTATAAAAGTCCTTCGCCTTGTCCGCCAAGGCGAGCACATACGGAAGGTAATACTTCTGCTTGTCCTGCGGAGTCGGGGGAGTCACCCGCCATTCCGGCGGGCTGGGCGCCATTTTGTTCGCGGCGTCGAGTTCAGTCCACGCCGCGGCGGCGTCCTTGGATTGTAGCAAGGGCAACAGCAAAGCGTTGGTTTGCGCGAAGGCCGAATGCCCGGCGGCCAAAAAGACAAGAAGAAGCAGAGGAAAAACCCGCTGGACAATAAGAAATCGCATAAAATGATTCAGCCGTCTGACAGAGTAGCGGGCGGGGACGGCTTTTCCAATATAAATCGCATGCGGCGCGGGTTGTGGGAATTGTCAAAATCGCTGTCCGCAATGGCCGGGTTGGGGTTTTGCAGTTCCGCTTCGGCTTCGGCGCGGCTGGCCGAAGAATCGGGCGGGTCCTGCTCGACCCGGACGATTTTGCGCGCGAACTCCAGCAGGATGGCGCAGGGTTCCAGGCACGGGATGGCGCTCTTGCCGGTTGCGGCGTCGGGCGCCAAACCTTCGACGCTCCACAGCCGGCGTTTCAGGCAAAAATCTGCATGACAACACGCCCGGATGACCGCGCCGGCCATCGTATCGTCCAGCTTGGTCGTGATCCGATACATGCCCGTTTGCCGCGCGGTAAATTCGCGGTATCCGGTCGTGGGCGGCGTTGGGGACCGCGCGGCTTGCCAATCGGCCACGGCGCCCGGGTACAATTGATCGAGGGCCAAACCCAATGCCGCTTCGCCGGCAAGAACCGCTCTCCATCCGCTCCTCAAAGTGGGGGCGGACTTGAGCGGCCGAAAAGCGCCGTGCGCGGTGAACTGGGCCAAGGCCCGCCATTCGTTTTCTCCCAGCAACGAAAGCGAGCTGGCCATCGTCTCGCCATCCGTTATGTGACGCAATTCAAAGCCGCGCCCATTGCGCCGGATCAGGACCTGGCCAAAGACGCCCTCGTTTCCCAAGGCAGCCACGAAAGCCGTTAATGCGGGGTTTGTGTCAATAATATTTACTCCTAGCCGCCCGCCACGATTTTGACGATTTCCATTCGATCGCCTTCAGCCAGTTGCCGTTGGGCGAATTCCGAAGGCGCGACCGCCTGGCCGTTGTGCTCCACCACCACGCTGCGCGGCGGCAGTTTTTGCGACATAAGGAATTGTTCGATCGAACACGGTATCCGCGTGACAATCCGGCGGCCGTTGGCGATGACGAAGCTGTTCATTTAAGCAAGGGTGAGCAAACTGACTTCGGGCCGGCAATTGAAGCGCAAGCCGTGAATATTGCCGATCCCTTTGGTGATATGAATCAACCGGTTTTCCCAATGATAGAGTCCGGCAATGAAACGTTTGTCGCTGACCGGCGCAAAAGGCGCGCCGATAATGGGCAGCCATAATTGTCCGCCATGCGTATGGCCGCAGAGCATCAAGTCCCACGAATAGGGCGCAAGGAATCGCTTCGTATCGGGATTATGCGAGAGCAGGAGACAATAGGGCCGCGTGGCGGCGGGAGGCGGAAAGGCGCGGGCCGGTTCCACCTCCGCCGAGTAAGGATCGCCCACTCCCACCAGCCGCAAGACCCGGTTTTTCAGCCGCACTTCCGTCGAGCGGTTGTGCAATAATTCAACGCCGCTTTTTTGCAAAAGGCTCCGCACCCATTGTGTATCCGAATGCCCATGATGACGCTTCGCCCACCATCCGCCGTCATGGTTGCCCAGGCAGGCAAACGTCGGCGCAGCGCCCGCCAGGCGCGAAAGGACGCGCGCGTAGTTATCCATATCCGCGAATTTCGTCGTGATAAAATCACCGGTCACACAGATCAAATCAGGTTTGCATTGCAAGCCGAGGCTGATGCCTTCCTCGATGCGCTCCAAACTCACGCACCACGAGGCGTGCAAATCAGCCAGGTGGAGAAGACGAATGGGTTCCCCTGCCCCATTGGTTTTAATTTCGTGGCGTCCCACTTCCAGCCAGCCCGGTTCCACAAACCCAGAGTAGCCCAGGAAAGCCGCGCTCCCAATTCCGGCGCTGGCCAAGAAGGCTCTCCTGGAAATGCGGGGAAACATCACGCGGTCAGGACTGCGTCCCAATCTTTCCAGACCGGTTCGTAACCGAGACGCCGCAGCAGGGCGGCGACCTCGCCCGGCGAACGTTCATCGGCAATGGTAAATTGTCCGGTCGCGCCCGCTGCGTCCGCCACCAAGTCAACAATACGGCCGCGTTCGGTATGATGAATTTTTTCTCGTCCCGCCCCGGTGTAGCCGCCCGGCTCGGTATGGCTGCCCGCGCTGAGCAACGTGATGCCCAGGGGAATCAACCCGTCGCGCAGGCGCGGAGATTCGCGGGTGGACAAAACCAGGCCGGCATCCGGAAAGAGCAAACGGAAGGCGCAAACCAGTTGGGCCAATTCGCGCTCGGCCATTTCGGTCAACGGCTGAAATTCTCCCGCGCAGGGCCTCATGCGCGGCAACGAAATGGTCAACTGCGCCTTCCAGCAATGGCGCAATAAATAATCCGCGTGGGCCGCCAGGCACAAGGCCTCCCGCCGCCAATCGCCCAGCCCAAAAAGAGCGCCGATGCCCAGCCGGCGAAACCCCGCCTCGTAAGCGCGTTCGGGCGTTTCCAATCGCCAATCGAAATCGCGTTTCGGCCCCGCCGTATGCAATTGCGCGTAGAGCGCCCGGTCGTACGTTTCCTGGTAAACCACCAACCCGTCCGCGCCTGCCTCGACCAAGGGCCGGTACTGCTTCGTTTCCATCGGCCCGACCTCCAGCGAAACGCCGGAAATCTCCGCGTGCAATGCGCGCACACAATCTGTCAAGTAATGGGACGAAACAAACTTGGGGTGCTCTCCGGCCACCAGCAAAATATTGCGAAAGCCCTGTGCTTGCAGGGCGCGCGCCTCGCGCAACATTTCCGCGACGCTCAAGGTCACGCGCAAGATCGCATTGTCGCGCGAGAACCCGCAATATTGGCAATTGTTGATGCACTCATTGGAGAGATAGAGCGGGGCAAACAGCCGGATGACATTGCCAAAGCGCTGGCGGGTCAAGGCGCGCGAGCGCTGGCCCATCTCCTCGAGGCAAGAGCCCGCCGCCGGCGAAATCAAATACGCAAAATCGGCCAGCGACAACTGGCCGCTCCGCAAGCTGCGGCGGACATCCCCGTCCGTCGCGCTCAAGGACCGTTCCAGCAAAGCCGGCCAAGGCAGCCGGTTAAATTCAGCAACAAAACTCACAACACGGAGCGTAGCAGAAACAGGGGAAAATAACAGGGCGCATCTTGAGCGGTAAATAAATGACGGACGCCAGCGAAAAAGCGGCGCTAACGCGCACGCAGTCCAAAACCTGCCGGCTGTTCGGCAGCCGCAGTGCGCGCGAAGCGCCTTGGAGCGCGGCGCGTCAGCGCCGCTTTGGCCCGGAAACTCGTCTCACGGCTGTTGAAAAATTTCGTCACACACAATAACAAAATTCTGCCCCTAACCAATCCAGTAGAACCCAAAAAGGCACTCTTTGATTTATTGAGCGAAATCGCATTTCTCATTCCTTAGGCGAGGATTTGGGGCCGGACTTTCAGTAGTCGGGATTGATTTCATGTTCCAAGATTTCCACGCCGCTGACATCCAGTGGCTGGCGCTTGATATCGTTGGCCGACGCTACGGTAAAATTCCCCCTTGCTCCCTTTCCAGCCGCCCGCTTTTTGGCTGATGTCTTGCGCTTCAACGCCTGGAATTTTTGGACTTGTCGGGCAGTATGCATTACCGGAAAAAATAGGATAATTGGAGATGAGTTTCAATTTATTGTTTAATGATCTTTGCCCCGGATAGAAAAATAATCTAATTATAGGGGAAAACCTGATGCGACCCCCTAAATCCGACCCATTTTGGTTTGACTGGGTTTGACTGGGTATGACTGAGCAGGAAAAGTGAAACAACCCTTGACCGGCAAAAAATGGAAAATAGGGGTCTTCCAAAAGATTTCGAAAGGCTGCCGAATAATCGGGAAGCTTTCATTAACTTAGCGGCGCTCTCTTTCATCTCTTTGCGATTCACCGTAACGGTTATACCACGAACGCGGGAACCTTTGCCGCTCACCGTGCGCGCTATTTTTCGAAGGTCCACGAGGGAGGCTGTCAAGAAGAGACGCGCACGGTGCGCGCTATTTTTCGAGGCCGTTCTTTCCGCCCGGGGATGAATTTCACTTTTTTGGGGGTAAGTCGTGTTGGCGAAGTAATGCGTTAAGGTTTCGGACGTCCCGATTGAGAATTGGCCATTGAAAATCTTTTATTGGTCATCGAAAGACACAGTCCTGTTGGATGCGTATTCTTTAAATAACAGATAACAAATTTTCAATGACCATTTTTCAATCTGTCCAATGCCACCCAATGCCAAAGTCCTTGCCCCGAGACACGCCAAGCCAAAAGTGAAATGCGCCTCCCCTTACGGAAACAGGCGAAGTTTCCCTTGCCAAATCTCGGCCCTTGCTAAAAATATCCCATGCGCCCAGCCTCGGCAGCCACCTCGAACCCGCCCGCTTTTGGGATGTTGGCGCGGATTCATTGGTTGCAAGGATGGCGGCGGCTCAAGTCTGTTCACTCGACCTCCGGGTTGCTGGCGGGTTCGGTGGGGTTGTTCGTCGTGGCTTATCTGGTGCTTTCGTTTGTGCTCTTTCAGCATGGATTGCAATTTCTCAACAACTTTCCCGCGCTGGGCGCGCTTTTGACGGAACGGCTTTTTTTTCTGCTTTTTGTTTTTTTGCTGATCATGCTGCTCTTTAGTAATCTGGTCATTGGCTACACCAATTTTTTTCGCAATCGTGAAACCAACTTTCTGACCAGCCTCCCCATTTCGTCCCAAACTATTTTCCGCTGGAAATTCGTGGAATCCGCCCTGGTGGCGTCGTGGGCTTTTATTTTTCTGATTGCCCCGCTGCTGGCGGCGTATGGGCTGACACGCGGCGCGCCCTGGCATTTTTATCTGATGACGCTGGTGGCGCTGGCGCTGTTTATCGTCTTGCCGGGTGTGGCGGGGGCGTGGGTGGCCATGAATCTGGCTCGTTACCTTGATCGCCGCACTTTTCAGGTGGTGGCCATTGTGCTCACGCTGGGGGCCCTGGTTTTGATGGGCTTATGGTTTCGGCCGGAAACACTGACGGATAATTCCACCGACACGCGCGTCCTGGCCACGCTGGACAAATTGCTCATGCGCACTCATTTCTCGGAGTGGCCCTGGCTGCCCAGCTTTTGGCTCTCGACGTTTGTTTTGCAATGGTCGGAAGGGGCCTGGACGGCGGCCGGATTTTTTCTGCTGGTGCTGTTAAGCCACGTTCTCTTGTTTGGCTACCTTTCGTTCACGCGGACGGGGAAGCTTTTCTACGAGGCGTTTTCCACCGTGCAAAGCCGCGAGAGCATTTTCGTGCGCTGGAAATGGTTTCGCCGCTGGCGCCAGCGGAAAGTTCATATTGACTACGGCGCGGGGCGAATCGAGAAAATCTTCCGGCTTTTTTTCAGCGGCCCGGATGATGTCCTGGCCCTGCTGGTCAAGGACTCGCGCATGTTCTGGCGCGATACGACGCAGTGGGGACAGACGCTGGTTTTGTTCGGCTTGCTGGGAGTGTATGTCATCAACCTTCGCCACTTTTCGCAGGAATTGACCAATCCCTTTTGGGTTCACCTGGTCTGTTATTTGAACCTCGGGGCGTGCGCTTTGAATCTGGCGACTCTGACGACGCGATTCGTCTTTCCACAATTTTCCCTCGAAGGCAAGCGGCTCTGGATTGTAGGGATGGCGCCGTTGGGCCTGGTGCAGGCGCTGAAGGCGAAGTTCTGGCTGGCCAGCCGCGCCGCCCTGGTGGTGACGGTGAGCCTGATCTGGCTTTCCTGCTACATGCTGCAAATGCCGGTGGATCGCACCCTTTACCTCGCCGTCATCATCGCCACCATGACCTTTACCCTGGCGGCGCTGGCCATGGGCTTGGGCGCGCTTTACCCCAATTTTCGCGAGGACAATCCGACCAAGATTGTCAGCGGCTTCGGCGGCACTCTTTGCTTGGTGCTGAGCTTTCTCTACATTGTCGGATCAGTCACGCTCCTGGCCGTCGGTTCGCCCTGGGGTTGGAAGGGCGGCGCCTCGGTTCATTGGATTTTGACGACTTGGACGGCCTTCGTCCTTTTCTCAATCGTGATGGGCTGGATTCCCTACCGATTAGGCTTGCGGCGGGTCCGAACGGTCGAGTTTTAGAAGCGAACCCAGCGCCGCAAATAAATCACTTTTCTCAGTCAAGTCAAGGCACTGCCCGGCGCCAGTCACCAAGCCAAAACCCGCGCCATAACCGGGGCCGTTGGCCACGCAGGCGTCCGTTTGGTTTTGCTGCCTTTGCCGCTCCGCTTCGGCCACGACACGATCTCGACTGCCCTCGACTTCAAATTTCCAGCCGACGAGGCGCGCCGCCGGAAACCAGGTTCGCAGACGTCCGCTAATTTTTGGCGTCGGGAGCAATTCGGCCAGCAGCGGCTCGCCGCGCGTGGAAATTTTGGGCGACGTCACTTCGGTTAATTCACCACCCTGTCCTCTCCGCCAGATTTTGCCAAAGGCAAAATCGCCGACCGCAGCCGCATGAAAAACCGCGCGCACCCCAGGTCCGCGCAACTCTTCCAGCCGCCGGCTCAAATCCGCGCCCGTCGTAAAAATCTGGAGCCGTTGCGCCCTGGTTTCGCCGCGGCAGGTCGAATAATGCCCGCGCAGCAATTCCACTTCGTGTCCTTGTTCGACGAGGTAATCGGCCAGCGCGGAGCCGAGCGCGCCGGTCGAAAAATTGGTCAGACGCCGGACCTGATCCAGTTCCTCATAAGACGGCCCGGCCGTGACAATGCACTTCATCGTTCACACTCTAGCAAAGAGCGCGCAGGTTTGAACGCCAAACTTACCTTTGAACTCTGCCCAGAATATGGCTAATTGAAGCATGACAACGCAAGTGACACGCGGCGGCAGGCGGGACCCGGTAAAACAATTCTCCGTCTTTACCGCCAACCGCCTCGGGCGGCTGCACGATTTGATCGCCTTGCTCAGTTCCAAGTCGGTGCATGTCATGGCGATTACCATACTTGACACCACCGACAGCGCCATCATCCGCCTGGTGGTGGACGACCCGGAGAGCGCCCGGCGGCTGATGAAGGATGAAGGGTTCGCGTTTACCGAGAGCGATTTGCTGGTGGTGGAAATCGACACCGCGACGCAAATGCCCGACGTGATGGCCGCTTTGTTGGAGGCGGAATTGAATATCAATTACCTGTATTGCTTCATTATTCATCCCCAAGGCAAATCGATCCTGGCCGTCAGCATGGAAGACAACGAAGTGGCCGAGAAAGTGCTGGGCCAGCATGCTTTTCGCGTGCTGCGTCAAGCAGATATTTCCCGCTAATGAGCAAAATTGCCGGCATCGATCTCGGCACCACCAATTCGCTGGTCGCCACTGTGGATTCCGGCATTCCCTACGTCATCGCCGATGCGGAAGGACGAAGGCTGACGCCGTCGGTGGTCCATTTTCCCGCGGACGGCGGCGCGCCGGTGGTGGGCCAGCCGGCCAATCGCTGGCGCGTTCTCAAGCCGGCGGAAACGGTTTATTCCATCAAACGCTTCATGGGCCGGCGCGGCGCGGAAATCTCGCGCGAAGAAATGCTGGTGACCTATCCCGTGCAAGGCGAGGGCACGAGGCCGGCCAGCGTCCGCCTCCATGGCCGTTCCTGCACGCCGGAGGAAATCTCGGCGGAAATTTTGAAGAAATTGAAGGCGGACGCGGAAAGAGCTTTGGGCGAACCGGTCACGCGGGCGGTCATTACGGTGCCCGCTTACTTCAACGACGCCCAACGCAACGCCACCAAAAAGGCCGGAGAACTGGCCGGGTTGACCGTCGAGCGCATTGTCAATGAACCGACCGCCGCCGCGCTGGCCTATGGTTTGGACAAATTGAAAGAACGTTCCAAAATCGCCGTCTATGACTTGGGCGGCGGCACTTTTGATCTGTCGATTTTGGAATTAAATGAGGGCGTTTTTCAGGTCCTCTCCACCAATGGCAACACCCGCCTCGGCGGCGATGACCTCGACAGGCGGCTGGTCGATTTCATTGTGGAAAAAATCAAAACGGACGGCGGCCCGGATGCCACGCGCGATCTGGCCCTGCTGTCGCGCATCCGCGAAACCGCCGAACAAACTAAAATCCGCCTCTCGACTGAAACCGCCGTCGAGATCGCCCTCCCTTTTCTTTCCGCTGATTACCATTTCCAATATTTGCTCACGCGCGAAACGCTGGAGGATTTGACGCGCGACCTGGTTCTGCGCACGCGGGCGCATTGCCTTCGCTCGCTGGCCGACGCCAAATTGGAAGCGCGCGATCTGGACCAAGTCATTCTCGTCGGCGGGCAAACGCGCATGCCGCTGGTCAGAAAAATCGTCGCGGAAATTTTTGGTTGCGTGGAGTTCGACGAAGCGCGCGGCGATATTCGTGTCGGGACCGAATATCATTCCGCAAAGGGTCCGCGTTTGAACACCTCCCAAAATCCCGACGAAGCCGTGGCGCTGGGCGCGGCCATTCAGGCGGAAATACTATCGGGCGGATTCAAGAATCTTCTTCTACTTGACGTAACCCCTCTCTCGCTGGGCATCGAAACTTTTGGCGGCTTGATGAATGTGATCATCCCCCGCAACTCGACCATCCCGATCAAGGCGGGCGAACTGTTCACCACCGCCGTCGATCACCAGCCGGACATGCTCATTCACGTCCTGCAAGGCGAGCGCGAAAAGGCCCGGGACAACTGGAGCCTGGGGCGGTTCACCCTCGACTTCGAGCGCGCTCCCAAAGGCCTGCCGCGCGTCGGCGTGCAATTTGAAATCGACGCCAACGGCATCCTGCACGTCCTGGCCCGCGACACCAAAACCGGCCGGCAAAAGATTGTCGAGATGAAATCGGCCGTCGATGTGGCGGACGCCGAGGTGCAAAAAATGGTGGAGGAATCGGTCGAGCACGCCTTTGACGACTTGCGCGCGCGCCAGTGGATCGAAGCCAAATTGCGCGCTACCGAAACTCTCGAAGCCACCCGCAAAGGCCTGGCGGATTGCGCCGGCGAATTGGAGGGCGATTACTCTGCCAAGGTGGAATCGGCCATGAACACCTTGCAAGACGCGCTTGATTCAGAGGATCCCGCCACGACCACCGGTGATCCCATCCAGCTCAAAAAAGCCCTCGCTCACCTCGACGAAGCCACTCAACCACTGGCGGACCGGCTGATGGACAAAGCGATGGACGCCCTCTTGCGCCAGCGCGGATTGATCAGTTGAATCAGACGAACGTTCCTGTACATTCCCTCTCACCATGGCCATCGAGACCATTATAAAACGCATCCAGCCGGGCCGAAAAATTGAAGGCATTTCCGCCGTCCTCCTGCCGTTCGACGAGGAAGGCCGGATTGATTTCGCGAGCTTCGAATCCATTCTGCAAAGCACCTTGCAGGCGGGGCTGACCTCGGCGGTCAATATGGATACGGGCTACGCCAATCTTTTGAGCACGGGCGAACGCCGCGAAGTGCTGGCGCTGACCCGCCGCCATGCCGCCGGAAAACCCTTCGTGGCGGGCGCCTTTGTCGAGGGCCAGCCGGGGGATTTGTTGCGCCTTTACCAAACTGCCTGCGGCGAAATTGTCGAAGTCGGAGGAACGCCCATCCTTTTCCAAAGTTCGCCTCTCAAAGAAATGCCGGGGGCCAAACTGGCGGACTTTTATCGCTCCGCCGTCTCGGGTTGTCCCAAGGCGCTCTGTTTCGAGTTGGGCGAGATGTTCGCGCCCTTCGGCCAAATTTACAGTTTGGAAACCGTCGAGCGGCTGATGCAAATTCCCCAAATCGCCGGGATCAAACATTCCTCGCTCAACCGCCAGTTGGAATGGGAACGCCTCGCCTTGCGCGATCGCGTCCGGCCGGATTTCAAAATTTACACCGGCAATGACCTCGCCATCGACATGGTCATGTATGGGAGCGATTATTTGCTCGGCTTGTCGGCCTTCGCGCCGGAAGCCTTCGCGGCGCGGGACAAATTTTGGGCCGCTGCCGATCCGCGTTTCTATGCCTTGAACGACCTGCTTCAGTATCTCGGCTTTTTTGCTTTTCGCGCGCCGGTTCCGGCTTACAAACACAGCGCCGCCCAATTCCTCAAAATGCGCGGGCGGATTAAATCCGATCAGCCCCATCCTAAAGCGGCGCGCCGTCCGGCGAGCGACTTGGAAATTCTGCATGACATATCGGCGCGGCTGGACGGGTTGCTATGAGCCACAAGGGAGAGAAAATCGCCGCGCTGCTGGAACAATGGAGCGGCCAGGGAAGCGATCCCCATTACATCGGTTATTTCGCCTGTTTTAATCGCGGCCAGTTTTATGAGGCGCATGATGTCCTGGAGCAACTTTGGCTGAAGGACCGCCACGGGCCTGACGGCGCATTTTACAAGGGGCTGATTCAACTGGCCGGGGCTTTTGTGCATTTGCAAAAAAATCGGCTGCGTCCCGCCGCCGCCCTTTTTAAACTCGCCGCCGCCAACCTGCAAAAGTATCCGGCGCGGCACGAACGGCTCGATCTGCATCTCATTCTTGACTGGATTGCGCGCTGGGTGGCCAAATTGGAAGCAGGCGGTTTTCAAACAAATCCGCTCACGACTTCCGCCGCGCCGCGCCTCGACTTAATGTCGGATGCGCCGCTCGTCACCGCCATCGCTCGGCCGTTATCTTCCTGACTCTTTGTCCTTGGAATCCTTGGAAGGGCCGCCCCGGTTTTCCCCGCCGCGGAAACTTTCAGAATGGCTTTCGCTGGGCCTTGAGACTACGCCCGGACGGTGCTCCGATTCGACATTGCGATGCTCCTCGAAGCCCCGGCCGTCCCGCCCCTCGAGACCGCGACCGTGTTCTACTTCCACGGAACGGACTCGCTGCTCTTCCCGGGCGTGCTCGATGTGCGAATCACGAATTTCGATTCGGGCCACATGGATATCGTGGTGCGTCAGGATCGCCATGCGGTCGCGTCCGATTCCGCCGACCATGAACCGTCCGCCGACGAACCCGTAATGGTTCGCCACCACGCTGATGCGAAAGAGACTGGGCACCCGCCAACCGGGAGCGCGGAACCCAATGTAATCATGCGCCCAGAAATGATCGAACGGGATAAACA
>DASRLE010000073.1:0-2431 GCA_035648615.1 Saccharimonadales bacterium (SeqCode) | reverse complement strand
GCAGGTGGACCCTTCCGGCCTGCAATTCGTCTGCGAGTTCGGCAACAGCCGCATCCAGATTTTCGACGCTCATGATCGTTCGCTGGAAATATTGGGCGGCCCGGGCGGCGCTCCCGGCGAATTCAGCAACCCGTGGGGAATCGCGCTGGATTCCAAAGGCAACCTCTACGTGGCCGACGCCATGAACAATCGCGTCGAGAAGTTTTTGCGCAAACCCGCCCCATGAACTTCCAGTTCACCGATCCCGGCTGGTTGTTGCTCCTGGCGGTTGCGTTGCCGTGGGTGGCATGGCTGACCTGGAAATCGGATGTGCAAGTGACACCGTGGCGGCGCTGGCTGGCGCTGGCCCTGCGAGGATTGGTCGTGCTGGCCTTGGGGCTGGCGATGGGCGGCCTGCAATGGAAAAAACCACTCGAAGGCATGACGGTGTTTTTTATGCTGGACCGCTCGCAAAGCGTGCCGTCTCCGCAGCAGGAAATGGCGCGGAATTACGTCAACCAAGCCTCGAAGAAAAAGAAGCCGGCCGACACCGCCGGCGTCCTGGTTTTTGGCGCGGAAGCGGCCATCGAATCGCGACCCAACGCCCAGCTCGACCTGCGTCAAGTACAAGCCATCGTGGGCACGGAACGGACGGATATTGCCGGGGCGATTCGGCTGGGCACGGCGGCCTTTCCCGAGACGGGGCAGAAGCGGCTGGTCTTGTTGTCCGACGGCAATGAAAACCTGGGCGACGCCATTTCCGTCATGGCGGCGGCCCGGCCGCTCGGAGTGACGCTGGACGTTCTTCCGCTGGGGGTGAATCGCGGCAATGATGTCTCCGTCAAAAAACTCTCCGTGCCAAGCACAGTCAAGAAAGGCCAGACCTTCGAGTTGAAAATCTTTGCCCAGGCCGATCAGGCGCAAAGCGCTTCCGTCCGGCTCTATCTCAACGAAACTTTCCTGGGCGAACAAAAGGTCGAGCTGAACGCCGGCAAAAATCTTTTCACCTTTCCGCAAACGCTGACCGAGCCTGGCTTCTACCAATACGACGTCCAACTCGAGGCCCCCGGCGATACCGTGCCGCAAAACAACCGCGCCATCGCCTTCACCATCGTGCGGGGGAATCCGCGAATCCTGATTGTTTCCAGCGACTCGAAAAAAGATGAGCCTCTGGCCGCGGCCCTGCAAAGCACCAAGCTGGAGGTGAAAGTGACGGACAAATTTCCCGGCAGCCTGGCGGAAATACAAAGTTACGACGCCATCTTTCTGAGCAACATCGCGGCGGGCGATCTCGGCCTCGACGCAATGCGCCTGCTGGAAAGCGCGGTGCGGGATTTTGGGGTGGGGCTGGTTTGCATTGGCGGCGACCAGGCTTTCGCGGCGGGCGGCTATCGCGGGACGCCGTTGGAAACGACGCTCCCGGTGGACATGGAGTTAAACAGCAAGAAGGTCTTGCCGAGCGGCGCGCTGGCCATTGTTTGTCACGCCACCGAATTTCCCGGCGGCAACGGCTGGGCGCGCGATATTGCCTTTGCCGCGCTGGACGCGCTCGGCCCGCAGGATGAAATGGGCATTGTGCTCTGGGACGGAAACAACCGCTGGCTTTTTCCGCTGGCCAAAGTCGGCAACAAAGCGGACATGGGCCGCCAAATCGCGGGCATGAACCCGGGCGATATGGGCGATTTCCAAGGCCCGATGCAAATGGCCTACGACGCGCTCCTTAAATCCACCGCCACGCTCAAGCATTTGATTGTCTTCAGCGACGGCGATCCGGCCGCTCCCCAAAAAACTTTGGTGGACGACATTGTGGCGCACAGAATCACCATCAGCACCGTGATGATTGGCGGCCACGTCGCGCCCGACACCATGTCGTGGCTGGCCGCGGAAGGGCATGGCCGGTTTTGGGCGGTCGATGCCGCGTCGGATTTGCCGCAGATTTTTATCAAGGAAGCGTCGGTCATTTTGAAATCGGCCATTTTCGAGGAGCCGTTCAAGTCGCAAATGCGGGCCGAAAGCGAATTGACCAAGGGAATTGACGCCTCGGAATTTCCAACGCTCCTGGGTTATGTTTGCACCACGCCCAAGAGCCGCGCGGAAGTGCCCTTAGTCACCCAAAAAGGCGATCCGCTCCTGGCCCAGTGGCAATATGGTCTCGGGCGCGCGGTCGCTTTTACTTCCGACGCGCGCGCCAAGTGGGCGGCCCATTGGATGGGCTGGGCCAAGTTTCGGGAGTTCTGGCTGCAAATCGCGCAATGGAGTTTGCGCCGGGTCGAGGCGGCGGATTTCAATACCCAAGTGGCGGTCGAGAAAGGCGAGGGCCACATCAGCGTCGAGGCCATTGATGCCCACGGGCATTACCGGAATTTTCTGAATTTACAGGCGCTGGTGGTCAGCCCGAAAGGGGAAAAACAAACGCTGCCCCTTGAACAAACCGGACCGGGCCATTACGACG